>JBBSDC010000082.1:0-18280 GCA_038249705.1 Bacteroidales bacterium | reverse complement strand
TTTCAATTGTCAATTTTTTTCGTCTTTATAGACTAAAACCAAAATATTTAAAAGCTTTTGGTGGCTATAGCGGCGGGGCCCACCTCTTCCCATTCCGAACAGAGAAGTTAAGCCCGCCTGCGCAGATGGTACTGGATCAAACCGGGAGAGTATGTCGCTGCCGAATTTTATTACCCTGTCAACTCTGAGTTGGCAGGGTTTTTTTGTGCATTAACCGCAAACAGCATTGGAACGGGAAACCGATTTTGATGACTTTAATACAAAAGCCATTTAGACGGGAATTGAAGATTCGGGTCAAGAATCTTATTGGAAATCGCAGACAGCTCAGAAAACGTCTTTTAGTACATAAACTTTTATCTGCCCGATCGAAGTATCAGGCTCATCTGTAGATCTGGTATTTCTTGTGAAGGTTGTGGCCATCATCGTTTCCCATTTTTTTAGAACCAGTTTTTTTTCAATAGAATCTCTTTCTCATGCAGTTGATATGAGTGTTTTTCAACTCAACAGAAACTTAATGCATTTATTGATCAACAACTGGTCAATTGATGCGTTCACTGTGTTTGCAGCGCGCTGCTGACCTGCTGAGATACAAAGCTTTAGCTGTTGCAGAAATATGTTATAGGATTTGTTTTAATGATCAGGCTTATTTTTTCAATGCATTAAAAATGGAGTTTGATTGGAGCCCTTCTAAGTAAGTGAAAGGGTAAACTAATATTTATTATTGAGATATTATCGTCACTTAACAATTGATTTTTAAGTGCTTATGTATAGGAAGCTGAAGTGATTGTCAATATTCTCTGATTATTCATTCAACTTATTATAGCGCTAGTCATAATCTCTTTACTTTCCGGTAAATCCATTATTGGATTGCTCAGGTCATATTTCAGATAGCTTTCAACTCCAAATTCACATGCAGACAAGTAAAACTATTATCTGGAAAGATATCTTTTTGTCATTTACACAGCATTTTAAAACTGTAAATTTGGTTAATATTTAACACTATTTCGTTATTTTGATATTGAAGTTAGAAGTATTGGATGATAAATATTTTGGATTCTATTGAAAAAGCGAAAAGTCTTTCAGCAAGTAATATTTTTAATGTATTTCAATATATTTTCTTTTTTATTTCAGTATTAGCCACTTATGGTCAAGATTGCTTATGAAAAATTTCAATAAGTGTTGAAAAAAACAACAAGTGTTGAAAAAAACAACATATGTTCTAAGCTTATGGAATATAGGCTCTTGCGGCTGCAAATATATATAGGTGTATATAAAATCAACACTTTCCTATTGAAAAAATTAACAATATGTATTGTAAAAAACAGATATACAGTCAGTTGTAATCGTGGCATTGTTGTTGGATAGTGATTGTTAAATGAATTGAAACAATCAAAATTATGAAAACTACATTCTTTTTAATCGTTGGATTCTTACTGCTCATTATTTCAGGAGGTGCAAGCAGTCAAGATGTAAAGAGCAAGAACACGGAACTGAAACAGGAATCTGTGAGTATAACGTGTACTCCTGATTTGCAAGAACTCACTTCGAAATGGGTCAGCGAATACAACAGCTTAAATCCTGAAGTGAAAATTAGCCTGATTTATTCCAATTCAGCTAACAAATTGGTTACAAGCGAAAATCTGAGCTTTATCTCAAACAAAGCATCAGAGGTTCAAGATGAAAAAGGGCTCTGGAAGATGGCTGTTGGCCGCAATGTAATTGTGCCTGTTATAAATTCAGGTAATCCGTTGTTGAATGAATTACAAAAGCAAGGTCTGACCCAGGATCAATTCATTCAGATGTTTAATAATCCGGAAACAATAAGTTGGGGGAATTTGCTAGCTACCAGCAATGTAGGTAAAATCCGGATTTATGTTGTAAATGACGAGATCGTAAAATCGGGAGTACAGAAACTTATTAAAGAAAACCAGTTCCATTATAACGGTATTACACTTGGAACCCGGGAAGAAGTGATTTCAGCCATTCGGAAAGATCGTTTTGCAATCGGATTTTGTAAAGTGGTTGATGTTCAAAGTACAGAAACCAATAACCTAATCGAAAATATCAACTTTTTGCCCATTGATAAAAACGAAAATGGGACTATTGATTATATGGAAGATATTTATACTGATTTGAATACTTTCCATCGTGGTGTATGGATTGGAAAATATCCTAAAATGCTTGTTAGCAACGTATATGTGATCAGGAATACACCTCCGGTACAAGAAGCTGAAATTGCTTTCCTGAATTGGGTTCTTACCGATGGTCAGCAATTTATGGCAAGGAGTGGATACTCTGATCTGGCTAGTAGCGAGAGCCAATCGCAACGGGATAAAATAAATGTTGCTGTAGTAAATCTTGTTGAAGATAAAAGTTCATTTTCCTTATCGAATCTGCTCGTTGGTATCCTGATAATTATTGTATCTGGACTGATAATCAGTACAGTAGTTCGAAGAAACGGGAAAAGAAAATTGACTGTTTCTGGTGCCATTACCACCTGTAAAACAGGTTTTGATGCAAATTCAGTTATTATACCTAACGGGCTTTATTTTGATAAAACCCATACCTGGGCTTTTATGGAAAAGGATGGGCTGGTTTCAATAGGTATTGATGATTTTCTGCAACATATAACTGGTCCGATCACGCGCATAGAAATGAAGAATGCAGGTGAGAAAATCAAAAAAGGCGAACTGCTTTTCTCTATCATCCAATCCGGTAAACAACTTATGATGTATGCACCCGTTTCAGGTGTGATCAGAAATCACAATGATGCACTTCGAAGCAATTCATCATTTCTCAATCAGTCGCCATATACCGAAGGTTGGGTTTATAGGATTGAACCAACCAACTGGTTCAAAGAAATACAGTTACTTGATATGTCGGATAAATACACGAAGTGGCTTAGCGCTGAGTTTGCAAGGCTCAAAGATTTTATGGCCGCAATTCTAAAAGCAGAAAGTCCTGAATATGCACATATTGTATTACAAGACGGCGGTGAACTGAAAGAGGGTGTTTTGTCCGATTTCGGTCCTGAAGTTTGGGAAGATTTCCAGGCAAACTTCCTTGATACTTTTAAATAGAACAACAACTTTTCATAAGAAATTAAATATTACACTCAAAAAAGCTAAATCATGGAACTTGATCGCCGTAATTTTTTCAAATTTATGGGCGCCACAGGACTTACCCTTGCAGTGGGGAAAGAATTGAACGCGGCACCAAAAGCTAAAACGGATAAGGAGTTCAGAGGAATTTTGTACGATGCCAATCGTTGCAAAGGCTGCCGTGGTTGTGAATATGATTGCGCCGAAGCAAATGGCTTACCCGAGCCGCTTCCCAACAAGGAGATTAAAGGCTTACGCAAACCGGATGATAAACACCGCACTGTTGTGAATGAGTATAAAACATCGAAAGGTATTGTGTATTCCAAGATGCAATGCATGCACTGTAACGAACCAGCCTGTGCGTCCGCATGTCTTACACAAGCTATGACAAAAACTGTTGATGGCCCTGTAATCTGGAGATCAAATAAATGCATGGGATGCCGGTATTGTATGGTTTCGTGCCCGTTTGATATGCCGAAATTCGAGTATCATAGTGCAAATCCGAAGATTGAGAAATGTACCATGTGTTACGAAACTCGCGTACAAAAAGGAGAACTACCGGCGTGTGTGGAAAACTGCCCGAACGAGGCGCTTACTTTTGGTACACGGCGCGAACTAATTGCCGAAGCACGGCGAAGAATTTATGAATCTCCTGATAAGTATATTGATCAGATATACGGCGAGCATGAAGCTGGAGGAACCTGCTGGTTACACATTTCGCCGGTTCCTTTTAAAGAACTCGGAATGAATTCGGTACAAACTGAATCATATCCGGCATTAACAAAAGGATTCCTCTATGCAGTACCTTCTGTTTTTGTACTTGTACCGGCACTACTTCTGGGCATACAACAGGCAACTAAAAAGAATAACTCTAACGATCCAAACGAAGATGAATAGCAGAACAATTTTAGTGGCAGATAACGATGGAAAATCCATTTGGAAGTTCCTGTTAAGGGAACTTAAGCCTAAAGGCAAAGCATTCACGCCATTTAATATCATTTCTGTTCCTGTTATACTTTTAGGGATAGTACTGATCGTTTATCGTTTTATAAATGGAATAGGTTCAATTACTAACCTTTCACAGGAAATCCCCTGGGGATTATGGATTGGTTTTGACGTAGTTACCGGAGTTGCTTTTGCAGGGGGTGCCTATGTGCTCACTTTTATGGTTTACATTTTGAATATGAAAAAATACCATTCCATTGTAAGAGTAACGGTGCTCAATGGTTTTCTGGCTTACCTTTTTTATGCCGGCGCACTTTTGTTAGATCTTGGCCGTCCATGGAATGTAATAAATCCTATTATCGGTAATAACTTTGGGGTAAGCTCTGTTTTGTTTCTGGTAGCATGGCATTTTCTTCTTTATATGATTGCACAGTTGATTGAGTTCTCGCCGGCTATTGCTGAATGGCTGGGAGCCCGACGAATACATAAAATCCTTTCGGGAATGACCTTGGCTGCAGTAATATTTGGTATTACTTTATCTATACTACATCAGTCGGGATTAGGCGCACTTTTTCTGATGGCAAAGGATAAAATACACCCGCTCTGGTATTCGGAATTTATCCCTGTTCTGTTTTTCGTTTCCAGTATTTTTGCCGGTCTGTCAATGGTCATTTTTGAGGGTTCTATCAGTCACAATGTATTTTCGAAGCAAATCAGCGATAAAAACCATAAAGCGCATCACCCAATCGTTCAAGGATTGGCAAAAATATGTACTGCAACCCTGTTTGTATATTTTTTTCTGCAACTACTTGTTTTTCTGCATGGCAAGCATTGGAACCTGATCAATACTCCAATGGGTTATTGGTTTTTGGTTGAAATGCTCGGGTTTGTGCTTTTGCCTATGGTACTCTTTTTCTATAGCTACAGATATAACAATAATCTCTTGATAAGGGTTGCTGCTTTGCTTACCATGTTGGGTGTTATCCTCAACAGACTGAATGTAACTGTAATTGGTTTCAGATGGGATATGGCTGATCGTTATGTGCCGTCGTGGATGGAAATTGTAGTTACTCTAACTGTACTGTTTACCGAAATATGGATTTTCCGATGGGTAATAAACCGTATGCCGGTGTTACGCGAATCACCCAATTGGGTTAATGAAACCAAATCAAAACAAGCTGTCAGTGAAGAAAACCTGAGAGCATAAAAAATCACTAAAATGGACGGATTTACTTATTACAACATGTTCGATACCAAGGGAATAGAGTATCTGGTAGTTATTGCATTCCTTTTGTTGCTCATCCCTTTCTGGTTGGCGTTAAACCACCGGGTAAAAGTTAAGGAAAAAGTGCGTAAAGCATTGGGCATACTGTCGGTCAATTTGTTACGGATACCACAGGGAGTTTTCTATAGTAAAAATCACACATGGACTTACCTCGAAAAATCGGGTGTTGCCAGGATTGGTTTAGATGATCTTTTGATGCATATCACCGGTGAAGTAAGTGTTAACTACCTTAAAAATCCTGGTGAAGTTGTAGCCAAAGGCGATCTGGTAGCTCAAATTAATCAAAACGGGAAATCCCTCGATATTTTCTCACCTATCTCAGGAGAAGTTGTTGGTGCAAACCCATCTTTGAACGGAAACCGCGAATTTCTGACTGCAGATCCATACGGTAAAGGATGGATTTACAACATAATGCCTTCCAACTGGGTAGCCGAAATCCTCACTTTTTATTTTGGTAATAATGCTAGTGAATGGTTTAAAAAGGAACTTGTACGTTATAAAGATTTTTTGTCCCGTAGCATGCCCGCATATTCACCCGAAACATCGTTAGTTACATTTCAAGATGGTGGCGAACTGACTGATAACTCACTGGCTGAAATGCCTCTGGAAACGTGGATACATTTTCAAAAAGAATTCCTTAGCTTTTAATTGCTTATGAGAATTTGATTGTCATGTATCATCATCCTGAAATAGCACTGGCTTTTATTGGGTTAGCTCATATCCTGAATAGTTATAATTTTTAAAACCGGTATAATTAGCCGGTTTTTTTATTATATTGCGTACATATATATGTGTTATGCAATATGTAAGTACCAGAAGTAGTGCTTTATAAGTACTTAAAACCAAAGTCTCATGATTTTCACAAATAAAACAAAAGTTAATACTAGTGCAAAGGTCTCTTATTTAGGTAAATACCTGAAACCAAGTCGGTCAATCTATGGGCGCGTTGTACTGATCATCACACTTTTATCCATTTTTTTATCTGTTTCGTTTGGTGTTATTTTCCGGTCAGTTTACCAGCAACACCTTAATACTGTAATTCTGCAAAGTGGAAATAATGTTGGCTCTCTGGTCGAGGGTGCTCTATATCATTCAATGCTCGAAAATGATAAAGGAGCACTTCAAAGTACTCTTGATGTAATTCATACCCTTCCAGGGATTGAGGATGTGCATATGTACGACAGCAATGATAGCCTGGTGTATTCATCTTTCCCATCAGATACATTTGATAACTTTAATCCCAATTGTAAAAGTTGCCATACCGATCTGGCCACTATGTTTCCATTGTACCAAAAGTCCTACCGCATCATTACAGCAGAGAGCGAATGTATGATGAGTAAAAGTGAAGTTGGGCAAAGACAACTCATGATACGATCGCCCATCCTCAATTCGAAATCCTGCTACGAAAGCAATTGTCATGCACATACCAGTAGTGACAAAGTGCTTGGTTCGCTTGTAATAAAAGTTCCTCTTAAAGATTTTGATGCAGCCGTAAATAAATCTTCAGTTCAATTTTACCTTCTGGCTATTTTCAGCACTATTTTACTTGCTTCATTTTTAATACTTTTTACCCGCAGAGAAATTAAAAAGCCGTTGCATGAACTTATCAGGGCAAGTGTTGCGGTTGCAAACGGTGATAAAAGTACCAGGGTAGCAATTAAACCGAATCAGTTGGATGATACGCGGATGGTTTCAGTTGCATTTAACGATATGCTTGATAACCTTCAGACGGCAAATACCGAATTGGAAAACTGGTCGCAACAGCTCGAATATAAGGTTCGGAAAAAGTCGGAGGAATTAGGTGCGGCTCAAAATGAACTCATGCATATCGAACGGCTGGCTTCATTGGGTAAATTATCGTCGTCCGTAGCTCACGAAATCAATAATCCTCTATCTGGAATACTTGTTTATACTAAATTGGTTCATAAACAATTAAGTAATCCCGAAATTACGCCTGAGAAAAAGGTACTTATGCTTAAACATCTTAAACTGATAGAAAACGAAACCAAACGTTGTGGCGATATTGTAAAAGGGTTACTTGATTTCTCAAAAAAAGACCAGGAAGATTTTGAACCTTTACATCTGAATGAAATTTTGAGTGAAACGAGTGATCTAATGTCACATTCCATTAAAATTGCAAATGTTGGCTTTGTGAAGGAGTTTCTTGCTAAATCCGATCTTGTTTATTGCAGCAGTAACCAGGTGAAACAAGCTTGTATGGCGATACTTGTAAATTCAACCGACGCAGTAACCGAGAACGGAGAAATAATTCTGCGATCGTCAAATCCTGATAAGGATACAATTCTTATCGAATTTATTGATAACGGCATTGGAATAGCAGCCGAAGATATTCCACATATTTTCGAACCTTTTTTCTCAACCAAACAGGAAGTACACGGAATTGGCCTGGGATTGTCAATTGCCCACGGAATTATACAGAACCATAAAGGCAAAATACAAGTAAAATCAGAACCAGGAAATGGTACAACTATTTCTATAACTTTACCTTTGATAAGGAATTAAAGCACAAACGGTATGGAAAAAAAAATTTCAATCCTCATCGTTGACGATGAAGAAACAGTAAGGGATTCGCTGAGCAACTGGTTTATCGAGGACGGATATCGGGTTGAGTGCGCCGAAGATGCAAAAAAGGCGCTATTGATACTCGAATCAGGCACTTTTGATATTATTCTTGCCGATATAAAAATGCCGGGAATGGATGGTCTGGAAATGCTTCGTCGTATCAAATCTCTCAACAAGGAATCCATTGTGATAATTATGACGGCTTTTGCAACCGTTGATACTGCCGTTAAAGCATTGAAGGATGGCGCTTTCGATTACATAACCAAACCTTTCGATCCCGATGATCTCTCGCACCTTATCCGAAATGCTTCAAGGCAAATATTGCTGTCTAACGAAAACGAAACCTTAAAGAAAAGGGTTGATTCGCTCGAAAATGTGGAGGATCTTATTGGCAAGAGCGAGGCTATAAAAAAAGTATTACGGGAAATTGAAAGTGTAGCGCCAACAAATTCGTCAGTAATAATAACTGGCGAAAGCGGAACCGGCAAAGAGCTTGTTGCCAGGGCTATACATGCCAATTCGCAACGTAAATTTTATCCTTTGGTTAGCGTACATTGCGGAGCTCTTACCGAAAGTTTGCTCGAAAGTGAATTGTTCGGTCACGAAAAAGGCGCTTTTACCGGTGCCATTTATAATAGAAAAGGGCGTTTCGAAATGGCCGACAGCGGTACCATTTTTCTTGATGAAATTGCAACCATTTCCACCAAAATGCAGATTGAACTTTTGCGTGTTCTCGAAAACAAAAGTTTCATGAGGGTAGGAGGGAACAAAGAGATTATTTCTGATTTTCGGGTGATATGTGCAACTAACCGCGATTTGAAAGGAATGGTCGAAAAAGGAACTTTCCGCGAAGATCTTTATTACCGGCTTAATGTGATGAATATTCATGTTCCGCCATTGCGCGAAAGGGTAGAGGATATTCCGCTGCTGGCTGAGTATTTTGTGAAAAAATATTGTAGCTCCATGAACCGGCCTTTGATGAGTATTGATGCTTCGGCGCTGAAGCGAATGCAGGAATATCAGTTTCCAGGCAATATCCGCGAACTCGAAAACATGATCGAACGTGCCATTGTGATTGGGAATGGTAAAAAAATAATGGTAAAAGATCTTCCGCTTGCGAAGGAAATTGTTGATAGTTCAGTCGAAAGCCTCGATGATTTCGAGAAAGTATTTATATTGCAGATACTAAAAAAATACAGCTGGAATATTTCGCGCACTGCTCTTGCCCTCAAGGTTGACAGGGTTACGCTGTATAATAAAATTAAAAAATATGGGTTGAAAGCATAGGCCTTCACGGATGTCGGATGTATAGTGTTACTTCAGGCACGTATCGTCTTAAAGGTTACTAAATTACTTTTCACATCAGCCCTGCATGGATCAACCCACAATAACCATAGCATTATTCGCACACTTCAGGAAAGAATTTCTTGACGAAATTGTTATGGCTCTTCAGCAGGAATTTTATTGCAGGGTTATTGTAAAGGAGATGTATATTGATATAAGTGTTTTTTTTGACCCCAGACGCAGGCAGTACAATGGTGATAAATTATTGAGAATGGTTGATTCGTTGGATTTTAATGGATCAGCCAAAGTAATTGCATTGTTTAATGTTGATCTTTTT
Organism: Bacteroidales bacterium; assembly: GCA_038249705.1. Lineage (GTDB taxonomy): Bacteria > Bacteroidota > Bacteroidia > Bacteroidales > UBA4417 > UBA4417. The sequence continues at coordinate 8,745 of JBBSDC010000082.1, read as the reverse complement.
ATTCCTATACTCACCTATATTTTCGGTCAGGCTCAACTAAGCGGGCGGACAGGGATTGCCTCTTCCTACAGACTAAGCAACAAACGTTATGGAATTGAGGATGGCGATAAATATCTGCTCGATCGATTTAAAAAAGAAGTTATTCACGAACTGGGTCATTTGTTCGGATTAATTCATTGTCACGCACCTACCTGCGTTATGCGTTCGAGTACTTATGTGGAGGATATTGATCAGAAGGAAGCTGGACTTTGCCGTAAATGCCGCACAATATTAGAGGAATTATAATTTTTTGCTATTCTTAATTTCAGATAATTGATTTACCTGTACCTGATTGTATGTTTCTCAGTTCTTTCTGATATTTTCTGTTATCAATGATTGAAATTAGGGTTATTCTGTCTCCTTCAACTAAATAATAAATAGGGGCTGCATATAAATAACCTGTCCGATGTTTATCTATGCTTTGACTGTAGATCAAAAAAGCAACCGATGCAGGGATAACTTGCCATTAGGTACAAAAACCATACACATGTGTGTGAAATTTATGTTTTACCAGCACCTTGCCAACTATCACAAATGAAACTTCTCGCCCCGTTCAAGCATTTCAATTATCTCGTTTATCCTCTTTTCCTTAGTTTCGGGGCGTTTGGCAGTTTGTATCCGCCAGCAAATTGCATATTTATTTGTTTTGTTCAGCGATTCGTAAAAAGCTGAAGCTGTTTTGTTTTGCTTTAGTTTACGGGCAAATTCCTCAGGTATTGTCATATTTTGTGGCGAGTCGTAAGCTTGCTGCCAACGGCCATCCGCTTTTGCTGCTTCCACTTGTTTTAATCCGGCTGCTTTCATTCGGGCTTCAAGTGTTAAGCGGGCAATGTTTTCAATATTCCGCTTCGACCAAATGCTTTTTGCACGGCGGGGAGTATAATGCTGTTTATATGATAGTTCGTCAATTGATTTCAGTTGAGCATCAATCCAACCATAACAAAGTGCTGAATCTACTGCTTCCGCATAAGTAACCGAAGCAATGCCGGAATTCTTTTTGAAAAACTGAATCCAAACGCCATTTGTATCAAGGTGATTTTCCTCAAGCCAGTCTTCCCATATTTGCTGACTTTCAAAGGGAATAATAGGCAAATCTTCTTTTCCAGGTTTGTTATTATCCTCAATAGTCATTTCTATTTATTTAGTTTCAGTTGGTTGGTGCTGTGTTGGGGTTGTAGAATCGTTAATATCTTGAGCTACAGTTTTCTTTTTAAACCAATTCATAAGATTGAAATACGATTTGTATTTGCCGAAAAGTTCTTTGCCTAATAATATCCCGCCTGTCCAGAATGTGATTTCACCAAGTACAAATGCAACTGTTGACAGTTTGATTTTAATTGTACTCTGCATATCTAAAAACGGGATAACAAGTAGCGACAAAAAAAGCAAAGTCGATAAAATTACTAATGCCAGTCCTGTTTTAAATTTCCGGTTTTTCTGCATTTTCTTTCTTTTTATATTTTCTTTTGCAACGAAATAATTTCTTTCTCATTCATCAAATCAACTACAGGCCAGTATGATATATTATCAATTCCCTGTATAAGCTGATACTCATCCACTGTTATAAGCATAAGCGCACAATCAAAAGAATCGGTAAAGCTTTTCAGGTTTGGATGTTTGTTACTGAGAGTTTGTAAAGCGGCATCCTTAGTTTTAATACTAATTTCTTGCGCATGGCCATAAACAGTTATCGCAAAACTATTCTCCTGATTAGTATTGTCGTCATTTCCCCTTTCCATTAACACTGCAACTTTGCTGTTAAGAGTTATATTGTGGAACTTACGTGTATTGCGGTAAGTGGCAAACACAAGTTGCCCTATGCTCTCAAAAGGCGCAATAGCTATCAAACTCGCGTGAGGCTGGCCTTCACATGTTGTAGCCAGAACTGCCAGCCGATCCGAATGAAGGGCTTCCTCAACATATTTCAGCGTGTCTTTTGGACTGCTCATTTTTTGATTTATCAAAATGTATGATAATTTAACGGTTGAGTCTTTGAAAAGTTGTGAATTACCTGTTTCCTTGCCTTGTGAGGCAATACTTCCGGGGATCAATATTCGTTGAAACGTCAAATTCTGTATTTCAGTCGCCTGTTTTAAAACCTCATACCAAGGCTCTTTAATCCGGTTTCGTTTCGAAAACAATAATCCGGAACATTCTGTTTTATGTTTTCAGTCAGGTTAACATCAGAACCTAAAATAAGCAGCTTTACAGTTCAATTTTCAACTATACATCACAAAAATTTCACATCCTTGCTCCGTCGCTCCATTAAAAAGGTGCTTCGCCATTTATTATCGAGCCTGGCAATTTTTTCGCGTACGCCGATAATCCGGAATCCAAATTTCTCATGGAGTTTAAGTGTGGCAATGTTTTCAGGGAAAATGCCTGAATTAAGTGTCCATATGCCATGCTCTTCCGACGACAAAATTACTCTTTCCATAAGCAACGAGCCAATTCCTTTTGCAACAAAATCAGTATCAGTATAAATGCTTATCTCGGCAACGCCCTTATATGCTTCCCGCTTCGAAACGGGAGATAACGCGACCCAGCCAAGAACAATTTGCTGCTCAGCATAAACGAATCGCGAATGTTGTAAATATCCGCTATCCCAATCGTGCCAGCTAGGAACCACGGTTTCAAAAGCAGCATTCCTGGTATCGAGTCCTATTTTATAGATTTCCAATACCCTGGCACTGTCTTGGTCTGTCATTTCTCTAACCATGATTATTTTGCTAATTCAATAATTGTTAATGTGCGTTGCAGCCAGAGGAGATAATTCCGCTTTACACCGGTAACCGGAATACGAAAACTTCATAATCTCCCTGCATAAAGTACAGGTTATCTGTTCGTATAAAGCCAGGTTACTCATACATTTTACATGCATGTTTCCGGGAATAATCAGGTTGATCCTTTTTTTTCGGAAAGCCTTCCGGTTGCGAATACATATTGAACATGAATTTCCCGATTTGCTCAAACTCAACAGGATTAGCATACCGTATGGTAAACTGCTGCTTTTGCGATAAATCAAATCGCTGATTTACATATCATTATCCGTGTAAACCTTGTTTTCCTGTTCCGCAACCCTTATAAAAGTGGCGCGTTTGGTCAGCTCTTTAAGTTGCGATGCGCCTACATACGTGCAGGTGCTTCGCACACCTCCCAGTATATCGAGCAGCGTGTTTTCGACTTGTCCACGATACGGAACTTCCACTGTTTTGCCTTCGCTGGCGCGGTAATCAGCCACTCCGCCCGAATGTTTATCCATGGCCGTGGTCGAACTCATTCCATAAAACTGTTTTACCTTTTTGCCGTTTTGCTCAATCAGGTCGCCGCCGCTTTCGTCGTGGCCGGCCAGCATTCCGCCTAACATAACAAAATCGGCACCGGCACCAAATGCTTTTGCCACATCGCCCGGAGTGCTGCAGCCGCCATCGCTGATAATCTGTCCGCCAAGTCCGTGAGCTGCGTCGGCACATTCAATAATAGCCGAAAGCTGCGGATAGCCTACTCCGGTTTTTATTCGCGTGGTGCAAACCGATCCGGGGCCTATACCTACTTTTACAATATCAGCACCGGCTAATAAAAGTTCTTCAACCATCTCGCCTGTAACCACATTGCCTGCAATAATAACTTTATCGCTAAACTTTTTCCTTGCGGCTTTTACAAACGCAACGAAATGCTCACTATAACCATTGGCAACATCAATACAGATAAAAAGAAGCTGTGGATTAGCCTGAATGATTTTACTAATTTTATCGAGATCATGAGCGCCGGTTCCTGTACTAATTGCAATATGATTTTCAATTCCTTTAGGGGCTTTTGCTACGAAATCAGTCCATTCCTCTATAGTATAATGCTTATGAATGGCAGTAAAAAGTTTCTTATCAAACAAAGCCAATGCCATTTCGAAAGTGCCTACTGTATCCATATTGGCAGCCATAACCGGAATTCCGCTCCACTCTTTTTTGGTATGCATAAAGCGGAAAGTACGATCTAGTTTTACCTGTGAGCGACTACTGAGGGTCGATCGTTTGGGCCTGAACATCACATCTTTAAAGCCTAATTTTATTTCGTATTCTATTCTCATTTTCGTGTAGGATTTTAAATATCAAAGGTAACGGTTTTGCTTGTTGCTATCTGTGTATGGTTTAAAATTCAACAAGTAAATCCCCTTGCATAGATAATTACTCATAGACAACTCGTCGCATTGACTCGGACTAAAATTTGTTTACAGTTTTATGGTATATTACCCTTTCATATATTTCAGACATTTAAGCCTTCACCTTGTCGCCCTCGCCTTGTCTCCCTCCATTTCTACTCGGAAATTCAACTTTTTCTCCTACTTTTACCTCAAAACTAATATTATGACAATCCGCAACATTCTTTCCTTTTTAATGATCACTTTCCTTACCGGTTATTCCACTGTACAGGCCTGTACCAATTTTATTGTTACCAAAGGCGCCAGCAGCGACCGGTCCGTGATGATAACCTATAACGCCGATTCGCATACCCGCTACGGGGCTATTGCATTTTATCCGGCTGCTGAGCACAAGCCCGGCGATATGTGCCAGGTATTTCATTACGAAAACGGTAAGCTCCTCGGCGCCATTCCCGAAGTACCACATACTTATTCAGTGGTTCAGTTTATGAACGAGCATCAGGTAGCTATTGGCGAAACAACTTTTGGCGGCCTCGACTCTCTGGGTTCACAACCTGGTGCTATTCTCGATTATGGTTCGCTGATGAAAATCGGTCTGCAACGAGCAAAAACAGCCCGCGAACTTATTCGGGTAATGACGGAACTTATTGAGCAATATGGGTATGCCTCTGTGGGCGAATCCTTTTCCGTTTCCGATGCCAACGAAGCGTGGATATTCGAAATGATAGGCAAAGGCAAATACGAAAAAGGTGCTGTATGGGTGGCACGGCTTATCCCTGATGGATACATAAGCGGGCATGCCAACCAGGCGCGCATCACCACATTTCCTTTTCAGAAATCCAACAACTGGAACGATCAGAAGCAAACCGTGTATCATTCATCTGATGTAATAAGCTTTGCAAAGAAATACGGGTTTTACAAAGGCACTGATGAAGCTTTTAGTTTTTCGGATGTTTATAATCCTTTGAATTTCGGGGGTGCCCGGTACTGCGATGCAAGGGTATGGTCGTTTTTCAGAACGATAAACAAGGAAATTCGCGATAATAGTGAATATACGAGTTATGCGCTCGGACAGTTTTCGTACAACGCAACGTGTATGGATGGCAGCAAAAACACTAATGGTTTTGTTTCGAACAGGCTTCCTCTCTGGGTTAAACCCGATGCACCCGTGACTCTGTATCAGGTAATGGCTGGTATGCGTAATCATTACGAAGATACACCGCTTGATATGCGAAACGATCCCGGCGCTGGTCCTTACAAATCGCCTTACCGCTGGCGCCCCATGGAGTATGAAGTCGATGGTGTAACTTACCTTAACGAAAGAGCAGTAGCCACTCAACAAACCGGTTACAGTTTTGTGGCTCAATCGCGCGCTTGGCTTCCCGATCCTATTGGTGGCATCTTTTGGTTTGGTGCCGACGATGCCGACGGATGCGTTTATGCTCCAATGTATTGCGGAATTACCGAAGTCCCTCAGAGCTATGCGCTTGGCAACGGCTCTATGGTTACATGGTCCGAAACGGCTGCATACTGGGCTTTCAGTCAGGTTAATAACTGGGCTTACAGCCGCTATAATGTAATTCATCCCGAAATCGAGAAATACCAGCAACAGCTCGAAAATCAATATCTGGCAGAAGTGCTGGTGGTTGATAGTCAGGCTGCCGAAAAATTCAAACAAAATCCTTCAGATGGTCGCGGATATATCACCGCTTATTCCGTTTTCACCGGAAATAAACTGGTAAGCGACTGGAAATCATTTTATCAGTATCTTTTTATGAAGTACCACGATGGCAATGTTAAAAATACCGAAGGCCATATACTTCTTGATAACGGAAACGGTAAAAATGTTCCGAAAGCGCCATCGCAGCCTGGTTATGGAAAAGAGTGGGAAAAAGTAATGATACAAGGAACCGGCGACCGGCTTATAGTTCCAAAGCACTGATACTATCCGGTTTTGCAAACAAGCATATTTAACATTGTTAGAAATGAAAAAAGCGTTTTTAATCATCCTTATTTTCTTGTGCATTTTTACAATTTCATATGCACAGCAAAAGCACACATTTGCTATCAGCGATGGCGAATTCAGGTACGACGGAAAAGCAATTAAAATATATAGCGGCGAAATGCATTATGCACGCATCCCTCACCAATACTGGAAACAACGCCTGAAAATGATTAAAGCCATGGGTTTAAATACAGTGGCAACCTATGTTTTCTGGAACTTCCACGAAACAGCTCCCGGAGTATGGGATTTCTCCACAGGCAACCGCAATATCAGGGAATTTATACAACTGGCTGGGGAAGAAGGATTAATGGTCATACTTCGCCCTGGTCCATATGCCTGTGCCGAATGGGAGTTTGGCGGGTATCCGTGGTGGTTGGTGAAAAATAAAGAACTCGTTATACGCACCAACAATATACCATTCCTCGATTCGTGTAATGTGTATATTTCGAAACTAATAGGTGAAGTAAAAGATTTACAGATTACGAAAGGCGGACCAGTAATTATGGTACAAGCCGAAAACGAATTTGGCTCTTATGTGGCTCAGCGAAAGGATATTCCGATAGAGGAACACAAAATATACAGCCATGCTATAAAAGAACAGCTGATAAAGGCTGGTGTTGATGTTCCCTTATTTACTTCTGATGGAAGCTGGTTATTCGAAGGTGGTTTTATTGAAGGTGCCATGCCAACTGCCAATGGCGAGGATAATATTGAAAACCTGAAAAAAGTTGTTAATCAATACAATAACGGTAAAGGGCCTTACATGGTTGCCGAGTTTTATCCCGGCTGGCTTGATCATTGGGCGGAAGCGTTTGAAAGAGTTTCGTCCGAAACTGTTGTAAACCAGATGAAAAAATACATCGAAAACGGAGTGTCATTTAATTTTTATATGGTTCATGGCGGAACGAATTTTGGATTTACCAGTGGTGCCAACTACGATAAAAATCATGATATTCAACCTGATATCACCAGCTACGATTACGATGCACCCATAAGTGAAGCCGGTTGGGCAACGCCAAAATACAAGGCAGTCCGCCAAGAACTTGTGAAGTATGTCAACTATACTGTACCCGAAATTCCAGCAACTGTTCCTGTAATTGCAATTCCTGAAATCAAACTAACCAAAGCTGTGGATATTGCTTCCCTGAAAGATAAAACAAAACCGGTTGTTAACGATAATCCATTAACTTTCGAAGAATTGAACCAGGGGCATGGCTACGTTTCATACAGTAAAAAGTTTGCTCAGCCAATAAATGGTAAGCTCGAAATCAATGGATTACGGGATTTTGCTATCGTTTATGTAAATGGTGAAAAAGTTGGAGAACTTAACCGTTACTATAAAAAGTATTCAGTGGAAATTGAAATTCCTTTCAATGCCACCCTTGAGATATTGGTCGAAAATATGGGACGAATCAATTATGGGGCTGAAATTGTTAATAATCAAAAAGGCATTATCAGTCCGGTTACCATTAATGGGATTGAAATTACCGGCAACTGGCAAATGTTCATGTTTCCATTCGAGAAAGTACCTGATCTGCAATACTATAAAAACAACAATTCGCCTGGCAGACCGGTTATCTATCAGGGGAATTTCACAATAGATAAAACAGGGGACACCTTTCTTGATATGCGCAACTGGGGAAAAGGAATTATTTTTGTAAATGGGCATCACCTTGGGCGCTACTGGAACGTTGGGCCGCAGCAGACTCTCTATCTCCCGGGAGTATGGTTGAAAAAAGGAGAAAATGAAATCGTGATATTTGAGCAGCTAAATGATGTGATTCAAAACCAGGTCAGCACTGTAACAACTCCAATCCTTGATGAGTTAAGGATAAAATAATGTGATTTTTGGGACTTATTGAAGTCAAATTATGTTATAGGAGACAACGATGAACCATTTAGCCTTTAGGTAACACTTAAAGTGCACTTCGGGTTGAATTAAAAGAACAGAGGCTATTTCGGTAGAAATAGCCTCTGTTCTTTTTGCAGTTTAACGGTAAAGCAGGAAATTATAAACTTACCCTACCTCACCAACGTCACCGTCCCCCACTTCGGTTCCGACAATCCTTTGTGCTCGCCCACATCCAAGTTATTCCAAATAGTGCCATCACGGTAAATGGCAGTGATTTTCCATACATACACATCCTGCTGACAAGGCTTTTCGTTGTAGGTGCCGTCCCAGCTTTCGGATGGTGTGCCGTTTTCATCTAATAACGAACTTTTCCACAGCAACATGCCGTGGCTGTTGTAAATTTCGGCGGTGTACGTGGCAAAGTTTACGCCTATCGGTTTCCAAATCCGTGTGGACTGCATGGTTCCGCCCGGTGCCATGGCGTTCGGAACGTAAAGTCCTTTAAACATCATTTCGTAGGCAATCATAGCTGTATCGTGGCAGCCCTGGTCGCTTACACTAACAAGCATTACGTTGTAAATGCCATCGTCGGCGTAGGTGATGAGCGGCGATGCGGCGTAGGAAATAGCTCCGTTGCCAAAATCCCAAAAATATTCGTTTGCACCGAGACTTCCGTTGGTAAACTGAACCTGC
>JBBSDC010000081.1:0-18336 GCA_038249705.1 Bacteroidales bacterium | reverse complement strand
CCGCGTTTTCACCCTTATCACGCCAAGGCGTGACGGTATATTTTCTGTGGCACTTGCTGTTCCCACGGTGTTCAGCCGCAGGACCTTCCCGTTAGGAAGTATGGCGCTCTGTGTTGTCCTGACTTTCCTTACCCGCGGACATGCCGGGATACGATAGAACAGGTTGTCACCGATGCAAAGGTACGGAAAAATGGGAGATGTAGTTTAGAAAATAGGAAATGGAAATAGGGGAATACTAAATTGTTAGCAGCATTTTTAAACAGCCAACAGGCAATTGAATCCTGAACGCGAAGCATTGAACGCCATGGGCATTTGAACCTTAAACGCGAAGCATTGAACGCCACAGGCAATTGAACATTGAACATTTTAACGTTATCATTTTTCAAATTCCGGTTTCAATTTAGCATACCTTACTTCATCCCACAATTTTCCTTGTTTGAAAACTGATTTCCTGAAAACGCCCTCGTTTACAAAACCACATTTTTCCAATACACGCATCGAAGCTGTATTGTATTCGAAAACACCGGTGTGTATGCGGATGATATGCATGTGATTGAAACCATATTCGGTAATCAGATTTACGGCTGTGGTTACTATTCCTTTGTTCCAGTAAGGTTCACCGATAAAGTAGCCAATTTCTGCTGATTTGCAGTAAACATCCTGCCCCGGAACCAAAGAGATATTACCCACATATTCCCCATTGTAATCAATACCGAAAAACGTAACAGGGTTCTGATTAGTAAATTTCTGAAGAAAACTTTCAGCATCCTCCAGGGTGTAAGGATGTGGAAACCCGTCGCGGAGGTTACGACTTATTAATTCGTTATTGGCAATTTCAGACAGACGCTTTGCATCGCGAAGGTGCAAAGACCGAAGTACTATATTTCCTGATTTGAGTTCCATTTCCTACAAGAATTTTGCTGATGTTGATGAAAATGAATGAATTACATTGTCTTCTTTTTTTAAATAGATGTTCCGTTCGAAAAAATCTTTTTAATACGGCTGGTAAATTTCTTCTTTTTAAAAGCGAAAGTTTCAGTTACCTCAGGAAGCGGCCCCTGGTATTCACTACCCATTTTCAGGTAAAAAGTATAAAACATATTGGCTGTAATTCCCCACTTATTCAGAAAAACCCTGTTTCCTTTTGTTATATTCCGGCTGCCTAATCGCTTTGTCGAATGCTCGAGGAAATGATACACCCGGCTGCGGGAAACACCTTTAAAATTGCGCACGCCCATTTGCCAGAGTTTCATCGAAAAATCAGGATCCGAATAAAATCCGGGAAAAAACTCTACACTGTATCCGCCCACAGCATTCCAGGTATCGCGGTGTACTACGCATGGCGGCCACGAAGCTCCGTTCCAGTCACTCATGGGTAACGTAGCATACTTTTCGAGTAATTCTTTTTCGCGGAAATCGTTTTCGGAACTACCAAATGAATACGGAGCAATAGCAATCTTTTTACGGGCATCAAACGGTTCGATAGCAGTAGCCGAAAGAAAAAAATGGGTGTCGGGCATTAGCTGTATCTCTTCCCAAAGGAATTTATCCCACTCAGGGCAAACGTACATATCATCGTTCAGATACAGGATATAGTCAGTTTTTACCAGTCCTGCGGCGGCATTCAGCGCATAGCATACGCCGATATTGGTTTCGCTGTATGTATGATCGAACTTTTCCGATTCAACCCACGCTTTGGTTCCGTCGTTTCCTTCGTTGATGTGGAGAATGATCTGATGCTTAAAAGTGCTGTTTTTTAAAATACTACCGATACATAACTGCAACAATTCGAGGTTATTCCATGTTGGGATAACAATTGAAAAAAGTTGTTTTTCAGTATTGGTAAAAACCTGACTGGTAAATTGAATGATTCCCGAAGATTTCAATGTTTGGATTTTTATAAGGAGATGCACAAAAATAGAAATATTTAAAGCAGAGTCAATTACTCTTTTGTTTCAGTTTCAGCAAATCCCATAAGGTATTTTACTTTTTCGGTATTAGCGGCTGAAGTAAGCTTTTCAAGTAACCGGAAAGCAACTTCCAAAGCTGTAGATGGATTGTAGGATGTGATGATGTTTTTATCAACCACAACGGGTTCATTAATCACATTTACACCGTAACTGCGCAATGTTTCGTGATGTACAAAATTACGGTTATAGGTTGTGCCTGAGCAGCCGTTGAGTATTCCACTTTTCCCTATTGGCAAGGCTCCTGTGCAAACAGAAGCGATAATTTTATTTTTCGAATTAAACGTTCTGATCAATTCAAGAAACCGTTCGTCGTAAGCATCGCGGTAAAAATTAAATTCGGCAAATCCCCCTGGAATTGCCAATGCATCAAAATCATCAACATTTACTTCGTTAATAGTGATATCGACACTTATAGCTTGTCCGAAAGTACTTTTGATCTGTTTCTGCAAACCACAGGAATACAGTTGTGTTGATTTATTGCCTTCCACGAGGTTCCATCCCATTACATCAATAAACGCACTGGCTTCATATATTTCGAAGCCTTCTGCCAACAATAACAATACTTTTTTCATAACAACCGTTTTAGAAATTTTACTCAATAATATGGCTGATTTTTTTAATTGTTGAGGTATGGTTCACCAAAATTCAAGCAGATAAAAGTCTGCTAAAAGGATGATTATTGATTCCGGTGAATGATAAGTTCAACAGCGCCATTGCCGTACTTTGCAAAGGATGCAGTGCGGAATTCAATATCCTCATACTCCTGAAGGCGTTGCAGAATAGCTTGTTTCAGAGTTCCGTTTCCGATTCCGTGTATAAATATTACTTTGCTGAATTTATACGCGATGGCGCTTCCCAGCATACGCTCGAAATATCCAAGCTGTATGGTAAGGATTTCATGTGGCGAAAGTTTGCTGTAATCCTGCCGCAAAGCTGAAATATGGAGATCAACTTCGGCTTCGTTGGGTGCAGTGCGGTGCTGATCTATAGCAGTTTCAGGTCTGAAACGTTCGGCTGCAGCAGGAAGTGGTTCGCGGTTTTCCTTCTCGTTAAGTATTTGTTCGTAGGTGCTAGGTATCCGGTTCAGTTCGCATACAGTATAAACAATTGCACGATGGTTGGCCAGGAAACGGGTTTCGTGGTAGCTGCCTTCCTGATAAAATAAAGAACCTTTGATACGGAACGTTGCACTAACCGGCATCAGTACTTTTTCATTTTCATCGGAATAAAAAATAACCTGCATCACTCCGTTAGACCATATACTGATATCTTCGCGAACAATGCTCTCAATTACCAGTTTCGATTCGGCAGGTACTGAACCATAATCGATTCCGGAGAAATTCCCTTCCTTGTTTTTCAGGAAGAAAGTATAAAGAATGTCATGAGCTGTATTATTCACCACAAAAACATCCATTGATCCGGTAAGTAGCCGGTTCTGATCACATGGAGCCCAGGCCAGGTATACGCCTGTAGGAGCTTCCTGACCATCGCCACGCTTTACAATACGGCTAATACGGTCGTTTTCAATTGCTTCAGGTTCCGGCTCAGGCTTTATTTCCGCTGGTTTCTCCGACCGACGCTCATTTCTGTTTAAAAACAAATCGCCCGATGCTCCGGCGGGTTCTATAGCAACAAGTTCGCTGGCGAGTGTAGGTATTTCAAACCCATCTTCTATAGCCACCGAAACCATAAATGCATTAATCTCTTTTACTACGGTTCCTCCTCCTGTAGAGTTCAGAAACCGGACTTTATCTCCTGCTTTGAATTTCATTCTGATATGATACTTATTTGTTAAACAGACTTTTAAATTAGTATTTCGGAACTATATAAGCTTTTAAAAATGCTCTGCGGTCTGTTAAATGGGGTGCAAAGATAGCAACAATTCGGTCATGATTATTTCTAAACATGCAAGCTTCCTTTGTGGTTCTCATTCTGGTTTGAGTTAATGCAATTTACTTATATCATCATGCCGGGTGTAATAAAGGGTAATTTTGTGCGTTTTACAACGGAAATACTAAAACGAAATCAATGAAACACGTAAAACTAATGAAGGGTCTTGCCCTCCTGAGTCTGATATTTTTAATAGTATCCTGCGGCAAGGAAATTGAAAAACCGGTTGCCCCGAAATTCATTTTCAAACATAATGTAAACGGATTCGAATTGCAGAAAAGTGCAATGAATTATACCAACCAGGCTGGGAATAATTATCAGGTTGACGAATTGCAATACTTTATTTCGGAAATAAGTATAAAAACGGTTGATGGTCAGATATTAACTGTTTCTGCTGATAATGCAATTCATTATGTTGATATTGATATTCCGTCAACGCTTGAATGGACCCCAAAGGACAGGATACAGGTAACAGGCTACGAAAGCATATCCTTTGTTTTTGGGATAAACGAAGCGAAAAACAAAACCGGTTTATTTGTAAATCCGCCTGAGCGCGATATGTTTTGGCCTGATATGATGGGTGGCGGTTATCATTATATGAAAATGAACGGTCAGTGGAAAGCGACAGCCGATTTGGTTACTCCTTTTAATTTTCACATGGGTATAGGCATGAACGAGGATGGCACTGTTTTATATCAGAATTTCTTTACCGTTACACTTCCTTTAAATGTAACCGCCGGTTCGCTCAGCAACGAGTTTACAATTACGATGAACATCGAGAAATGGTTCGAATCGCCTAATCAATGGGACTGGAATGTTATAGGCGGGCAAATCATGCAAAACCAGGATGCGATGCGAATGGCAAGCGAAAATGGTGCTCATGTTTTTCAGGTTTCTCATAAAGGTGAGAATATCGTTTACCACGATTAAGCTGTTTGAGGAGTAGGAGACACGGAACACGTGATGCAATGATGTGAGGAAGGGCGGATGAGGCTTGGTTCACGAGTCTTATTTTGTGATGCGTGCGGGAAATAGAAAATTAAATACAGTATTTATCATCTTATAAAAAAAATTAGAAAAAACAAATCGATCAAATAAAATATTATTTTTGTTGTCATTATTAACCATTTACTTTTCACTAATATGTTTTTCAATTCTAATTCACAGCTGTATCCATCGAATAAATGGGCGAAGCGAATTATTGAATGTTATGTATTTGGAGAGAGAGAGAGAGAGAGAGAGAGAGAGAGAGAGAGAGTGTGTCAACGTCCATCCTGTTAAAATCGTCCAATTAATCTCACTTAGGTTATCAATTTGCAAGGCAGTTTGGGAACTACCTCCATAGCTCACTTGATGTTTGCATGGTTATATACAATAAAAAACTAAATATTTAATAATTTACTAAAAAATGAAAACAATTAAACAAATAACATGTGCGTTACTATTATTAGCTGTTACAATGATCAGTTGTAAGAAAGATGAAATATTGACATCCAGCACTAATCTTCAAATGAATTCAAAAACCACCAAACAATTGCTTGCTTTCCGCGACAACCTGAAACTGAAAAACAGTAGTACGATGCCATTGGATAGTGCAACTTGGTATCTTGAGGGTTTATTGAACTTCGAGAATGCAAATAACAACCACCAGTTTGATGGGCTTGATTTTTTTTATGATACTTTAATGATTTACACATCAGGAAGTGAATTAACCTTGAGCGAATTAAACGAGTTATATGCTCATTTTAGTTCTACACTCGAAACAATATCGCAAGCACAAACTATACCTGATTTTGCTTACGATGCCCTTGATATTACAATAATTAAGAGTGGGCTGAAAAATGGTGAATTAGTTGTTGTAATGTCAATTAGTGCAGGTTCCAATTTGATAGGTAATTATTACGCTTTTGGACCCACTGATTATTGGTCATGGGGATATCAAGGTGGCAAATGTGGACTCTATGCAGGGCAAGGCGGCACATCAGATGCAAGTCAGCAACTGAATTACAGATTTAATCATCCTGTTGCTCCTCCAAGTCCTGGTTATTATACTAGCGTTGTAACAATTAATGCTGAAGGTGATCAGTTTCCCGATGCTTCAAATCCTGGTCCTTACTGCGATTATAAAATGTTCTATTTTGATGCAACTAATACTGGAATTTGGCCTTGTCTTAGCCCGGATGAGTTAAACTACTATCTATCGACTATGCCATACATAATCAATGCAAAAAGGCCTGGGATTGGTATGTCTTATATCAATGTGACTGTTACGGCATTGTTTTTCCCAAATGGCACTTCTATTTATTTCCATCAATACGAGTTAAGATATGGTTATTACCATGAGTACGATAAAATCAACTAATTGAGTTCAATTAGGTTCATAAAACACCTTGGAACTGCACCTTTAGTGTTTTGTGAACCTACTTTTAAATTTAACTTTATGAAAATTAAACTAATTACAGTATTATTAGCAGGTTTTTGCCAGATAGCCTATTCACAAACAAGTTTCTTCCAAACGTACAAACGGTCGTCTCACGAAAGAGCGTATTCATCCTTGCAAATGGCTGATGGAAACTTTATGATTGCTGGCGAAATGCGCGAAACAGGTTACTTTGGAACTGATATGGGATATTTAGCAAAGCTTTCGCCTTCCGGGGAAATTGTAAAAGAAGTTCTCGTTAATCCAAAAAACACATCACGCTTATGCCTATTGGTCCCTTACCAATATGAAAACGCTAAGTATTTATGTATTGGATCATCCGATTCAGTTGTGGGCGACAACTCCTTTGGTTGCAATGTTTTTTATGGCATCGACGAAGATTTGAATATCATACAGCAGAAAGCCTTTTCATTCAAAACCAATTATATGGCATTCCCATGGCAATACGTAATTCAAAATGATTCAATTTTGTATTTAATGACTGATTTTGTGATAAATAATAAGAATGCTACTCCAAATAGAATGATCGATGTAGTAAAATATAAACTACCTTTTGATAGTTTGACTTCCTATTTTGATGCTAATTACTCTATTACACAGGATCTTTTTTTTAATAAAGTAAAAAAGCAGATAAATCTTTATACTTTTCCCTCTAATAAAATTCAACAATTAGACGAAAATTTAAATTTTATTTCTTCCAAAACATACTCCGAAAAATTTCCTACTGTTTTAACAATTACCTCATTGGGAGATACGAATTACTTACTTTCAGGAGCTGTAAAAAATGAATCTTCACCAAACCTGCTATTAGGTTGTGTTCGCTACGATAGCAATGATTATTCAGTTGATTCCCTATTTTATACTCCAAGTGCTGATACTAATTTTTATGGTGGAGCACATAAAAATACCGTCGTAAATGGGGATGCGATATTTATAACCGGCTTTTATAATGTTAATGCCATTCCTTTTCCATATAATGATAACCCATCATGGGTAACTATTACAAAACTTGATATGGAGTTAAATGTGATAAGTACTCATTTTTATGGAGGTGATGCACAATATTGTCCTTACAGCATAATCGCCACTTCGGATGGTGGATGTTTTGTTACCGGTTACAGTTACGACTATATCAATAACCTGCCAAATGGCAACGGGGAGTTAGATATATTCGCTCTAAAGACCAACTCTGAAGGACTTGTTACCGGACATACAGATGACCCAATAGCTCACAATGCTATTATTTATCCTAATCCGGGCACTGATTTCATTAACATTGAAGCAGGCATGCAAATAAAAGGTGCAACATTTACGTTGTATGATATGCATGGAAGAATTCTTCAAGAGCAACTTATTGAAAACACCCATCAGCGCATCAAAGCTTCAAATCTTCCATCAGGCATTTATCCATGGCAGATTGTGTTTAAACATAAAGTAATTGAAACCGGGAAGTGGATCAAATAATTTGATAAAGTAGTGATGAGGTGAGGTGATTGCTAATGTGGGGTTTTGCTGTTAAATGGATGTGATAATTTATGTGTACTCAAAGAGGGTGCCATGGCATTTTCTCGTTTTCGGAGTAATGGTTAAAACAATAACATATATCAGGATAACAGTGTGAAACATCTTCAGACAGGATCGATATTTAATCATGAAGTTCGAGCAACAGTTTGCGTTGCTCTTTTAATGCTGTTATTTATTTCAGCCTGTAAACAGGATGATACTGCCTATAATCCAACACCTTACGAAATAAAAGTTCCGAAATTTTTCCCAACCCGCATGAATATTCCTGCTGATAACCCTATGACGGTG
Source organism: Bacteroidales bacterium (assembly GCA_038249705.1). Classification (GTDB taxonomy): domain Bacteria; phylum Bacteroidota; class Bacteroidia; order Bacteroidales; family UBA4417; genus UBA4417. The sequence goes on along the minus strand of JBBSDC010000081.1, from coordinate 10,224 downwards.
GAAGGCGTGGAGTTAGGGCGGAACTTGTTTTACGACGGACGCCTTTCGGGCCGCACCGAGCCTGACAGCCTGATGAGTTGCGGTACCTGCCATCTCCAATCAAGGTCATTCGAAGTTGGTATCGATCACCCGAAATACAGTGGTGGCAAAACGTTTGGTATTACCGGCATTAATACTCCGCATTATATGTTGCCACTGATCAATCTGGTATGGAATGAATCGGGTTATTTTTGGTCGGGGACTATTTCGGAAAGCAATCCTGCAACAGGTCAGCAAAATCTGGAAGATATTGTTTACATGGGCGTTATTGCACCTCACGAAATAGCAGGCGATACCAATAAAGTAAAAGCGCTTATACAGAGCATTCCCGGTTATCCCGAACTTTTCGAAAAAGCATTCGGAGCACGCACAGTTACTATGCGGAATATTAGCAAAGCGATTGCCCAGTTTACCCGGACTTTAATTTCATCGGATTCGAAATTTGATCGTTATATGCGTGGCGAAGAGCAACTGAATACTTCGGAACTTAATGGTTATGTGCTTTTTATGACTGAGGAAGGAGCCGATTGTTTTCATTGCCACGGTGGTTCGGGCAATCCTCTTTTTACCACTAATTTGTTTTACAACAATGGTAAAGACTCTGTTTTTAACGATCCCCGCGACAGGTATTCCATAACCGGCGACCCGACCGATCGCGGAGCATACAAAGCCACTACGTTGCGCAACATTGAATTAACCGGTCCATACATGCACGATGGAAGGTTTAAAACCCTTGAAGAAGTGATTGATTTTTATTCCGAAGGCGTTTTGTGGTCGCCATATATACACCCGCTAATGCATCATGCCAATGAAGGAGGAATTCAGTTCACTCCTTCCGAAAAATCGGATCTCATTGCTTTTATTAAGACATTGCGGGATGAAACTTTTTTGACAAACCCGGCCTTTGCAGCACCTGATCAGTTACCGGATGGCACTAAAGTCAAAAAGTAGTTGAGGGGAATGTAGCAGTTTTTTTAAATTCGAAGGAAAAGAAAGTAAATTTTATCGGTTTAAATCCTATTGAAAGGCCTGCAAGATTATGAAATGCGGGCCCTGATTCAAAAGATAATCAAGTATTGGTTTTAATATGCGGACATTGGTATGTACAAGATAATTAAAGTTGGATCTTATTATCTGGAACGTTTTCCAACATTGCAATCCCTGATTTGAAGGAGAATTATACTTTACACGATCTGGTTTTATCTCACAACCAACAACCAGTATTAAACCGTACCTTTGTTGCAATCACTCATTTCATACATTTTAACCGAAGTTTGCGTATGCCATTTTCGTTGCTGGGTTTATCGAAACCCCTTTTAGACGCTATTGCCGGACTCAATTATTCAAAACCTTATCCCATTCAGCAGGAATCTATTCCGGTAATTCTGAATGGTAAGGACATGCTGGGTATCGCCCGGACAGGTTCAGGAAAAACCGCCGGGTTTGTGCTTCCTATCCTCGAAATGTTTCAGCAATACAAACCTGAAGCAAAAACCCGTTTTGTAAAAGTACTGGTTCTGGTGCCTTCGAGGGAATTGGCGGTTCAGGTTGGAGATGTTTTCGTTTCAATGGCTTCGAAACTTCCACGAAAGGTTAAAATACAGTCAGTTTTCGGTGGGGTTTCCATAAATCCTCAGATGAAACAATTGAATGGAACTGAAATACTGATTGCAACTCCGGGCCGGCTTCTTGAACTTATTTCGTCGAAAGCGGTAAAACTTTCAGAAGTTGGAACCTTGGTATTGGACGAAGCTGATAAAATGCTAAACCTCGGTTTTAAAGATGAGATGGATAAAATATTTGCACTTTTACCATCGCGAAGACAAAACCTCCTTTTTTCGGCTACCCTCAGCGACGACGTAATTGCTATTAAAGAATTACTGCTCCACAACCCGGAAATTATCCGTATCGACGAGGAAAACCTTGATATTGACCTGATAAAACAAATTGCCTATTTTACTGATGATGAGCGGAAAGGACCCTTGCTCCGATACCTGGTAAAAAAGGAAAGAATGAAACAGGTTTTGGTTTTTGTATCGTCAGTAAAACGGGCTGATAATGTGGTTAATAAGCTGAAATCGAACAGGATAAATGCGGCAGCTTTTCACAGCGGACGCAGCCAGGGTGGCCGTACCGAAACATTGAGCAAATTTAAATCAGGGGAAATAAGGGTGCTGGTGGCTACTGATCTGGCTTCGCGCGGACTGGATATTCAGTTTTTGCCTTATGTGATTAATTATGAACTTCCGCGCTCTCCCAAAGATTATATTCATAGGATTGGCCGTACCGGTCGCGCCGAATCGCCGGGAACAGCTATAACTTTGCTATGTCCTGAAGATATTCACCATTTTAAAGTGATTCAAAAAAAAATGGGCAGGCATGTGAATATTCTGGAAACCGATGACTGGGATTTGAAAGGAGTTTAGTCAAAATGATTTTAACCACTAAGGCACTTAGGGCACTAAGATGCACTAAGGACTTTTATAAAAGGAGTTTAGTCAAAATGATTTTAACCACTAAGGCACTTAGGGCACTAAGATGCACTAAGAGTTCTGTATAATTATTCGCCTGCTTGTGCTTCTTCTCAGTGCCCCTCTGTGTCCTCCGTGGTGAAATTACTAACGGAGATTTTGTACTATTGAGTAATTCGTTCTCACTGAGAATCATTCTTATTTCCGCGATGGCTGTGCATAAATTTCCACATCTTCAGCCGTTACCTGCTGATCGCATAGAATAACGAGGCGTTCGACCACATTACGAAGTTCACGGATATTACCAGTCCATTTTATATTTTTTAATGCCTCAAGCGCTTCATCGGTAAAATGAATCGGAGGTCTGCCATTATCTTCGCATATCTGCTCTACAAAATAATTGGTAAGTATTGGTATATCATCTTCACGTTCGTTGAGCGAAGGAACTTTTATCAATATTACACTCAGGCGGTGGTAAAGGTCTTCGCGGAAATTTTTATTTTCAATCTCTTCGAGGAGGTTTTTGTTGGTAGCTGCCAGCACACGCACATTAACAGGAATATCTTTTTCGCCGCCTACGCGCATGATTTTGTTTTCCTGAAGCGCCCGCAGCACTTTTGCCTGTGCCGAAAGGCTCATATCACCGATTTCATCCAGAAAAATAGTGCCGTTGGTAGCTTGTTCGAAATCGCCTTTTCGTTGCTTGATAGCGGAAGTAAATGAGCCTTTTTCGTGTCCGAATAAAACACTTTCGATCAGTTCCGAAGGTATGGCAGCACAATTTACCTCAACAAAAGGTCCTGACGAGCGATTGCTTTTTTCGTGAAGCCAACGTGCGACAAGTTCCTTACCAGTACCACTTGCACCGGTAATAAGTACCCGGGCATCAGTAGGAGCAACGCGCTCTATCATTTCCTTTATTTTGGTTATAGCAGGCGATTCCCCAATCATTTCGTACTGCTTACTTACTTTCTTTTTAAGCGCTTTAGTCTCAGTAACCAGGCGCGATTTGTCCATCGCATTGCGCAACGTTATCAATAACCGGTTCAAATCCAGAGGTTTGGCTATAAAATCGTAAGCCCCTTTGCGGATAGCTTCAACAGCGGTTTCAATTGTGCCATGCCCCGATATCATTACAACAGGAGCATCCGTGGTTTTCTGAATGTTTTCGAGAACCTCGATTCCATCCATTTGCGGCATTTTTATATCACAAAGTATAACGTCATAGCTTTCTTTTCCAACCCATTCCAGTCCTTTAGGGCCATCTTCAGCCTCATCGACCTGGTAGTTTTCATATTCCAGAATTTCGCGTAAAGCATTGCGGATAGCGCGTTCGTCGTCAATTATAAGTATGCGGGCCATTTTTGTAAGGGTTTGGGTTTTAGGGATTGGGGATTAGGGGAGATACAAGAGTTCGATAATTCAGTTAACCCCGGCCTTTAAACCCCATTCCTCATTAAAAGAGGAGCCGTGAGGTTAAGATTGAAAAGGTTATTTTTTGTCTATTACATGCTTGCGACTTCTATCTAACAAGAATGTTATCGATTGAATATCAACTAGATATTGAAGTTTAGTTCCGGTTTTTGCCAGCGTTAAAAGGTGGTCGTCTATTCATTATTCACTATTCACTATTCACTATTCTTTATTCACTATTCATTATTCACTTTTTACCCTTTATAGCGAATCCATTTCCAAAGTTCACGGTAATTCGATTTTTTACCATACATAAGGATACCTGTGCGGTATATTTTAGCTGCAAGCCAGGTTGTGAAAAAGAAACCAAGTATTAATAATGTACCTGAAAGTATTATTTCCCATGTTGGTACTCCGAAAGGTATGCGCACCATCATAATTACAGGCGATGTTAAAGGTATCATCGAAAGCCAGAATGCCAGCGGACTTTCCGGATTTTGAATTACGGTTTGAGCCACTATCAGCGAAAGAATTAGCGGAACGGTAATAGGAACCATAAATTGCTGTGTGTCCGTTTCGTTATCCACCGCTGAACCTATAGCTGCAAAAAGAGCTGCATATAAAAGGTATCCGAAAAGGAAATAAAACAGGAATGCCATGATCATAACCGGTAGATTGATAGACGAAAATGCTTCAAAAACTTCGTTTAACTTATCATTCCCCGTATCGGCAGTAATTGCGTTTGGTGCTGTGGGGACGGCTTCGTTAGGAAGTGCAATATTTTGACCGGCTATTTTCGTTTGCTCTATCGGGGTTTTCTTAAACTGATCGGGAAAAGCTGTCTGGATTGCCGTGATAATAATAAAAGTAAATGCAATCCAAAGCAAAAATTGTGTAAGTCCTACCAGCGCAACGCCTAAAACTTTGCCCATCATCAACTGGAATGGTTTAACCGACGAAACAATAACTTCTACAATCCTGCTTGTTTTTTCTTCAATCACACCTCGCATTACCTGTGCCCCAAAAAGAAAAATAAACATATAAATCATGATGCTGCCAACATAACCTACTACCATGGTAAGTTCAGTATAACTTTTCTGTTCATTGCCGGTTTCATCAGTTTTGTAGGTGGTTAGTTTTACATCGGTACGAATATTTTTCAAAATTGTTTCACTCATCAGATCTTCAGCGGTGGTATCGCTTCCAACCTGATATCCGGGGGTGTTACGCAAAATTTCTTTCCTTATTTCGGCAGCGAGTTTATGCTTTTCGAGTTCGCGGCTCATCACGCCTGAAATATATCCTTTTAGGTTGAGCGTAGGCTGCTTGTCCGAATATATTATCGCATTATCAGGAATATTAAGTTGAGTTGCAGGTATATGCAATAAAAGGAAATTGCCCTGTTTTGTGAGAGTTTCTTTTGCTTCCTGCAAATCAGTGATTACAGGTATGAATGTGTAATTTTCGTTGTTTTCGAATTTGCTGAAAAACAATCCTGTTTCATCCAATACACTGATCAGTTGGTTATCGTCCTGTCGGCTTGCCAGGTATACCGGCAACACAAAAAGTGAAGCCATCAGAATCGGCCCCAGAATGGTCATTACAATAAATGATTTTTTCTTAACCTTGGTCAGGTATTCACGTTGTATAATGAGAAATATCTTATTCATAGCTTTATATTTCAGGATTACAGGATATGATTTGCGTTAACTGAATTTACGGTGGAGATGAAAATATCATTCATAGAGGGGATCAACTCATTGAAAGTGATTATACTAACATGTGGCAACAAGCTGGCAAGCAGATCATTAGGCCCATAGTCGGCAGACAGCTTGAAGGTAGCTGTGCAAACGCCATCTTCGAAGGTTGAACTTAATACATCAATTCCCGTTTTGTGTAACTCATAAGGTGTTCCGTTGAAATTGCGGTACTGAACCTGATAGCTGTTGGTAAAATACTGGCGTTTGATTTCTTTAACCGGTCCGTCGAGTATTTTTACTGATTTGTTGATCAAAGCAATGTTATCGCAAAGTTCTTCGACTGATGCCATATTATGCGTAGAAAAAATGATCGTTGCACCGTTTTTCCGAAGTTCGAGAATTTCATCTCTCAGCAGGTTCACATTTATAGGATCAAAACCGCTGAAAGGCTCATCGAATATCAGCAATTTGGGTTCGTGCACCACGGTAACAACAAACTGTATTTTTTGCTGCATCCCTTTCGATAGCTCTTCAACTTTTTTATCCCACCATGCCTGTATTTCGAATTTCTCGAACCATTTTTTTAACCTGATTTTTGCTTCATGATGACTAAGTCCTTTAAGCTGGGCAAGATACAGCGCCTGCTCGCCAACTTTCATTTTTTTATACAGTCCGCGTTCTTCGGGCAGATAGCCAATCATTGAAATATGATCGGGATGCAAGCGTCTTCCGTTAAAAATTACTTCGCCTTCATCAGGACCTGTAATTTGATTTATGATACGTATAAGCGTAGTTTTTCCTGCACCATTTGGGCCAAGCAACCCGAAAATACTGTTCTCGGGAACCTGTATGCTTACTTGATTAAGAGCGGTAAACTCGCCAAATTTTTTTGTAACTGAATTGGCTTGAAGAATCATTGGTTGGTTTGTAAATGGTAAAACAACTGATTTTTGTAGTAACTCCGGGTAAAATTACGAATTATGTTATTCGCACTCCTTGTTTTAATGTTTTTAACAAAAAAAAGCAACCTTTTCAAGTGTTAAGGTTGCCTTTTGGTAGTGGAATTTAACTATGGAAATCAGTAAGCTGATTGCCGGAAATCCATGTTTTCTTTTATTGAAAATACTCTTTCATTCTATCGAAAAAGCCCTTGTCGCGGGCACTTGGCTGAGGTTTGAAATTTTCGGCAACCTGTAATTTTTCCAGAATTTCTTTTTCCTGCCGGTTAAGGTTTCGTGGTGTCCATACATTAATGGTGACCAGCAGATCGCCTTTGCCATAGGAATTGATTGATGGTAAGCCTTTTCCTTTAAGTCGTAGCATTCGCCCGCCTTGAGTTCCGGGCTCAATTTTTATCCGCGCTTTCCCTTCAAGAGTAGGAATTTCGACAGAGCATCCCAGTGTTGCATCCGGAAAACTGATATAAAGATCGTAAAGCAGGTTGTTGCCTTCGCGGTGAAGGCTTTCGTGCGGTGCTTCTTCTATTTGAATAATTAAATCGCCTGGAACACCGCCGCGTGCAGCCGCATTTCCTTTTCCGTTAACCGAAAGTTGAATGCCATCCGAAACACCAGCAGGAATATCAATTGTGATTACATCTTCGCCTTTCACAACGCCATTTCCGGCACAATGAACGCATTTGTGCTGAATGATTTGCCCTTCGCCGCTACAGGTCGGACAGGTTGATGCAGTTTGCATTTGCCCGAGGAAGGTGTTGGTAACACGCGTTACCTGGCCTGTGCCGCGGCAGGTTGAACAAGTTGAATAGGCTGATCCACCTTCAGCTCCTGAACCTTTGCAATGCGTACAGGAAATATATTTATTGACTTTTATTTTCTTTTCAACGCCGGTATTAATTTCTTCCAGCGTAAGCCTCACTTTCACCCTCAGGTTGGTGCCGCGGTTAACCCGCCTTCCTCCGCGCTGCTGTTGCCCGCTGAAACCGCCGAAGCTTCCACCGAAAGCACCACCGAAAATATCGCCGAAATGACTGAAGATATCCTCCATATTCATCCCGCCACCGCTAAAACCGCCGCCACCGTTGCGAAGGCCATCGTGACCAAACTGATCGTAACGTTTGCGCTTTTCAGGATCACTCAGAACTTCGTAAGCTTCAGCAGCTTCCTTAAATTTATCTTCCGCTTCTTTGTTATTTGGGTTCTTATCGGGATGGAATTTTAATGCCATCTGGCGATAAGCCTTTTTTATTTCGGCCTCGCCGGCATTACGCGTAACGCCAAGTATTTCGTAATAGTCTCGTTTAGTCACTGTTTCTCTTTTGATGTGAAAATCGGGTGTAGTAGTGTTTTCTGTAGTATAGGGATTAGCTTAGCTGCCTGTTACTACTTTCGAAAACCGAATCACTTTATCGTGAAGCAAATATCCTTTCTGAATTTCGTCAACTACTTTGTTCTTCAGGTCTTCTGAAGGAGCAGGAATGCTGGTGACAGCTTCGTGAAAGTCGGTGTTGAACTCTTCACCTAAGCTTTTAATTTCCAGAAGTCCTTTGGCTGCAAATACAGCTTTCATTTTGGTATGTATCAGTTGAATACCTTCTTTTACGGCTTCCAACTGATCAGTGCCTTGCATGGCTGAGGTGGCCCGGTCGAAATCGTCGAGAACAGGCAGTAAATCCTTAATAACCTCCTCGGAAGCCGTACGACTCAGATCAATCTTTTCTTTCAGCGTCCGTTTGCGAAAATTATCAAACTCCGAATACAGGCGTAGGTATTTATCGTTCAGCTCGTTAACTTTGAGTTGATACTCTTCTTCAGTGTAATTTTTTGGAACTTCCGAAACCGGTTCCTGATCTGTTGCTGGCTGTGCTTCTGGTTCTGCAATATTGTCAGTTATAGTTTCTTCGACTTTTTTGTCGTTTGTGTTTTCGTTATGCTTTTTCTGTTTCATGCGATTAAACATTTTGCAATTATCTGATTGTCAGTATTTATAAAAGAGTAATGCATCTCTAACACGGTTAGTGATGTGTAGTTTAATGTAAACAGGTATGTGATAACAAAAAATCTGCCAATCAATTTTAATAGCCATTTTGGCAGTGTGAAGCACCGAATATAAAACAGGCTAAGTGCGAATCATTTCTTAGCATTATAATTTGTGTACACCTATTTCAGGACAAGAAATACAATAAAGCCCCTCGCCCTGTCTCCCCTCGCCCTGTCTCCCCTCTCCTCCCTAAACCCTCGTAATCCTTGCTCCCAGTGCGTTCAGCCTTCCGTCGATATTCTGGTAGCCGCGGTCAATCTGGTCGATATTATCAATAATACTGGTGCCTTTTGCAGAAAGTGCTGCAATAAGCAGCGAAACCCCAGCCCTGATATCGGGTGACGACATGCGTATGCCCCGGAGTTTGTTTTGCCGGTCGAGACCGATTACTGTTGCCCGGTGAGGATCGCACAGAATGATCTGAGCACCCATATCAATAAGTTTATCAACAAAGAACAATCGACTCTCGAACATTTTCTGATGAATAAGCACACTTCCTCTTGCCTGAATGGCTGTTACCAGAACAACACTTATAAGGTCGGGCGTAAATCCGGGCCATGGAGCATCCGCAATAGTCATAATACCGCCATCCATAAACGATTCAACCTCATAATGCTCCTGTGCGGGAATATGAATGTTGTCGCCCTGATGTTCGATGATGATACCTAATTTGCGGAATACTTCGGGGATAATTCCCAAAGCAGGATAATTCACATTGCAAATGGTGATATCACTCTGTGTCATTGCAGCCAGACCGATAAAACTGCCCACTTCAATCATGTCAGGTAAAAGAGTGTGAATAGTACCTGACAAATACTCAACACCTTCAATTTTAAGAAGGTTGGATCCTATGCCTTCAATTTTTGCCCCCATCCGGACCAGCATTTCGCTAAGTTGAACTAAATACGGTTCACATGCAGCATTAAAAATAGTGGTCTTGCCTTTGGCCATTACCGCCGCCATCAGGATATTGGCTGTTCCAGTAACTGATGCTTCGTCGAGCAACATGTATGCGCCAGTAAGTTTATCAGCTTTAACGCGGGTAAATCCTTTCGACGAATCAAAATCGAAATCAGCTCCAAGTTTCTGTAAACCAATAAAGTGGGTATCGAGCCTCCGGCGACCAATTTTATCGCCACCGGGTTTTGGAATGCTTCCTTTTCCGTAGCGGGCCAAAAGCGGTCCGAGTATCATAACCGAACCACGCAGACTGGATGCAAGATGACGGAACTCATCCGTTTCGAGGTAATCGAGATTTACGGTTTCGGCCTTGAAAGTATATATGCCAGTGCCTTTTTTTGTAACGCTTACACCCATGGCATCCAGAAGGTCAATCAACTTATTAACATCAAGGATATCGGGAATATTATTGATGGTAACTTCTTCGGGCGTAAGCAAAACAGCACAAAGAATCTGCAATGCTTCATTTTTAGCACCTTGAGGAATTATATTGCCTTTTAGCTGAAGGCCACCGTGTATTTCGAACGAACTCATAAGACAGGAATTGATAAGTTCGCCGAAATTATAAAATTTGGCCGTGCGGTGCTTAAGTTTAAGAAAAGAATTGTTTGAACTTGTGAAGAAGTAAGCAGATATGCAAT
>JBBSDC010000080.1:0-18388 GCA_038249705.1 Bacteroidales bacterium | reverse complement strand
GACATAGCCACGAGGCAGCCTGTATCAATTCGCAGTGTTTCCCTGTCGCGCAGGTCGCGGCGGATTATAGTTCCACCGGCATGTACAAATGCCAGTCCATCGCCGGTAAGCCGCTGAAGAATGAACCCTTCGCCGCCAAACAAACCTGATCCTATCCGCTTGGTAAAAGCTATTTCTATATCAATTCCATTTGCAGCACAAAGGAATGAGTCTTTTTGGCAAATATATGTTCCGCCAACCTGATTGAGGTCAAGCGGGATAATTTTACCCGGATAAGGTGCCCCGAAAGCAACACTTTGCTTTACATTAGATGTATTGTAAAAGGTAGAGATGAAAAATCCATCGCCTGTTAACATTCTTTTTAAGCCTTTAAAAATTCCGCCACCGGTTCCTGTATCCATCTGTATGCCTTCCTGCATAAACATCATAGCACCAACTTCAGCGCGAACGCCTTCAGCCGGATCAAGTTCTATTTCAACGATTTGCATGTCGTCGCCATGAATTTTGTAATCAATAATATCTGCCATAGGGAGTTTAGTTATAAGTTAATTTGAATTGAAATTCGTTTGTGATATCCAAAATCCGACACCTGCAATTACATACCTGCAAATCTATTAAAAATGCTTGAACATAGTATTGCAGTATTTTAAACAATCATTATTTTTGACAACACTTTCAAATTTAAAAATAAAATATTACTTTTGCACCATCAAATTAACATGGTGGTTTTAGCTCAGCTGGTTAGAGCGCCTGATTGTGGTTCAGGAGGTCGTGGGTTCGAACCCCATATTCCACCCAGATTTAAAGGTCGTCTTCGGATGGCCTTTTTTGCTTTAGCCGCTATTGGTCAGTTTATGAATGAAAATGGACACTGAGGAACTGAGAGCACTAAGGAACACAGAGAGGAATGTACTCGTAGTTGTCCTTATTTTAACTGCTTTGTTATCGGATATATATGCTTAGTATATTAGTAGTCAGCAAATCAGAATAGGAATAATTCAGTTGATTGCAAAAAAAAAGTCAGCAATCAGCTGACTTTAAAATTTCTAGTTTTCTTTAAACTCCCAGTATTGATCAACGCTATCTGTTGATTTCTGATCCCAATAAGCAGGGGAAACCCGTTTGCCGTCCGGCGTTTTTAATGCCATTTCATAAACCGCAATAACCGGATGAAAAACTATGTCGGTAACTCCGATTGTGAAAAGGGTAGGAGCATCCTCGGTTTCTTTTTTGTCTTCGGCAATCTGAATTTCAAACTTGTTGAATTCAAGAAGTTTTTTCAGAAACTCAATCCGTCCTGTAGAAGCTCCTTTTTCGACAACAGTGCAGCGAACACCATTTATTTCTTCAACTATATGTTTTGCTTTGAGTGGCATGTATTCAGGGTTAGTGTTGTTTTAGTCTAAAATTTTCAATTAATTTACGAGGGACGATTTACGATTTACGAGGTACGAGGTATGATTTACGATTACGAGGGACGATTTACGAGGTATGATTTACGATTTTTGTCAAACAGACCCAAATCTCACATCCGTTATCTAATTAACAATGGCAAAAGTTACGGCATCAATAATTTCGTATATCTGACTCCAGAATCCGATAACAAAGATACCGATTGCACAAGCAAACAGTCCTATTTTTGTCATTAAGTCGCTTTTGAAGAATGCTATCGGGGTATCACTTTTATTGATGAACATGGCTTTAACAACCAGTAAATAATAATATAAGGAGATGGTTGCATTAAGAACAGCAATAAAAACCAACCAGTAATAACCACCGGATGCAGCGGATGTAAAGAGGAAAAATTTACCAAAGAACCCTGCAACCGGGGGAATTCCGGCAAGTGAGAATACACTGAGCATCATTAACAATGATAGTTTGGGATTAGTGGCATACAGGCCATCATAATCATCCATATTTTCTTTTCCTGTTTTAGCTGAAATAGCGGCAATAACACCGAAAGCACCCAGGTTGGAGAAAATATAAACCAAAACAAAGTAAACCGTAGCAGTCATACCTATTTTGTTACCACCAATAATACCGAGGAGAATAAATCCAGCCTGCGCAATACTTGAGAATGCGAGGAATCGTTTCATGTTTTTCTGCCTGAGCGCGAAAAGGTTACCAATGGTCATAGTCATTACAGCAATAAGGTAAACTATATCCTTCCACAGGTAAGCAATAGAATGGAAAACCGTGTACATTACCATAATGAGAATAAAAGCAGATGCTCCTTTTGAAATCACTGAGAAGTACGATGTTACATTTACGGGTGAACCTTCATAAACATCGGCTGTCCATAAGTGGAACGGAACCAGTGAAATTTTGAAAGCCATTCCGGTAAAGAAGAATATGAATGCAAGTACCTGCAAAGGTGTATCCGAATACACTGCACCCACAGCATCGAAATAGATGGAACCTGTTGTACCATAAATCATCGAAAGACCGAAAAGTAATATGCCAGATGAGAGTGCTGATGACAGAATAAGTTTTATACCTGCTTCTGCTGAGCGCGTTTGATGGTGTGTGTAAGCTGCCAATGCTGCCATAGGAATGGTTGCCAGTTCGAGACCCAGATAAAGCATCAGGAAATCGCCTGATGAAATCATAAAATACATACCAACGAGTGTCGATAGCAAAAGGATAAAGAACTCGCTGATTTTCTCACCGTTTTCTTCTTTCTTAAGCCATGCAGAGCTTTGAAATAAGATAATTAGTACACCAACATTCAGTATGTTTTTCATTAAAATGGTCAAACCATCGGTATGATACATTCCGCCGAAAAGTACTCCTGTTTGTGCTGGCATGAATCCTATTACTGTATGAATAAAAAAAAGTGTAATGGCTATCGGTATGATCCGGTGCTTCTGACTCCGTTTCAGGTTCAGATCGATAATGAGAACTAATAATACCAATACTGTCAGTATTAATTCGTGCCGCATTGTCATGAAATCGTAGATGCTCATATTGAGTACTTAAAGTGATGATTAATACAATGGATTAAAAAATTCCTGCCACGGCTGCAACGCCGTTAATTTTTTCAACTATAGGCCCTAAGCTGAAGTTGATCATATCCGACAACCAAAGTGGTGCCATACCAATTGCAGCAATTGCCAGCAGGAGGGTTAAAGTTGAGAGTCTTTCGAACCATAAAGCATCTTTAAGGTGCAGGAAGTGATCGTTCTTAATAGGTCCGAAAAGCAAGGTTCCTACAACTCTTAAAATATAAACCGCTGTGATAACGATTGATGAAGCAGCAATTATTGTTAACACCCGGTGGAACGTATCAGTATGTTGGAAAGAACCTACAAAAATTGTCATTTCGGCAACAAAACCGCTTAAACCCGGAAGACCAAGTGAAGCAAGGCCAGCAATTACATAAACAACACCGAGGAACGGCATAACTTTCATCAGTCCACCCATTTCGTTTATCAAACGGGTATGAGTGCGTCCATATATCATGCCGATCAAAGCAAAGAAGAGGGCTGTCATCAAACCATGGGAGATCATCTGTATAACAGCTCCGTTCATAGCTGTCTGATTCATCATTAATATTGCGAAAAGTACTAATCCGCAGTGGCTTACCGAAGAATAAGCATTAATGTATTTAAGGTCTTTTTGAACAACAGCACCGAATGCGCCATATACTACACTTATACCTGTTAAAATAAGGAATATCCATGCTTGTTCGTGAGCAGCTTCGGGCATCAGGTAAATAGCAACGCGGAAAACGCCATACCCTCCAAGTTTCATAAGTACACCTGCGTGTAGCATCGAAACTGCGGTAGGAGCAGAGGCATGACCATCAGGTGACCATGTGTGGAAAGGGAATAACGCACCCAGAACACCAAATCCAATAAAGGCAAATGGGAAAAGGAAACGTTGCATATCTAAAGGAATTGTATTTTTTGCAATTTCAAGCAGGTTAAATGTAAGCTGGCTACCTGCAGGTGCTGAATAAAAATAGATGCCCAGTATAGCTACAAACAACAGAGCGGAACCGGCCATCAGCATAAGGGTAAGTTTCATGGCTGAATATTCTTTCGGACCTGAACCCCATAACCCAATCAAAAGGTACATTGGAATAACTGCAAGTTCGTAAAACAGGAACATGGTGAAAATATCCAGCGAGATAAAGAATCCAAAAACCCCGGAAGCTAGCAGAATGAGTGAAATAAAGAATTCCCTGTAAAGAAAATCGACCATCCATGAAGCGAAAATCCCTGCAAATACGACTATCGAAGTAAGAGCAATCATAGCCACTGAAATTCCATCTACACCAATAGTATAATGGATATTAAGGGTCGGAAACCATACCGCATCATAGTAAAACAACATTTCGGCCATGTTTCCGGCACTTCTTTCGGTCAGATAAAGATATACCAGGATTCCGGAAAGGATAAGTTGAATTCCCATGCCAATGGCACTCACTATGCGGGTTTGCTTCATATTGCCGGTAAACAATATGGCTATGATTGTGAGCAAGGGTATCAGAATGAATAAACTGAGTATGTTCATGTTAGTTTTCTTACAATTTAACTTTGTACATTTTTGTTAAACAGATTCCTTTATTTCCAGAGGTAAACGAATATCAGAACCAGAGCCAGAGCGCCGGTTACAAAAACGTAGCCATATTGTTGTAATTTGCCCGACTGGAAATTTTTAATCAGGTTGGATAAGCTTTGAATTGTACTTGCAACCAGGTTCATAAAACCATCAACAATATGTCTGTCGAACCAGGCAACAGGAGCAGAAATGTATGCGAATATGATCTTTTTGGTAACAAACAAATACACTTCATCCATATAAAATTTGTGGTAAGCCCATTTATACCCGTTTCCAAAAACACCGGCAAGTTTATCGGGTAAACTATTGGTTTTACGATACATAGCCGTAGCAATTCCAATTCCGAGTAAAGCTACCAAAACGGATGGGATGGCTATGCTATAATCCAGATGAGCTTCGAAAGGCATACCATCGGAAGTTACTAATTCGTTGAAAGGCAGGAATCCTGCAAATACGGCTCCAAATGCCAACACCATTAAAGGAATGGTCATTACATAAGGTGCTTCGTGTGGTGTGTGATGGTAATGTGTTGCTTTACCCCAGAAAATGCTGTAATACAGGCGGAACATATAGAAAGCGGTCAAACCTGCAACCAGATATTCGATTGAGAAAAGAATTTTATTGTGATGCCAGGCAGCAACCATAATTTCATCCTTGCTCCAAAACCCGGATAAAGGAGGAATACCGGCAATGGTTATACAAGCAATGAGGAATGTGGCATGGGTGATAGGCAGATATTTGCGAAGACCACCCATATCCTTCATATCGTTACTGTGAACTGCGTGAATAATTGCACCGGCTCCAAGGAATAACAAAGCTTTAAACATAGCGTGCGTAAACAAATGGAAGTTACCGGCCATAAAACCAAGTCCGTCGTGTCCACCGTAACCTGAAACACCAAGCGCAAGCATCATATAACCGATCTGCGACATGGTTGAATAGGCAAGTACACGTTTTATATCTGTTTGAGTGCAGGCAATAATTGCAGCAAACAGTGACGAAAATCCACCAACCCAGGCTACAACCGTAAGCGCATCAGGAGCTCCGAGAGCATATACAGGAAACAGACGTGCCACAAGGTAAACACCTGCAACAACCATGGTTGCAGCATGAATAAGTGCCGAAACCGGAGTTGGACCTTCCATTGCATCCGGTAACCAAACATGTAAAGGAAACATAGCTGATTTACCGGCACCGCCCATAAAAATGAAAATCAGCGACCATGTAAGAACCGATATTCCCATAAAAACTGCGCCGCCAGCTTGGGTTATAGCAGGGCCTGTTTCGCTTGTAAGAATTTGAAAATCAAATGTTCCGGTGTTGAATGATAACATCAGAATACCAATCAGGAATCCAAGGTCAGCAAAACGTGTTACTATAAAAGCTTTTTTAGAAGCGGCAACGGCACTTGGTTTTTCGTAATAGAAACCGATCAAAAGGAAAGATGAAACCCCTACAAGTTCCCAGAAAATATACATCTGAAAGATATTTGTAGCCAGCACCAATCCTAACATTGAAAAACTAAACAGCGACAGAAACGCAAAGAACCTGTGGTATCCGCGTTCGCCTTTCATGTAGCCAATGCTATAAATATGTACCATTAATGAGACCGTTGTGATAACGATAAGCATCATAACCGAAATCGGATCAATAAGGGCTCCCAGGTTAATGGTAAGTTTGTCGGTTAAATGAAGCCAGGTAATTTCGAAGGCTTTAATCGATTGATAGCCGGTTTCAGCCACGTGATCGGTCCAGAAATAGCGGATGGCAGTTACGTACGAAAGTATAGCAGCTACGCTTAATCCGGCAGTACCGATAAGACCTGAAACAATGGGTTTCATTTTGTGACCGGTAATTCCAATAAGTATAAATAATACGAAAGGAATCAGCGGTATGAGCAATGTATAAGTGTAGTCGACCATATTTTTAATGTGCTAATGGACTAATGTAGTAGTATTCTAATGTGTTAATGTGACAATTTAACGATTTGACAATGTGGTAATATATTAATTATTGGTTTTATCGTTTCCTTGTCGGATTGTCGGATTAAAACTTCATTTCGTCAACGTTATCAACGTCAATAGATTTGAAGTTTCGGTATATATTGATGATGATAGCAATTGCAACAGCAGCTTCTGCCGCGGCAATGGCGATTATTATGAGTGAGAAAAAATGTCCCTGAAGATTCTGAGGATACAGGTATCTGTTAAAAACAACGAAGTTAATATTCACTGAATTCAGAATCAGCTCAATCGACATAAGCATAGTTATCAGATTTTTACGGGTGAGAAACCCATAAATACCGATAAAAAACATCAGTGTGCTGATTATCAGGAAAGCTTGTATTGGTATGGTTCCGGTCATGTGAAGTATTCTTTACTTTAGATTTCTTATTGATGAGAAAAACGATTTACAATTCATCATTGTCCGCTATTCACTATTTACTTATTGCATCTTTTTCTTTCCGTGCAACAATGATTGCTCCGATTAATGCTGCCAGCAACAGTATGGAGATAACTTCGAAAGGTAGGGCAAATCCGTTGCGGTTATAGGAAATAAGAGCATTACCTACATCAGTAACTGTCGAATTTTGAGCTGGTTCCAGTGAAGGTGTGAATGCAAACTGCATGATGGTGATCAGTGTTAACAGAGCACCGGCCCCCACAGCTAATGCTGATAATACACCTTGTTTCCTGTCGGCCATTACTGCACGCTCGCTGATATGGCTGGTCAGAAGTATAGAGAATATTATCAATACCACAATTCCCCCTGCATAAACGGTAAGCTGAACGGCAGCAAGGAAAGTATATTCGAGCATAAAATAAATGGCGGCTGTTGAAATAAGTACAAAAAGCAGGTAAACCGCAGCCCGCAATATTTTCCGGCTTGTAACGGTAAGTACTGAAAAAATCAGGATCATTCCAGCCAGAAGGTAAAACATTACTTCGCTATTCATCTTTGGTATATTTTCTTTTTAAAACTTTTTTTATTTTGATACGGTCATTGGGTGGTCATTCGGTTGTTGATGTATGAGTTTTGTGCGGAATTTGAAATAGTAATTTTCTATGTCAACTGTTATTACTCACTTTTCACTTTTCACTTTTCATTATTCATTATTCATTATTCCTTAACTCCATCCATTATCTTTGATCCTGGTTGGTTCAGGACTTTGGTCATAGTTGTACGATCCCAGTGTGCATGTTCAAAAGTTTGAGCCATAACAATAGCATCTGACGGACAGGTTTTTATGCAAAGGTTGCAAAATGTGCACATAGCCAGGTGATAAATATGCTGGTCGATTACGCGTTTTTTCTTCCCTTCTTCGTTCACAATTGATTTGGTAATAATCTCTATTGACCCGTTCGGGCAATTGATTTCGCAGATACCACAACCGGTGCATTTGTGTTCGTTTTTTTCGTCGTGAGGCATTACCACTTCGCCTCTGAAACGCTCAAACATAACCAGCGTATCGCGGTTTTCGGGATATTGCTGGGTAACGTTTTTCCAGGGAGTAAAGAAGTACTTTGCGGTAACTTTCATTCCGGTGAGTAAACTCCAGATAGCACTGAAAATTTCTTTTATATAATTAATGAATGATCTCATTAGTTCCGTTTTTTAATTTACAAGTTTCCTGATCTGATTTTGCAGGTAACAAATATTTGATTTCACTATTCATGGCGCATAGCGCCACTTCCGCTACGCTACAGCTATTCACTATTCGTTATTCACTAATCACCAATCACTATTCACTATTCACTATTCGTTATTCACTATTCACTCCCTACCAATGCCAGCCCAATAGAACCATTGTTGCCATCAACAGTATGTTGAAAAGGTTGATAGGAAGCAGGTATTTCCATTCAAGTGTAAGTATCTGGTCGATACGAAGGCGGGGGAATGTCCATTTAAACCACATGATCAGGAATATGATGGCAAACACTTTCATAAAGAACCAAATGATTCCGGGTATAAAGTCCATTACATTATTAAATCCTTCCCAGCCACCGAAGTGGAAAGGCATCCAGCCACCCAGGAAAACTATTGTAGCCAACGCAGCAACAATAAAGAGATTGATGTATTCGGCAAGGAAAAAGAAAGCGAATTTAATACCTGAGTATTCGGTATGGAATCCGGCAGTAAGTTCTGATTCAGCTTCAGCAAGGTCGAAAGGGCCGCGGTTGGTTTCGGCTGTGCCGGCAATAACAAATACGGTGAAAGCTATAAATGCAGGGATATGTCCTTTGAAAAGGAACCAGCCACCGCGCTGAAGCTCAACAATTTCGGATACCTGCATGGTGCCAGCCAGAATAACCATGGTAATAAGTGACATACCGACCGAAAGTTCGTAACTCACAATTTGGGCACCGCTGCGCATACCGCCGATTAGTGAATATTTATTGTTGCTGGCCCATCCGGCAAGTAAAACTCCGATAACACCTACCGACGAAACTGCCGTTATAAAAAATATTCCTATATCGAAATCAAGTGCTTGTAAGCCTGGAGCAAACGGAATGACTGAAATGGTAAGGAAAGGAACAATTATTACAATGAAAGGAGCGAGATTGTAAAGGAATTTATCGACACTCTTAGGTGTAATCAGTTCTTTCATCAGCAACTTGATAAAGTCGGCAATGGTTTGTATTAGTCCCCATGGACCAACACGCATAGGGCCTAAGCGCTGCTGGAAAGCAGCACATACTTTACGCTCGACATACACAAGCAACAATCCGAAAACGGCAATAAACAAAAGGTATAAAACTCCGATTATTGTCCATTCAATAATTGTAGTGAGCAAAGGGGAGACGTTCTCAAGCAATCCCTCATGTATGGATTGAGTGAGTGGTGTAAAATCGTATTTTTCGAATGCCATTATTAAATGGGTTTATCAGATTTTTATCGTATTCAGTTGTTCAGTTGACTTATTCTTGTTCAAAGGTTCAATGCTTCGCGTTCAATTGCCTGCGGTGTTCAATGCTTCGCGTTCAATTTTACAATTCAATTACTTCAGTCCTTCAATCTTCGCTATCCATTATTCACCATTTCGCAGTGTCAGACACCCTGCGGGTGTGCAGACACTCATCACTACCTGTCAATATCAGGAATTACCAGATCGAAAGTGGCCATAATTGCTACTAAGTCAGCAATTTTCCATCCTTTGGCTATATGATTGATAGCGAAAAGATTGGAGAAACCCGGAGACCGGAATTTAACGCGGTAAGGGTTTTTCTTTCCATCACTTACAACATATACCCCGAATTCGCCACGTGCTGTTTCAACCCGCTGATAATATTCGCCTTCAGGAAGTTTAATTACTCCTTTCATTTTAACTGCATAATCGCCTTCAGGAATATTATCAATAAGTTGTTCAATAATATTGAGTGATTCCCACATTTCGTCCATTCTCAGTTTCCACCGCATAAATGAGTCGCCACCGGTTCCTACTTTCTCGTCGAATTTTATGTAAGGATAAGCACTGTATGGATGATGTTTGCGAACGTCGCAGCTGAATCCTGAAGCTCTTCCGGTCGGACCTGTTACTCCGTATGCAATGGCATCTTCTTTTGTCAAAATTCCAACTCCTTTTGTACGGTTTTGGAAGATTATGTTACCCGTAAGCAGCTTGTCGTATTCGGGTAATGTTTTTCTGAATTTCGTAACAAAGGCTTTTACTCGACGCTGAAAGTTAGGATGAATATCAAACATTACACCACCCGGCACACTGTAATTCAAGGTTAGTCGTGCGCCACAAGTTTCTTCAAAAATATCGAGGATATCTTCGCGATCGCGCAAACCGTAGAAGAAAGCGGTAAGAGCACCCAAATCCATTCCCGAAGCACACCACCACAATTGATGCGAAGCCAGACGCTGCAATTCATCAAATATTGTACGGATATATTTTACCCGTTCGGGAACTTCAACCTGCAACGCATTTTCAACCAGGAGGCTAACAGCTTCGTTGTTCATGTGCGACGAGAGGTAATCCATCCGGTCAGTAAGATGCGGAATCTGGGTATAGGAAAGTGCTTCGGTCATTTTTTCGATGCCGCTGTGAATGTAACCTATATGAGGTTCCACATTATGTACAATTTCGCCTTCCAGTTTGAGCAACAACCGCAGAACACCATGGGTACTGGGGTGTTGCGGGCCCATATTGACAAGATACTCGTCAGTTTTTATCTCGTCGGTGGTAACAATTTTTTCAATGATCTCAGCCATAACTATCTTTCTACAACATGAATATCATCCTTAAAATCTTTGCGAAGCGGAAATCCCCAGGTATCATCGAGGAAGAGGCGGCGAAGATCAGGATGGTTGTTAAATTTTATTCCCAGTAAATCGTAGATTTCCCTTTCGTGAAACTCAGCGGTTGGCCATATATCAGTAACCGTATCCAAAGCTGGTGTTTCCCTGTTTTCGGTATTCACTTTTACAACCAGGAAATGCTGGTGCGTGGTTGATTCGAGGTGGTAAACAACCTGAATATGAGTAGGATAATCAACTCCCGACTGGCAAACCAGGTAATCGAATGCCAGCTGGCTGTCCGATTTTATGTTTTGCATAAAAGCATGCAATTTGTCGAAGCTTACAGTGATTTCAGGATATTGGTTGCCTTGTTTGATAACTGCATCAGGATAAGCGGCTGAAAGTTTTTCAATAAGCTGTTCGTTTGTCATGGACTGAATTTTTAAGGTTGTACAGTTTTGCATGTTTTGATGAATCATACTAAGCTGTCCCAAATCTGTACTTTATTTTTTTAGTTGCTTTTTGAAGTTCTTCTCCCGTTTAATTTTCTTCTGCAACTGCAAAAAAGCGAACAGCAAAGCTTCAGGTCGGGGTGGACAGCCCGGCACATAAATATCAACCGGTATCACATGATCAGCACCTTTTACAATGGAGTATGAATTGTAGTAGAAAGGTCCGCCCGAAACAGCACAAGCTCCCATGGCAATAACGTATTTTGGATCGGCAATCTGATCGTACAGACGTTTCAGTACCGGTGCCATTTTATAATTGATGGACCCCGAAATAATGATCATATCAGCCTGACGCGGAGTTGCACGGGCAACTTCATACCCGAAACGTGCCATATCGTGACGAGAAGCGCCCACAGCCATAAATTCGATTGCGCAGCAGCGCGTTCCGAAAGTAAGTGGCCATACCGAATTGGATCGTGCCCAGTTAACAAGCGCATCCAACTGTGTGAGTATAATACTGCCACCCTCATACTGTTCAAGGATAGGGAAATCGTTTTTCTCGAATTCTTTTTTTGATGTTATTCCCATTTCAACGCATGTTTTTTCCAGCCATATAAAAGGCCGAGACCTAAAATGAAGAAAAAGATTAAAATTTCAACGTAAGCGGTTATGCCGCCATTTTTCATAACTACCGCCCAGGGGAAAACAAAAACAGTTTCCACATCGAAGATCAGGAAAATAATGGCAAATAAATAGTAGCCAACCGTGTATTGCAACCAGGAACCTCCAATAGTTTCAATACCACATTCATAAGGCTCAAATTTTGCTGGATTATAAGATGTTGGTGGTACGAAACTGGAGAAAAGCATTGCTCCTCCTACAAGTACCACAGCAACAATGAAAAAAAGCACTAAAGCGCTGCTGTCCATATTTTAACGTTTTTTGTGACGGTTTTAAGGCCGCAAAAGTATTGAATAGTTGTAATTATATATGTATGAAATTTGATACATAAGCTAATTTAGAATACCTCTAAATTAAGTATTCATAATATTAACTAAATTATATTGTTTTAATGTGCTGAAAATGTGTGCAGAAGACTTTATGAATCTTTGGCTTAAAGTGAGAACTATTGTGTAATTTTGCGTTTAAATAGTTACGAAAAGTTTTCAACCATGAAAAAGCTACTTCTCATTCTAATAGTATCGGTCTTTTTTGTTTCGGCTCATGTGATGGCTCAAAAAAAGACGGAAGAAATCAAAATAAAAACATCAGCCCAGTGCGAAATGTGTAAATCGCGAATTGAGACAGCAATGGCTTACGAAAAGGGAATATTGAAATCCGATCTGAACCTGGAAGATAAAATTCTGTCAGTAACCTACAAAACGGGGAAAACAACGCCCGAAAAATTAAGGAAAGCTTTAAATGATTTGGGTTATGATGCGGATAATACACTTGCCGAACCTAAAGCTTATGCTGCTTTGCCGCCATGCTGCAAAAAACCGGATGATCCTGATCATGTGGGGCATTAGAATTTAATTTCGGAAGACTAGTTTGACAGGTGGGGTGATGCGATTTTTAATCGCATACGAACAATTTGAGTGGAATTCGTTTTTCTTTTTTTAGCGATTATAAATCGCTGCACCCGGAAAACAGCGATTATAAATCGCTGCACCCGGAGTTGCAACTCAAACTTCGATTGTGTATTATTACAGAAATTGCTTAGCAATTTCGACTTTTCTCCTTTAGTTACGGTATTGCCAATCATGTGCCGATACTATCAGCTATCGGCTATAAAATTCTGCTCCCAGACTTTTTAAATTTGTAAGTAATTATACACGAAAGAATCCCCAGGATAAAAGGAATAAAAAACTTAGCCATTTCCTGAACATCCGGATTTTTCCAAAAGAGCCTGATTAAAATAAAAATCACCAGACCTGTTACAGCAATGATTGTCTTAGTATCAATCATAAATTTAGGTTTAGTTTGTTTGTCAATTAATTTTCAGATGAAATTTTAAAATATTTTTCAAGGTTGTGTGTTGGTCAATTTTTAATGGCAAGTGTTGGAGTCATTTAGTATTCTCCAGTTTTTTAATACCGTTCATATATATATTGTATGGCGCGTGCATTTTTTTAATTTTCATTTATTAATATGCCTGAATCATTATTTTTGTTTGCTCTCTAAAATGTTTCTTGCGTTGCCCTGCCGTTTGTGCTATGATTTGTTGCTGGTTTTGAATTGCTTTTCTTTCGAAATGCGCCGCCGTTGTTGTAGCATATCCCGTAAGTATTTGCTGGCGAGGTAAAAAAGTGTCGGTAAGCAAATTTGCCTGCAGAATACAACTTTCGAAATTCTTTAGTTTTTATTCTTCATTACTAAAATAATTTGAGTTAATAATGCCCCAGCCAACGTTCCTATGGCAAAGATTGATAAAAACTCAACAGTCCTGATGCTACCGTCTGATATAATTCTAAAATAATTACCTATTGAAACTATTAGTAGGATTGCTGTAATTATGATTATTCTATTTTTCATTTTTATTTATTTTTATTGATCTACTCGTTTGGCTGTTCAGTTTCGCTTCGTTTTTTAAATGGTCACTGCTCTCCACTGTTTTAACTTTTCTCAGCCTAGCTATTGTCTGCTATGCTCATTGATCTCGTGTTCAATACTAGTGGCAAATTTTATTAAAAGTATAGTCAACTAATTGATAAACATCGCAATAGTATTTATTCCTTAGTATACCTCTAATTCGATTATTCATTAAAATCATATAAGTCAATCTTCAATTCCTTTCAAAGATATAAGAATTATGTAAATGTATATTTATCAGAAGCAAAAATGCCCAAAATAATTTTTATCGGTGTTTTTAAGCGTTTCAAAAATCCGTGCCAGTGGGGGAGGCTTTTTTTACCTGTGCTCCAACACTACTCTTCCGGTAATTCCCCCCTTCAAAATCTTTTCAATACTTAAATGGATTTCGTCAAGGCCAACAACCTCTGTTTTTATTTTCTGAAAATCAGGTTTCCATTCTTTTGAAAGCTTTTCCCACAGCAAGAGCCGTAAATGTATGGGTGTAGTAGCTGAGTTAACTCCAAGCAAATTTACTCCGTTCAAAATAAACGGAAAAACGCTGGTATTAAGCAGGGGTGAGGCTACATTGCCGCAGCAGGCTATATTGCCATGTGGTTTTAATGATTTTAGAATGGTAGCAAGTGTATTGCCTCCAACGGTATCAATAGCTCCTGCCCATTGCTGGCGCAACAGCATACGCCCCGACTGATCATCTACTTCCTTTCGGTCAATAACATTTCTTGCTCCTATATTAATAAGGTATCCGGTTTCATCTGCTTTTCCAGTGGAGGCAATTACTTCAAAACCGAGTGTGGCTGCAATTAAAACCGAAAGGCTTCCAACTCCTCCGGTTGCACCGGTTACCAGTAATGGTCCATCTGTTGGTTTTTGTCCACAGCGCAACAGGTGGTGCATGGCAAGCGCGGCGGTGAATCCTGCAGTTCCTAAAATCATACTTTCTTTCAAACTCAGACCGGCTGGTAAATGAACTACCCACTCAGCAGGTACGTTTATATATTCGCCAAATCCACCCATGGTGTTCATGCCCAGGTCGTAACCGGTTACTATAACCTGATCTCCGCTTTTAAAATCCGGAGAAGTACTCTCTGCAACAATACCGGCAGCGTCGATTCCCGGAGTGTGCGGGTAACGTCGGGTTACACCTTTATTGCCTTTGGCTGACAAGGCATCTTTGTAATTTAAAGAAGAAAAGACAACTTTTATCAGAACACAATTTTGCGGAAGTTCATTCGTATTTCGCTGAATGATCTGGCTTTTAAAAGTGCCATTCGGTTCTTCGGTAATCCAGAATGCGTTGAAAGGAATGTTTTTCATTTGTGAGTGTTTTTTTACCACGGAGGCACTAAGGGGCACTAAGAAACACTAAGGGGAATCCGCAAAACAAGATTAGTAGAAAATCTCCGTTATCCACTCCCCAACCCCTAAATCTCACTCCCTAAACCCTAATCTTCATTTCTTCTATCCATCTCCCGCTTATTGTCCTTCGTTTTGAGTGTTTCACGCTTGTCGTAGTTTTTCTTGCCTTTGGCTATTGAGATAGTTACTTTGCAGAAACCTTTTTCGTTGATAAATAGTTCTACCGGAATGATGGTGAGTCCTTTTTCTCGTGTTTTGCCAATAATTTTTTTGAGTTCGCGGCGGTTTAATAAAAGTTTGCGGGCTCTCTTTGCAATGTGATTAAACTGGTTTCCGAATTTGTATTCCGAAATGTGTGCATTCAGCAAATAGAGTTCGTCTCCATTAAAAGCACAATAACTATCGGTCAGGTTCACTTTGCCTTCGCGAACTGATTTAATTTCAGTGCCTAAAAGCACAACGCCTGCCGTAAACTGCTCAACGAGGAAATACTCGAATCCTGCTTTTTTGTTCTTTATTGTTATGATATTGGCCATGGGCGGCAAAGATAAAGAAAATAGGGTTTGGGGGTTAGGATTTACGATTTACGATTTACGAGGTACGATTTACGATTTACGATTTACGAGGTACGATTTACGATTTACGAGGTACGAGGTACGATTTATGATTTACGAGGTACGATTTAAGAGATTTGATTGCAATTTTTGATTTTTGAATTGCATTCGTCATTCGTCATTCGTAAATCGTACCTAACTCATTACATACAAATGAATCTCTCACCTGCTTTCATAATACCAATGACAAGAACTAACTTGGGGATTTATATGTTATGCATAAAAGCTGTGAGCAAGTTCCGTTTCCTTCCTTCAGAATTATTTTTATTGTTTTTGCTCCAATTATCATATATTCCTATATTTACTCCACTTTTAGTTAACGAAAAAGCACCGTAATTTTAAAGTGAAAATATACTAATAACTATAATTACAGGAGATTATATAACACCCATTAACTCCCTGGGATTAATTAAAGTCATAGTTATATTAACTGATCATAATTTTTTTTGTATAGAATAATGGACGACCACGCAAAAATTGAACGCATACTTAAAATCTTGCTCCTCCTGGCCAACGGAAGACGTTATACCTTAAAGGAAATATCCGATCGTTTCGAAATGTCGCCCAGGAGTGTAAGCCGCTATTTTGCTTCATTGCGAAGTGCGGGTTTTGTGCTTGAATGTGATAATGGCCTTTATAGCATTCCTAAAATGGAAAGACCATTTAAAGAACTGAGCAATCTGCTGCATTTCTCCGAAGAAGAAGCCTACATCCTTAAAAAAGCCATTCACACCATTGATGATACTAACCTTTTGAAATCCAACCTGATTAAGAAACTATATTCGCTTTACGATAGCGACCGCATTGTTGAAACCGTGGTGAAACCAGGCAATTCCCATACCGTTCATCAACTAATACTGGCGATAAAAGGGAAAAAACAAGCTCTGCTCAGGCAGTATCGTTCGTCACATGGCAACCTTGTGCGCGACCGCCTTATTGAACCCTTTGATTTTACCACCAATTACCAGTTTGTATGGGTGTATGAGCCCGAAAGCCAACGATGCAAGCTCTTTAAAACATCGCGCATTGGTGAAGTGAAAATACTTGAAAGGGATTTCCAGTTTGAACCGCTGCATCTGAAAGAACCCATGGATGCTTTCAGGATCAGTTCGCCCGATCAAACAGCGGTAAAACTGCGTTTGAGTTTACGGGCTTACAATTTATTGATAGAGGAATATCCACTTGCAGAGCAGTCCATTACCCCGCTCGATGACAACTACTGGCAGTTCGATGCTCTGGTTTGCGGGTTCGAAGGGGTTGGAAGGTTTGTAATGGGTTTGTTTGATGAAGTTAATATTATTGACTCTGAGCAATTTACAGCTTATCTAAGGAATAAAATAAAAAACATGTCGGTTTGAATTCGAATGACATGTATTGACATCAATGTCATTTAATTTTACCATTTCCAATACTCACCAACATGAAAATACATCATTTAAACCATTTTAAATTGAACTAAAAAAAAGCCAGATGAATACCTTTTTGTTGAATGATTTGAAGAACAGAGACATCTTTGATAAAGATGGAGACATTGTAAATGTTAAGCTTTTTATTGCCTGGTATGATGAAATACCACATGCTTGCGCTTTGGAATTGGATTTAGACATTGAAAAATGTTCGCAAGCCCTCATGACTCAGTATGGCATTCTGCCTGAATCGGATCAGGTGAGGAAATTGGAGTTGTCGTATCAAGAATCACCGGATGAAGTATTTCGGATGATTCACGGCAGGCGAGCTTCCAGCTATACAATTATTTTGAAAGAAAAATTATTAATCGAAGTGAAAGAGCACAGTGTCTCAATACTGTATTCCAGTTCGATTAGTGTATCTGAAATTGAAACTATTAAAAGGATAGCTATTGAGCATATTGTGGTTAAGGGCAAAGAAAAGTCGAAATTTTACATGATTGTATCCGCTGGTGGCGATTGGGATTTGTCCGAATTTGAAATAAAGAAAACGGACATAGATTTAACCCATTATTACAACGACGATTTCAGCTATTATCACGACAGGATTGTAAATTCGTTTTCGGATAAACACCAAACCGGAATCGTGATTCTGCATGGTATGCAGGGAACCGGAAAAACAACATATATACGCCACCTCATCAATACATGCGCTTTAAAATTTATTTACCTGCCATCGT
Source organism: Bacteroidales bacterium (assembly GCA_038249705.1). Lineage (GTDB taxonomy): Bacteria > Bacteroidota > Bacteroidia > Bacteroidales > UBA4417 > UBA4417. Next base: position 416 of record JBBSDC010000080.1, on the reverse strand, counting down.
ATATGGCCAATTCACTGGTCGATCCCGGTTTCCTGCCTTTCCTTACCGAACATACCAACAGTGTTTTGATTATTGAAGATTGCGAGCAAATACTGATGGACAGGGAAGGAGGCAACACCACAGCTGCCATTGCGAATATATTGAATATGAGCGATGGATTGCTTGGCGATGCTTTGAGCATAAAAATCATCTGCACTTTCAACACCCCCCTGAGTAAAATAGATAAAGCACTTACCCGCCGTGGCCGCATGATTGCCCGTTACGAGTTCGGCGAATTACAGCGCGAAAAAGCTGAACGCCTGGCTCTGAATAATCACTTAGGTCTCGATCACAGCAGACCCTTAACGCTGGCTAATATTTTTGGCGGATTAAATGAAATTGAAACAAAGGTAGAGAAGCAGAAAATGGGGTTTAAG
>JBBSDC010000079.1:0-18447 GCA_038249705.1 Bacteroidales bacterium | reverse complement strand
GTCCTCAATGGCGAGGTTTACCATTTCGAGGCGGTGATGGTCAGCCAGCAATGATTTTTGTTCTTTCAGCGGATTGAGCGGCGAAACTACAAACCATAATTCGTCGAGGTCAGTGAACTCGTACATATAGCTTGCAATCATCAGATGCCCGATATGTATAGGATTGAATGATCCGAATAAAAGTCCGGTCTTTTTCATTTCGGTATAGTTTATTCAGTTAAGCTAAGGAAACATTTTACAAGCATTTCAGCATGTTTTAATGCATCTTCAAGTTTATCATTTACAATTACCTGGTCAAATTCCTGCTCAAAAGTGAGTTCCTGTTTTACTTTATTCAGCCGTTTTTGAAGACTTTCCTCGCTATCAGTTGCTCTTGACCTGAGACGTGATTCTAATATTTCGAACGATGGCGGCCTGATGAAAACTGCAAGCGCATTATCGCCATACATTTTTTTAATATTCAGTCCGCCAACAACATCCACGTCAAAAACAGGACACTGTCCGTTTGTTGCAATACGTTCAATTTCCGAAACCTGAGTGCCGTAATAACTTCCTGGATACACTTCCTGCCATTCGAGCAGTTTATTGGTTTCGATCATCAGGCGGAAATCATCAGCCGACATAAAATAATACTCTCTTCCGTTGAGTTCGCCTTCACGGATAGCACGGCTGGTAGCCGAAACTGAAAATCCAAGCTCGGGAAACTGCTGCAGCAAATGTTTTACAATAGTAGTTTTTCCCGCGCCCGATGGAGCAGAAATTATTATCATTTTGTGTTCAAAATTATTCAAGGTAATTTGAATTAAATAGTAACATGGTGTAAAGCGACTGACAATCAATATTCACTTTACGGAATTTAAAAAAGCAAGTATATGATTGTTAATGAATTGTTCCGAGCCGCAAAAGTGTATTATTGTCGGATTCCCCCTAAACCCCAAACCCTAACCCCCAAACCCTAAAACCAAATCCCTTACAAAACATTCCCAACCTGCTCCTTGATTTTCTCCAGTTCGTCCTTCATTTGCACCACAATCATTTGTATTTCGGCATTGTAGGCTTTTGATCCGAGTGTATTGATTTCGCGGCCTATTTCCTGGGTGATAAATCCGAGTTTACGTCCATTGGATTCGCTCGAAAGAAGTGTGTTGATGAAATAATCGCAATGTTTACGCAGCCGAAGTTTCTCTTCGGTGATATCAAGTTTTTCGAGGTACCAGAATATCTCCTGTTCAAAGCGGTTTTCGTCGAATTTTTCGACCTTAGTGGTTTTTTCGAGAAATTCGTCCTGGTTGCGCTGAAAACGCTCACGAAGGTTACCGATTCGTGCACCTTCGAGGGGTTCAACTTTCAGCAAAAGATCTAGAATGAGCTGAATTCGCGCGCTCATATCTTTACCTAATAATTCGCCTTCGGCAGTGCGGAAAGCGTCGGTTTGAGCAATGGCTTCGGTTATTGCAGTTTTTACCATATTCCATTCCGCTTCATCGGGCGCTTCGCGGCCTGCTTTAAGTACATCAGGAATTCGGAGGATGGTTGAAATAATATCAATTCCGGCTGTTTCGCCCAATTCATTAGCAAGTTGGGTTATTTCGGAATGAATTCTGCGTGCGAGCGGCCGGTTGATTGTAAACTCGCCGCCATCGGCATCGCTGTCCATGGTAATCATAAAATCGATTTTACCGCGTTCGAGCACGCGACTAATTTCAGCACGTATTTCAGCTTCTTTGTCGCGGTATAGTAATGGAATCCGGGTATTTACATCCATTTGCTTGCTGTTTAGCGTGCGTATTTCCACATTTACAGTCCGTCCGCCCGGGTTAGCGGTTGCTTTACCGAATCCTGTCATTGATCTTATCATAGTACTTTTTTTTGAATGAGCAAAGATACAATGTTTGGGAGTTGAAGCCAACCTGGCCTGATTTGGCGACAGTATTAGGATGATTAGATAAAAACATTACATTTGACTTACCAAATTTCAGCAAGTTATGGCGCGACGTGCATCTACTTTAACAAGCCATCGTTTATACAGCGAGCCTCCCCGGTTTTATGAAGCCATGTTGCGCGATATCGAAATGGCCGGGAATTATATTTATCTCGAAATGTATAAGTTTGGCAACGATGAAGTAGGGCTGCAGTTTCGTGAAGCACTTACAAAAGCTGCTGAAAGGGGCGTTCAGGTGAAGCTGCTGCTCGATTCGTGGGGCGTTTCGTATAAGGAAGATTTTTTCGGTGAATTGATAAAACTTGGCGGGGAGGTAAGGTTTTTCAGAAAGATTCTGTACACTTTCGACTTTTTTACAAAGAATCACAGACGCAATCACCGTAAATTTTTGATTATCGACGATCAGATCAGTTATATCGGATCAGCTAATATTACAGGGTACTCGCTCCAATGGCGCGAATCGGTTATAAGGCTCACCGGAGGAATTACGCTGATGTTTAAACGTTCATTTCTCGAAAGTTATAAAATTTACAAGAAATATATCTTTAATAAGTTCACATATAAAAAGTCGAAGTTTATTGATCATTTTGAGCTGGTTGAAGATATGCCTTCCATTTACCGTCAGCGTGTAAAAACCAAATTGGAGCGGCTGATTCGTAAAGCCAAAAGGGAAATAATTATTGAAACGCCTTATTTCCTTCCCGGTTATAAAATGCGTAAAACACTGGCTGATGCTGCCAAACGAGGGGTGAACGTTAAAATAATATTGCCGCGGCATTCCGATGTGCGTTCTATTGATTTGCTTAGCAGTAAATACTATGGTTTCTATTATTCAAACAATATCAGCCTTATTTTTTATACTCTCAATAATCTTCATGCCAAGCTGTTACTTATTGATGGTGAAACTTTTGGCATTGGTTCGCCTAACATTGACTACCGGAGTTTCAGGTATCAGCACGAAGTAATGCTTTTTGGTACACATAAAGGTATTATTGACGAAGTTAATAGCCACGTTACCGAAACAATACAGAGTTGTCTTCCTTTTGATCATGTGAGTTGGTTGCGCCGTCCAAGGATCGAAAAAGTATTGGGATGGTTCCTCCTGCCGTTCAGGCATATGTTTTAATAAGGGGCTGGGGATTGGGTTTTGGGGATTTAGATGCTTTAAAATAATATTAGTGTATTTTTTGGCGAAATATTTAAAGCGAGTTTGTAAATATCGAATATCGAATAAGGAATAATGAACTTCGAAGTATTGCTGCTATTGAATTAGCACTACTATCATCATTGTGTTTTATTCAATTCCATTCTTCTTATTTTTACTTCATTATTCGATATTCATTATTCAAATCTTTTTTTTGTACTGGTTTGTCCAGGTTAGGTTTTGGGGATTAGGGGAACAAAATTTGTTGTTTATGCCTTTCGCCTCTTCGTTACAAAATATATCCCTGCAAATATGAATATTGCGCTCACTATTTTAATCCACGAAATTAATTCGGAAAACAGAACAATGCCAATAATCGCTACCAAAACCGGTTGTAAATAAGTGTAATATGCCACTACCGACGATGATAATCGCTTGAGTGAAAATGTGATGAAGAAATATGCCATAAAAGTGGTGCCGATAATAATATAAAGGATGGAAAGCCAGGTGCGCGAATCAAACGAACTGAAATCTATTTCAATTGCCTGCTTTATGGTAAAAGGAAATACGGCAATAAAACCGATAAGAAAAATATAGCGCATCAATACAAATGGGTTGTATTTCACCATAAGTGGCTTAGCAATAACCAAATATAAGCTCCATGCAGCAGTATTTGCAAGAATAAACAAGTTTCCGTTTACATGGCCATCGCCTATCGAAATTGGATTTCCGAGCAGTATCAGCATCAAAGCTCCTGAAGCTCCGAGTAATATCCCGGCCAGCCTCGCCGTTGCGATTTTTTCTTTAAGCAACCACGCCGCAAACACAAGCACCATAATAGGATTTGCAGAGTTGATAATGGCGGCATCAACCGGTGTTGTGTGATTTAGCCCTGTGAAAAACATCATCTGGTTGATGGCTACACCCAAAACACTGCTCAGTATCAGACGTGGAAAATCGGCACGATCAATTTTAAGAATCCGAAGCTCCTTTATGCTCATCTGGATGATAAATGCAATAAGTAAAGTGCCCGAAACACGCAGAAAAATTATCTGCATCGGCAGCAGGTGGTTGGGCATTAATCCTTTGGCAATCCAGTAATTAGCGCCGAAAAGCACGGTTGCTGCCAACATGGAAAGGTGCGCCCGGAAATTATGTCGTTCCATGCTTTAAGCAGGGGTTAGGTGTTAGTGTTCAGGGATTAGTAAATATGCTTTTACAATGTTTTAAAGCAGATTGATATGTGGGACAAAGATGCGAATATTGGAAGTATAATTCAAATTGAGGCTATAGTTACTGACCAGAAAAACAAAAAAAGCAGCCTTTTCAAGCTGCTCTTTCATTCACTAACCAAAAATATTCAGTTTATGCAATTGTGATTTGTTTTACTGCAACCGGCTGTACTTCTTGCTTTGGAAGCGTAACCAGGAGTATTCCGTTTTCGAATGCTGCGCTGATCTGATCAGCATTTACGGTTTCAGGAAGCTGGAATGAGCGCTCATATTTGCTCTTATATCCGAATTCGTTCCAGGTGTATTTTGGACCTTTTTCGTCCTCTTTTGGCTGGCGACCAGCAGTGATGGTAAGAACTTCTTCCTCAGCTTTAATGGTAATTTCTTCTTTTGAAAATCCGGGCAGCGCAAGTTCTATTTTATAGGAATTTTCGTCCTCGCGAACATTAGCTGCGGGTTTGTAGGTTGCTTCGGTTTCATTGGCCTGACGTTCGAAAACTTCGTTGAACAGAGCAGGTAAAAACGGGCGGAATCCAAATCTGTAATTGTTCATGGTATATTCTCCTTTTAATTTTAAGTTTGACTTTAATGTTTTTTTTCGATTGTGATAAGTCAAATTTCAAATTCTGTGCCAACAGGAAAATACTGCTTTTTAGGCAATTATATGCGCCATAGTGGCAGCTGGCGAATATTTAAAATGACAATATGGCTGATTTTGACATTAAAATAGAGTTAAGGCTGAAAATAAGTGCAATGCACTTTACTCACTTCCGGAATTATAACGGGTAAAAGACTGGCTTTTCTGGTTTTTGCAGTAAGTTTAAGAAAAAAGGTGCGAGCGAAGGTTTATTGGATATATTTATGATAAAATGAGAATGATAAATAAAATAGGATTACTGAGATGCACAGATTATCAGCCTTTATCTGATGAGATCGCTTTACTAAGTTGCAAATCCGCGCCAGTGGGCGAGCGAAGGTCAGAAATTGGTGTGAGTGAAAAAGGTGTCGCTGATAGAGGAGATTACTTATTTAACATATGTTCATTATATAACGACACAACCTTTTCAATATCATTAACAGTAAATTCTTTATCATTTATTCGGTTCACCAATTCAGGCCAATCGTGGAAATATTCTGCTGCCGCTTTTCTGAAAGTCCGGGTTTGGCCAAACATGGTTTTAGATGGACTTGTAATTGCTAACAGCGTTGGGTATTGTTCATCTTTACACTGGATATAATAATAAAATTCAGGCATAGAGCGACCTGCAACCGAAGTTGCCATTGGTATAAGATCCCCATGTTTATCGACACTTATTCCATTGTCGCCGTTAAAATATAGATTAGCAAATCCTTCTGTTACCAATAAAACAAAGCCGTTATCTTTTTTTCGTTTACTATAAACAATATTAACTAAAGTGTTTGTCTTTCCTCCATCTGAGATCATGGATAGCCTATTTACAGAATCACTTTTAATTTTACGCTCAACGGCTTTCTCTGTTGATTTATAATAAATGGATTTTTGATTGAGAACGAAAGGCAAATACAAAAGGCCTGTCAGTTTCGTGCCATTTTTTAGTATCACCTCACCAGGGAAATATTTTTGCGAATAACCTAAGTTATTGAAAAATAATATTATAAGTATTACAAGAGTTGTTTTGAGTTTCATTTGATGTGAGTTTAGTAAGGATAATAAATGATTGCAAAAATGAATAAAATAAATGGGAAACTGGACTTCTTTTTTAATAAAATTTTTTGATTGGCATCAGTTTGCTAAGGTTGCTCATTTGATTGTGTTTCCTAATGCTAATTCAAGCATTTTTCCCTACAAAAAAAAGCCGGGATTCCCGGCTTTTTCAAATAAAGAGATAAAATTTTCTTATCCGCAATGGAAATACTTCTCCACAATCTCCATCAGTTTTTCCTTATTGTTTTCGAGTTCGTGGCGGAGGTTTTGGTCGTTGTATTTTTTGAGTAGTGATGCAAAGCCTTCGATAACGGATTGCGGAAACACATTGTATTTGGTGTAAATGGCACTCTGCTCCAGCAGTCTGTCAGCCGATTCCCAGCACGAAACAGGCAGTTGACCAAGTTTTGAAACCTGATCCTTATGCTTGTGGTCAAAAATATTTACATCCACATAGGTTGCCTTAGCATATTCCAGCGCATTTTCCATTTCCAGTCCATGACGGGCAGCAACGGTAAGGCCGGCTAATAAAAGATACACATCGGCTGATCCATCCGGGCAACGGAATTCAACGGTTTGTTTGTTGGTAAAATCTTTAGGTTCAACCGGCTCCTGCGGATTGGCATGAAAAATCATATTGTTGGTTCCCGACCATCCTAGCGGAACACGCACCAGCACCGAGCGGTTGCGGTCGCCCCAGCAAATATTGGTTGGTGCTTCCTGGTGCGGCACTAGCCTGAAATAGGATGTTGGGTTTGTATTTCCGAAAGCAGTAAGCGAAGGAGCAAGGTCGAGATAGCCGGCAATAGCTTTGCGGGCGGTATCGCTCAATTTTCCGTTTTCGACCATAGCATTGTCACCATTCTTCATCAGGCGGGTGTGTATATGCATTCCGCTGCCGGCTTTGCCAACGGTGATTTTTGGTGCAAAGGTTATAGAAACACCGTATTTGTAAGCCAGCGTCCGAAGTATCCATTTGGCAATAACCAATTGATCGGCAGCATCTTCGAGTGTATCGGGCAGAAATTCAATTTCGTTCTGCTCGTATTCCATTCCATCGAATTTAAAATTCCCTACTTCTGAATGACCGTATTTTATTTTACCGCCGGTCTGGGCTATGGCAAACATCGCCTCAGCACGTAAAGCTTCCCATTTAGCAAACGGAAACGATTCGTGGTAGCCTTTCTGGTCGGCAGCCTGAAATAATTCATCTTCAGGACTAATAATGTAGTACTCCAGTTCACCCATCACTTCGAATGACAAGCCAGTACTGTCTTTCAGAGCTTTATGCGCCTTACGCAAAATATATTCAGGCGAGCTTTCGAGTGGATTTCCATCCTTATCGTAATAAGAACATAGGATATCAAGGGTAGGGATTTCGGAAAACGGATTAACGAAAGCAGTTTTGTAACGAGGAATTACATATAAATCGCTCGAACTGGCACCAATAAAAGGGAAAAGGCTCGACCCATCAACGCGTTCGCCGGTTGTAAGAATATTGTCGAGATGCTCGCGGCTGTTTATCACAAAATTGAGCGTTTTCAAGCGGCCATCGCCTCCGGAATAACGGAAATTGATCATCGAAATATTATGGTCATCGATATATCGTATCAGATCAGCCTTTGTAAACTCGTCGCTCGGTTTGTTCAGATATTGAACCAGTGAGCTCGGGTTCATTTCGGTAAGGCTGTTGGCAAAAGGATTTTTCATACGGTTGGTTAGCATAAAAGTGGGGCAAAAGTAGCAACTTTAAATGTTACTGAACAAAATATTTAGCGGCAATTCGCCTGAAATTCGTAATTTTGAATGCTTCTAAAGTACTCTAAACTTGAAATACTTTTTATGATTGCTCCTGAACATCTGATCTTTGCTGGTTTCCTGATTTTTATTGCTGCTATACTTGCCCTCGACCTTGGGATTTTCGATAAGAAAAGTCACGAAGTTAAATTCCGTGAGGCATTGATCTGGACAGGCGTTTGGGTAAGTTTTGCAATCGGATTTTACTTCCTTCTGCTTTATTTCGGCGATCGCCTGCATGGCGTGAAAACAATTGAAGATGTTCAGTACCGGATAGATACCTATAAACATACCTATAACATACTTGGTGTATCCGATGTTAATCAGGCAATTGATATTTACCGGAAAAACCTGGCTCTCGAATATATTACCGGCTACCTGATCGAATACATGCTTTCAGTCGATAATGTTTTCGTTATGATACTGGTTTTCATGTCGTTCGGAGTGCAACAAATGTATTACAAACGAGTACTGATGTGGGGTATTATCGGCGCAGTGATAATGAGGTTTATCTTTATCTTTTTAAGTGCAGCACTAATTCAGCGTTTCGACTGGATACTTTATATTTTCGGAGCATTCCTCGTATTCACTGGAATTAAAATGTTTCTGGAAAGGAATAAGGAAGATAAAGTTGATCCCGCTCATCATCCAGTGGTAAAATTTGTTTCGAAGTATTTTCCGGTACATCCAACCTATTTCCGTCAGCATTTCTGGTTTCGCAACAAGCACGACAACAACCGTTTATACTTTACACCTCTATTCCTTGTATTATTGGTTATTGAATTTACTGATGTTATTTTTGCTGTGGATTCGGTACCTGCCATATTCTCGATAACGCAAGACCCATACATTGTATTTTTCTCCAATATATTCGCAATCATGGGATTACGTTCCTTGTTTTTCGTAGTTGCGCATGTGATAAGTATGTTCAGGTTTCTGAAGCACGGTTTGGCATTTCTGCTTTCGTTTATCGGATTTAAAATGTTGCTTCATGTTCAGCTGCATGATCTTGGTTTTACAACCGTGCATTCGTTGCTGGTTATAGTTGTGATTTTGAGCACAAGTATAATTGCATCTTTAATTTGGCCCGATAAAAGTCGTAAAAAACGTAAAGTTGTAAGTGAACTTACCGGAGAGAATCCAATTTAAATTCCCAAAGTGAGCATTTTCAGGAAGGAAACTGTTGTTACTGAACTTCTATGAATTCTGCCTTTTCCGACAAACAAACAGGACAAACCCAATCCTCGGGCAAATCGGCAAAACTGATTTCATGTTCGGCTTCATCATAAATATAACCACAAGCTGTGCATTCAAATTTCTTCAAACCGCCAGCAACAATTTTTGCTTCAATCTTTGATTTATCAATATAGGTAGGCGCATTTTTGGGCGATAACCCTTTGCGTACCTTTCTGTAATTCAGGTATGTGATGGCTTCTTTAGTGTCGTCAACCAACTCGGCCTGAACCAGTTCGCCGATAAAAATAAGGTGAGTGCCAACGTCAACCGTTTGAACTACTTTAAATTCGAGAAAGGCGATGCAATCGTTCATAATAATAGGAACACCGGTTTCGCCGTATTTCACATTCATACCATCGAGCTTATTAAAATCCCGTCCGCATTTATACCCGAACCGCCCAAAAATATCAGGATCAGTATCATTATGGAGCACCGAAACAGCAAAAGCGCCTGATTCGGCAATAAATTCTGCGGTAAAATTATCTTTATTGCAACTGGCTGCGAATCGTGGAGGTTCGGCTGTAACCTGAAATACAGTATTTGAAATGTAACCGTTACCGCTGGTTTTGTTGCCTGAACTTACAATATACAAGCCATAGGAAATCTGAAAAAGAGCTTCGAATTGGATCATAGTTTAACGATTTTAAGAAAGGATTAATTACTCATAAAATTATGGATAAAAGCCTAACAAACCTTTTTTAGCGCCTTTTGCGAAACCTTAGCGTCCTTGCGGTAAAGAAAACTAACAATTATTATTTTACAGTCCCAAAATACTTTTCCAGAAGCTGCTGAGCGGCCACGTAAGCGCTTATTTTTTCATTTTGCAATTCAGCTTCCACCTTTGTCATCAGTTTCTTTATTTCAGGCTGATTATAAAAATGATCGTGCAATGCCTGATCGATTACATTCATCATAATCTGCTTCGACTGTTGCAGCCTGCGTTTTGCGAAATAGCCGTTTTCTTTTGTGAATTCCACATATTTGCTGATCATTTCTTCCACCTTCGGAATACCATTTTTAGTGATAGATGAACAAGCTTCGCATACCGGCTGCCAGCCCGATTCGGTAGGAGGGAAGTAATGCAATGCGCTGCGCAGCTCGGCCATAGCCACATTTACGCGGTTGAGGTTATCGCCATCGGCTTTGTTGATAACTACGGCATCGGCCATTTCCATAATTCCCCGTTTTATGCCCTGAAGTTCGTCGCCGGCGCCGCCAAGCATCAGCAACAGGAAAAAATCGACCATGGAGTGCACCGCAATTTCACTTTGGCCAACGCCAACTGTTTCAACTAAAATGGTATCAAACCCGGCAGCCTCGCAGAGTATGATTGTTTCACGGGTTTTTCGTGCAACGCCTCCAAGTGAACCTGCTGCAGGCGACGGTCTTATAAACGCATTTAAATCGATTGAAAGTTCTTCCATGCGGGTTTTATCGCCTAATATGCTGCCGCGCGATCGCGAACTGCTCGGATCAATAGCCAGTACCGCAATTTTATGCCCCTGCGAGGTAAGATGTTTCCCGAAAGCTTCGATAAAAGTACTTTTTCCCACGCCGGGAACACCCGTGATTCCGATTCGGACAGAATTTCCTGAAAGCGGTAAGCATTTGCTGATAATATTTTGAGCCAGCTCCTGGTGCGAAGGCAATGAGCTTTCAATCAGTGTAATAGCCTGACTTAGAATAGTGCGGTTTCCGGAGCAAATGCCTTCAACATACTGATCAGTAGTAAGAAGTTTACGACCCGGCTTACTGAAATGCTTTGCTGCGCCTTCATTAACTGAGGGTGGCTGTTCGATGCCGTTATTCACTTTAAGTGCTGATTTGAAAGGGGTGTTGCCAGAAGAATCCATAAGCAAAATTAACAATTAGAAGGCTTACCAGGTTCATCAAAAACACGAATACGCATAAAAGAAATAATTTTTTATCAACAAAAACGAAAAAATGTTACTTTTGCACCCTCAAATCTCTCGGTAGCTCAGCTGGTAGAGCAATTGACTCTTAATCAATGGGTCACAGGTTCGAATCCTGTCCGGGAGACAACTTTTGTAAACTGAAGTTCTTTAAAATCGGGATGTAGCGCAGCGTGGTAGCGTGTCCCGCTGGAAGCGGGAAGGCCGCCACTGACATCCAAACCAGGAATTAAAATCGGGATGTAGCGCAGCCTGGTAGCGTGCTTCGTTCGGGACGAAGAGGCCGGAGGTTCGAATCCTCTCATCCCGACTTTAAAAAAGCCTGCTTGAATTTTACAGGCAGGCTTTGTTTTAATGCCACTTTAGCTCAGTTGGTAGAGCAGCTCATTCGTAATGAGCAGGTCGTGGGTTCGAGTCCCATTAGTGGCTCAAATATTTTTACAACGAGATGTAAATTAATAACTTACATCTCTTTTTTTTTGCAAGCATAAAATAGTCGTATTAATTGATCGGAACAAACTCAGGTACTTTCTGGTACATTTAGTTTGCTATTCTAACGCAATCAGTTCACCTTCCCCCGAAATATTACTGGTAATATCAGGATTCCCTCTATAATACAGTGTCCCGGTGCCCGGAATTATTGCGTGAAGCGATTCAGATGCATTTATGTTAACAATGCCGTTTCCTTTGATGGTAACCTCGGCGACCTTTAGCTTCATTTCACTTAGATTTATTTCTCCCGAACCCGATAGTTCCACCGATGAATTCCTGCTTCGGCCAGCACAAAATATTGCTCCTTCTCCTTTTAGTTGTATTTTCTGAACCGGGCATTCTGATCGAATTGTTCCTGTACCCGATAGACATATTTCGTCAATAAAAGGCACATAAATGGTAATTCTAACTGAACTGTCGGAACACACATTGAACTCCCCCGTAGAAATTATAAGTAAGCCGTCGCGCTCTGTGATCAGGATAAGGGGTAAAATGTTATCCTGGGCTGATATCCTGATATTGCTGGTTTTGCTTTTAATAATATGAATATCAGCGTAAATCCGGCTATCGATGCGCGAAAATGGCGTTGTTTTGCGGAATTCGCTGCGTAAACAACCTTTCCCATTTACTACGGTAGTAGCCGACCTGCCCATATCAGGTGCCAACAATGCCAAGCATAGGAGAAAACAATATATTGTAGTTTTCATTTCTCAATAAGGTTTAAGCTTGAATAAATAAATTATTTGTTAGAAACAGGAATTCTACTCTTTAGAATTTCCCGAATTTCAATCCGGCAGTTACGGTGTAGTTATTCATCATATCAGCAGAAGTATTCATCATTTCGAGTCCACTTACAAAACGATAACTGAAACCTGCATTTAAACGCATGAATTTGAAAATATTAATTTCGGCGCGGATTCCTGGTTCGATGGAGAAAAAAACGTCCGTGTCAAGATTTTTATAGTGAGTATCCCATTCATCATCCCATTCCCAATTGTCCATATCATTTATATAGCTGGCAGCGCCGCCGCCAATCATAAGTGGGAAAGTTAAGTGAACAGCAGATTTTGGGAATAGAGTATATTCGAGTATAAACCGGCCAAAACCGCCTTCGAGATATGCACCTGTTGTATCGGTTATATTACTGTAATACATTGAGTTACGGTTTGTCCATCCTGAGCCGGAGAATCCAATAGAAAAATTATGGTTAATAATGAGACCTGCATTTAATCCGCTCAGGTAAACATCGCGCGAGCCGAATTGTGTATACCCATTGTCGAGCCCTATAAACCAGCCCAGTTTTGCATCTTTGTTTTTTCCGAAGATTGTCCCGATCTGATTATTATCTGTTGATGAATTGTCCTGTGCAGTTGCTAAAATTGACATAAACAGGATTGTGGTGATTAAAGTAATGTTTTTCATTTTTTTTTCTGATTTATTGATTTTGGGACAAAACTACTCCTGATAAATAGGGCAGAAAATTAATAATTGGCGAACGCCTGATAATGTATGCTAAATGGCTGAATTACTTAGTTGAATATGTTTGGTTGAATATAAAACGAGTGAGAATAATGCTGAAATGTTGTGAATGAAACTTAACTTTAAGTGTATTATTTCTTAAAAAAGTGTTTGAAATTGCTTTGGTTTTTCCAGGATAAATTGCACAAAACCCAATTTGTATTTCTTTTAAGATACTCTTTTATAAGGCTGATCCAAATAATAAAAAAGTTCCGGAATATTGTCCCGGAACTTTGTTTTTGCTTATAAAGGTAAATATCCGGTATGAAAATAAATCAAAACCATTACCTGGGCGGGAAATATAAAGGCAAACGAAACAGCCGGCTTACAAAACAATTGTTCTGAAAGTAAGATTTACCCTTGGTTTAAAAACCAGTTTTGTTGGTGGTAACCTGTGTAACCAGTGGGTTTGGGTTATATCCTTCATGATAAGCAAACTACCGTGTTCTAAAATTATCGAAACGGTTTCCTTGGTTAGTTTATGTTTGAACGAAAATTTCCGTTCAGCACCAAAAGATAATGATGCAATTGCCCCGTTTTTCTTCAGATCTTTTTCCCCGTCGCTATGCCAGGCCATTCCTTCAGCACCATTGTGGTATAGATTAAGTAAGCAGGAATTGAATTTCTCACCCGATACTTTTTCTGTAACTTTTTTTAAAGCTAACAAATCCTGCGTCCAGGGCAATGCTCTTTTTGTTGTGTTGGAATAGGTATATTCAAAATCCTGATCACCATACCAGGCTACTTTTCGTTTGGTAACAATACGTTTTCCGAAAATTATGGCTTCGTCATTTTTCCATTCAATTGTGTGCAGCAAACTTTCCAAATACTGATTGGCTTCCATCACGGGAAATAATTTACCGTAATAATTAACAGTGCCATCGTGTGGTAACAGGTTTAAATCCTGGTAAAGCCCGGTGCTGAATAAATCCATATTGCTAACAGTTTCTGCGTCTGATTATATTTTTTTACAAAAATACTGAAGTTGCAGGCAGCTTTTATACTGTCACCAAAACCGAAATACTATACTATTATTCAGAAGTGTTACAGTCAAAAATCCTTATCGATTCCACTGATCGTATTGCCCTGTCGGAGAAAAAATCAGCTGCAGGATAAATCTCAAAAGCACCACCATCAAGGTTGTTTATGGATGGAATTACCAGAAACTCAGCCTGGTCGTTGCGGTTCATCACTTCGCTGAAACTATAGGTGCCGTGGTAACCATCTTTGCCGGCAATTACTAATAAAGCAGTCCGCAGATTGATCTCATTTACTTTTACATAACCTGCAAGCAATTCTTTCAGCATTATACCGGTAAAAGGAGTGGTGCCATGTATGCCTCGGCCGCGACCGTAAAATACTGCCGGATAAGTGTGTTCATCCAGGCCAGCTGGTATGGCGCTGATTTCGGCCAGCTGTTTTCCGTTTTCCGTGATGGTGAAACTCTTGCTGTACATCGGGCTTAATCCTTTCACTATATCATATTTTCCTGAATACGATTTCACAGTTATTTTAACCGGATTGCTGATGTTGCGGAAGGTATAAAGATCAGAAGCTACAACCACCTTGGTTTCCGTTGGCAAGGGCCACAGATCCTTTGTTTTCGATGGTACAATACGTGCCACCTGGGTTGCAATAAGTATTTCATGCTGGTGAATAGGGTAGTATATTTCGCCCCAACTGAATACTACTTTTTCGCCCTTGTTATTCTCTATTTCAACATACAAATCGATAATCGGAGGAAATTCAGCCTCGTTTTTTTTCTTCAGTATGCTCAGGTTTAAAATATCGCAAAGCGAATATCCATCGTAGCGGTAAGCACCGATAAACTTATCTTTCCCATTTTCTAAAAGTGTTTCTTTAACGATTACGGTTCGCGACGGAAGTGTTTCGAAATTTACGTTGCAGGGATTAGCAATTTCGCCAAGCACTTCAACTACCGGCATTTTAAACTTTATGGTTTCGGCATCATCGTAAAAATCATTGGTTTGTGCTTTTAATGCAGAAACGGATAGCAGAAATACTACCATCAGGGTTGAAAAAAATGTTTTCATAGGTATAAGGTTTAAAAATTAACAGCAATTTCAGCAGTTACAAATCGCCCCGGACAAACCGAATATTTGCTGTCGTAAAACTTTACATCCAGCAGGTTTTGAATATTCAGCGAGATTTTATAATGCGATTTAAATGATTTCCATAGTTTCATGTCAACGGTTGTATAGGCAGGATATTTATCCGATAGCAGTATTTCGTCAACCGTATTCTGATCGTTAATATACATTGATCCGTTGTAATGAACATATATACTGGTGTTTACAAACCGGTTATTCCAGTTGGCTCCTGCCGAAAAAATATGTTCCGGAACGTCAGTCAAAAAATTTCCAGCCAGGTTAATAGTATCGTTTCCAGCTATTTTGTGGTAATCGAGTATGGTTGAATGCGTGTAAGCGTAATTGGCAAAAAGAGTAATTTCCGGTTGTATATCATACCTTATCTCGGCTTCGGCGCCATACATTTCCACATCGCTGATATTTGCTCTTACGAAAATCGGTCTTTCGCCAAATCCCATATCAATAGTTTCGCCATTACTCACATAATACTGAAAATCAGTTCCTCTTGAGTAATAAACCGAAGTGGTGAAAGTTGTTTTTGCGCCTGGTTTAAGGTCGATACCAGTTTCGTAATTGTTAAGGTATTCGGGCTGTATGGCTGGATTGGCAATTTTAAAACCACCTTTTATCCTTCCCGAACGGCAAAGATCGTCGAGTACTGATGGCCGGAAACCTCTCGAATACATTACAAAAACACGGTCGTTTTCATTCCATTTGTACTGCGCGGAAATTCTCGGGCTAAGGGCGTTCCAGTTTTGCTCAGGCATTTCCGGAACTTCGTACCCGCCTCCAACCATAAACTCTGTTTCCATCGATGGATTCTCAATATAAAATCCGCCATCATGAAACTGCGCTACATCGAAACGAAGTCCGGCAAGCACTCTTACCTTATCATTTAATAACTTTATTTCATCCTGCGCGAAAAGTGCGTACGTACTCATTTTACCTTTATTATACACAATATCCGTTGAGGTAAAATATTTGTCGTAAGCATCCACACTTCCATTTTTATAATCGAAACCGCCGGTAATCAGATGGTTGTGGCCTAATGGCGCTGTTAGCGATGTAAACCAACCGTAATCGCGGCGGGTAGATAAAACATCATACCAGGTATAATCATCTTTCAGGTATTCATTCACTTTTTTGTAATTCTCTGTCAGGAAATATGCGGATGAATTCATTTTCATCGTTTTGAAAATTCCCCGATAATTCAATATTGTACCGTACGAATCATGATCGGTTGTATTTCCTTTTGGTTGATAAACTTTTTCACCCGTTCCGCGCTGATCATTGTAATAATTAAGCGTTGCATCAAAATTGTGTTTACCGGCTATGGAAAAACCGGTTTTAAAATTGGCGCCTGCTTCTTTCATTGTTGATTTTACGATATATGGATTCGCTTTCACGTCCTCTTCCGACTGCGTAATATATCCATCGCTTTTTTTTGCTGACAAATTAGCCAGCCAGTACCACGAATTTTGCGTATTCTTTACTTTTATACTACCACCTGTGTTGATCCTCCCACCCATTGTATTAAAAGTTCCGTACTCGAGCGAAGCCCCTATAAAAGGTTTGCCGTCAGGGTTTTTCGAAAGGATGTTTATAACGCCTCCCATGGCATTTCCTCCATAAATAGCTGATCCGGCGCCTTTTGTTATTTCTATTTTCTGAACGGAATTTAAGTCAATCATGTTCCAGTCAACGCTTCCGCCATCCGATTTATTTATCGGAACTCCGTCAATTAAAACAAGCACACGGCCTTGCTCCTTACCACTCATCCCACGCATGGTAACGATGCCCTTGGTGCTGAAAATACCAAAAGGCCTGCTGTAATTAATACCGGGAGCAAATTTTAAAGCTTCATCAATGTTTTGGATAGGAAGGTTGTTCAGCATCTTTGGCGAAATCATATTTATCCGCACCGGTGTGTTCACAATCAGGTTGTCGGTTCGTGTCGCGGTGATCACAAACTCATCCATGTTGAGCAATGATGGAATCAGTAAAATGGATGGCAGCCTGTTTTCGCCGGGTAACAGTTTGGTTTTGAGTATGAAAGTTTCGAATCCTATAAAACTAACAGTAACCATAATGCTATCGGAAGGCAGATTGCAGAGTCTGAAATTGCCGTTTTTATCCGAAATAGTTCCTTTTCCAGCCACAACACTGATATTTGCATCCGAAACCGGTTTTCCCGATTCTTGATTTTTTATCTGGCTAAGAATGCATGATTGCCCCAAAGCTACTACAGGCACTAGCATTACCAGCGCACTTAGCAGAATAACTAGTCTGATTAATTTCAGAATAGGAGTGATCTTACCGGTATATCTATTTGAAATACAGTTTGCTGTCTTGCTTTCCATCTATCGGTTAATTCCTTGTATGTTTTATTTCTGAATTTTGAGCGAAATCTCAATTGTTCCGCTTTCTGTTTCATCTGCATGAATAACTTTAATCAAACCGTACTTGCCTTCCTGTGTTTTGAAAGGAATTACTTTTCCGGTATAGCCATATTTGCAATTGCCGCTTACCTTATCTGGTTTATAAGCAGTTACAAACAAACTGTCATTTTCAGCCGCATCAAACTGGCTGATTGTAATAAGGTTATTGTCGCTTGTAATATAATCGTATAAAGTGTTGTTTTTAACTGGCCAGCTATTTAGTTGAGGATAGTAACCTGATGCTGCAGTATATCCGGGGCACGTAAAAGTAGGTGAGGGAAGTCCTGAGGTTATATAAAAATAGGCTAAAATATCAATCTCACTTTCGTGGCCGGAAACAGAATTCGCATCGAAGACTGACCCTGTATTTGCATCAAGGAACTGACCAGATAAATTATTGTTCTGAAGCCCGAGTTTTATATTTTCAAAATGATGAACAGGAC
Source organism: Bacteroidales bacterium (assembly GCA_038249705.1). Classification (GTDB taxonomy): domain Bacteria; phylum Bacteroidota; class Bacteroidia; order Bacteroidales; family UBA4417; genus UBA4417. Next base: position 497 of record JBBSDC010000079.1, on the reverse strand, counting down.
CATACGCCGTTCCGGAACCTCTGTAAATTGTTAAAGTTCGCATGGCAGTGTCCCTGTCAGCGTTCATTACCACCACCCGCCATACCTCAACTGAGGCAGTATCTTTCGAAAAGGTATAGTCTGAGTCAAGCCCTTCGCTTCCAATATAAATACCGCGATCGAGTTGCGTAAGTGTATCATAAGCAGTAATTCTGTCGATGCGTATATACGTAAGTGGCGAACCTGCTCCTGAGGCAAGCACACCGATTTTAATAGTTCCGCCAACGGGAATATAAGCCCCGTTTTGAGTATAAATAGCACCGGTTTTCAGGATAAGCGATGATTTCGCAATTTCCTCATCTTTTGTGCAGGAACTTATCATTATTCCCGACACTGTAATTGAAAAGAATAAAAGCCACAACCCTTTTGAAAAGGGCTGTGGCTTTTTGAAAACTGTCAGGATTAAACGTATCATTCTTATTTCTGAATTTTTACGGCAATCTGCAAAGTGCCATCTT
>JBBSDC010000078.1:0-18786 GCA_038249705.1 Bacteroidales bacterium | reverse complement strand
TGCGGCACCAAAGGAATTAGGATGGGGTGAGTTAAAGGAAATGCTTGTAAGTCAGCATATTGAAAAATTAATCCTTGTTAATAAGGATCATGCTGAAATCTATATCAAGAAAGATAAACTTAGTCTTCCCAAATATAAAGACCTGAAACCTGCAAATTCTTTGGCAGCTGCCTCCCCACATTATGTTTACCAGATCGGGTCGGTCGAAACTTTTGAGAAAGATATACGCGAAGTTCAGGCAGAACTCCCTGCACCTGTATATGTTAAAAATGAAACCCGTAAAAACTGGGGAGGCGATCTGCTGGGTTGGATACTGCCGATAGCTGTTCTGGTAGGTTTGTGGTTCCTTATTATGCGAATGATGACCAAAGGCGGTGCCGGTGGTGGCGGACAAATCTTCAATATCGGAAAATCGAAAGCACAGCTTTTTGATAAAGACACTATGGTTTCGTTAAATTTTAACGATGTTGCCGGATTGGAAGAAGCTAAAGTGGAAGTAATGGAAATTGTCGAATTTCTAAAAAACCCATCGAAATATACTGACCTGGGTGGGAAGATACCTAAAGGCGCGCTGCTTGTAGGTCCTCCGGGGACGGGTAAAACGCTGTTGGCTAAAGCAGTAGCTGGTGAAGCGAAAGTTCCTTTCTTTTCTCTTTCAGGATCCGATTTTGTTGAAATGTTCGTGGGTGTGGGTGCATCACGTGTACGCGATCTTTTTAAACAGGCTAAAGAAAAGGCTCCCAGCATCATCTTTATTGATGAAATTGATGCAGTAGGTCGTGCCCGTGGTAAAAGCGCTATGACAGGTGGAAATGATGAGCGAGAAAACACACTCAATCAGCTTCTTACCGAGATGGACGGATTTCAAACCAACGCAGGTGTCATTATTCTTGCCGCTACTAACCGTGCCGATATTCTCGATCGTGCTTTAATGCGTGCCGGGCGTTTCGATAGGCAGATATATATCGAACTTCCAGATTTAGAGGAACGTAAAGCTATTTTTAAGGTTCACATGCGTAATCTTAAAAAAGATGATTCAACCAATGTAGAATTCCTTGCAAGGCAAACCCCTGGTTTTTCAGGTGCTGATATTGCTAATGTATGCAACGAAGCTGCTCTTATTGCAGCCCGTGGCGATAAAAAACAGATTGATAAACAGGATTTCCTCGATGCTATCGATCGTATAGTTGGCGGGTTGGAGAAAAGGAATAAAATCATTTCATTATCCGAAAAGAAAGTTATTGCCTACCACGAATCAGGCCATGCTGCTGTAAGCTGGTTGCTCGAACATGCACATCCGCTTGTAAAAGTTACTATTGTCCCCCGTGGGAAAGCTCTGGGCGCTGCCTGGTACCTGCCCGATGAAAGACAGATAACTACATACGAACAAATGATTGACGAAATGATTGCCACACTTGGCGGTCGTGCTGCCGAGGAAATTGTATTTGGCAAAATTTCAACAGGAGCACTCAATGATCTCGAAAAAGTTACAAAACAAGCATATGCAATGGTAGCTTTCTACGGACTGAACAAAAAGATTGGAAATATAAGTTATTACGATTCGTCAGGACAAAACGAATACTCATTTTCGAAGCCTTTCAGCGAGCAAACAGCTCAAGTAATAGATCAGGAAATTCACAAAATGGTTGAGGAATCGTATGATAAAGCTAAAAAACTGCTTTCTGACAACCGTGAAAAACTGAATCAGTTAGCTGAAATTCTCCTTCAGAAAGAAGTTATTTTCCGCGAAGACCTTGAGAAAATATTCGGTAAACGACCTTTTGACGATCATGATCACCTTATGATAAACAGGACCGGAGAAACCAACGAACAGAAAGCACATGAAGCTGTTACAGAACCCTTAGCCGAAGCTGCTGCCGGGAAACCTGAAGAAGTGGTTAAGCCTGCCAAGCCTGATACCGCATTATAAGTTTTTTATGCAGTGTTGTATGACGAGGAAAATTATATAAATTTACCCTGTCAGATAAATTAGTCAGGATAAATACTATAGTCTCCAATGGAAGAAAGTACATCGAGGGAAAAAGTGCTTAAAAAAGTACGCCATGCTTTAATTTATAAAACTGACAATCCTTATCCTCAGGTTGATTTTGATTCGCCTGTTTATAAACCGATGAATGACACTCCTGATGTGAATTTTGCACAGGAGTTTACCAAAGCCGGAGGTGTTTTCATTTATTGCGAAAATGAAGCTGAAGCTGTAAGTTCTGTGGCTGCATTAAGTAATGAGTGTGATTGGCAAAATATCTACTGTACTGAACCGGAGTTTCAATTTATGCTTACACAGGCAGGTGTTCCATTTGAATCAGACGAAGAAAGCCTACAGAATCTTAAAGTAGGGATAACCGGGTGCGAATTTGTTATAGCCCGTCTCGGTAGTATTATGGTATCGTCAAAAAACAGTCGGCGGCTGAATGTATATCCCGAAACTCACGTAGTAATTGCGTATGTTAACCAACTGGTTGACGACTTAAAAGATGCATTTAGCGCTATTCACGAAAAGTATAAAGGCAAGCTCCCATCCATGGTATCGGTAATTACAGGCCCGAGCCGAACCGCCGATATTGAAAAAACTCTCGTTTTGGGCGCTCATGGGCCAAAGGAACTTTTTCTTATTCTGATTGAAACACCACTTTCTGATGAAGAAACTGATTAATATCATATCCTGATGGACAATTGGGAAATAGTTTATACATCCAATCAGCTCTACGAAGCAGAGATGGTTCGAAATATTATGGAAGATCATGATATTGAATGTGTAATAATGAATAAACAGGATTCTACATATGGTTTTGGTGAAATTGAAGTTTTGGTACCAAATGAAAATGTACTGGTAGCCAAACAGTTAATTCAAAAATTTGAAGGTGAATAATTTAGCTACACGATCGCTCACAGCAGTTTTCTTCGTTATTGTTATGGTAGGTTCTGTCCTTTTGGGTCAGAATGTTTTTTCTGTCCTGATGTTTATTGTTACAATCCTCAGTCTGAATGAGTTTGTGGTTATTGTTTCAAGCGATAAAGTGCAACCTGCTCTATGGCCAACACTTATAGCAGGTGGTTTTATATATGGTATTCTTACGGCAAATGCTATGGGCCTTATTGCCTCCGAAGGATTATTCATGATAATACCTTTCATTTTTATACTGTTCATTTTTGAACTCTGGCGGAATAAGCCAAATCCATTTACCAATATCGCAATGAGTATAGCAGGTGTCATTTATATTGCGATGCCTTTCGGATTGATGATGTATTTCTTTGATCCGGTTGTTATGTCGGGATACAAACACTATGGAATTGTTTTAGGTTTTCTGCTTATTTTATGGCTTAACGATACCGGAGCCTATTTTGTGGGATCTCTCGTGGGGAAACATAAACTTTTCGAACGTTTATCGCCAGGAAAAACCTGGGAGGGAAGTGCCGGAGGAGCCATTTTTGCTTTGCTCACTGCATGGGGTCTGTCGTTCATGTTCCATCAACTGGATTTAATGCAATGGATGTTACTTTCTTTGATACTAATTATCACCGGAACTCTTGGCGATCTGGTTGAATCCATGCTTAAGCGAAGTCTTGGAATTAAGGATTCGGGCGATATTTTGCCTGGTCATGGAGGACTGCTCGACCGTTTTGATGCTGTATTGCTGTCGGCACCGTTTGTATTCGTATATTTGGCGCTGTTTTGCCAGTAATTAACACTCTCACATTTAATGAAAATACACAAAGAGGGATATAACAGTATTGCAGCCGTAACGATTTTGATTGCGGCATTAGCTGTTTCAATCAGTTATTATTTTCCTGTAATCACACTTTACCATTACCTGATTTACGCAGGATTACTCTTTCTTCTTGTTGTTGTTGTCAGGTTTTTTCGCATGCCTGAGCGTGAACTGGTGCAGGGGGGCGATATCATCCTTTGCCCTGCCGATGGTACTGTTGTAGCCATAGAAGAAGCTATGGTCGATGAATTTTTTAACGACAAACGTTTGCAGGTTTCCGTATTTATGTCGCCTAATAATGTTCATGTAAACCGCTATCCTGTATCCGGTAAGATTATTTATACCAATTACTGGCCGGGTTCGTTCCTGGTGGCCTGGCATCCGAAATCATCAACTGAAAACGAAAGAAATACAGTTGTAGTTGAGCATCAGATTTATGGCCCCATCATGGTACGACAGATTGCAGGTGCATTAGCCCGGCGCATAGTTTGCTATTCGAAACCCGACGAACGAATTGAGCAGGGCAGGGAGTTGGGATTTATAAAATTTGGAAGCCGGGTTGATCTCTTTTTACCTCTCAATACAAAGCTTAATGTTAAGCTGGAGCAGAAAGTTAAAGGTGGTATTTCGGTCATTGGTACGTTGAGTGCCAGAGAGAATTAAAATCATTAACATCTTTTTAACAAATTATTCTCTTGTTTGTCCAACAAATGACCATACTTTTGCGTTCTAATTAACAGAAACCAATAAATAAACTATACGTATGAAAAAAGTTGCTCTTGTAATTTCGCTCTTCACATTAATTTTTGCTTTCACTGTTTCAACAGTATCAGCTCAAAAAGTTACTACAGCTGAAAAAGCAAAAACCGAAAAAGTTAGCTCAAGCAAGGACGAATCAGCTCCTGCAAAAGCATGTTGCTCAAAAACTGAAGCGAAATCTTCAGCCGCATGTGCAGGATCAGAAGCCAAATCAGGCTGCGCAAAGTCATGTAGCGGTACAGCCGCAACTAAAGCATGTTGCAGCAGTAAAGGTGAAGCAAAAGCTGAAGTTGCTCCGGTACCTAAAAAGAATTAATTCAATTTGAAATAGAAAAGAACCTGCTTTGTTAAGCAGGTTTTTTTTATGCCTTTTTTATAGCAATTCCATAATTTCGATGAGCGAAAAAACTTCCATTGTCACAGTTTCATTATGTTTTTTACTATCATGATTTACAAATAGCTGGTCAATACCCATATGTTTTGCTCCGGCTATATCAATTTCAAGATCATCTCCTATCATAAGACTTTCGGTTGCTTTTGCTCCAGCTTCTTTTAAAGCATACCGAAAAATTTCCGGATCCGGTTTTTTTGATCCGGCTGCTTCACTTGTGATAATAGTTGTAAAATACTTACCCAGACCTGAATTTTTCAATTTTCCGTATTGAACTTCTTCGAAACCGTTGGTAATTATATGCAACGGGTACTTTGCTGAAAGATAATCAAGCAGCTCGCGTGTGTATGGGAATAGATAAGTTTTAGATGTAATTCCTTTTATAAATGCGCTGGCCATCACCTCACCTAACACTCGATCGTTAATACCAAATAAAATTAAAGTATCATAAAACCGCCGAAAGTTCAGTTCTTCCTTTTTAATTAAATCTTCGCGATACATGGCCCATAATGCCTTGTTTATTACAACGTACTTCTCCCTGAAACTTTCATAACTTTCAATGCCTTTTGCTTTTAGCTGAAAATTTTCGAACATTTCGCGTTTGGTCTCCTCGGCATTTCGCTCGAAATCCCATAATGTGTGATCAAGGTCAAAAAAAATGTGTTTATATGTTTTTCTCATGTTTTTTTTTGGAAAAATGCAAAAGTAGCTGTTCCTGTCAGGAATAAAAAATTTTACACTTTTTGTCGGAAATGTTAAAAATAGATTTATTATTGCAATATCAAAATAATATCATATTAAAATGGAAAAAGAAAAATTTGACTCAAATTCATCGGGCTATATGGGCCTGTTGGTAATTCTTGCTTTAGTTGCCGGTGGTGTATCATTGCTGGCAATGTTCAACACTCAGCTGTTCGGGTTAATCCTGGGGCCGTTATTTCTGGTTCTGGCTGCTTTTGTTTCAGCTGGGTTCCTTGTCATTAATCCGAATGAGTCATCCGTTCTCACGCTTTTTGGCGCCTACAAAGGAACTTTAAAGCGCAATGGCTTCTACTGGCTTAATCCTTTCTTTGTTAAAAAGAAAGTGTCGCTGCGGGCTCGTAATTTTAACAGCGAATTGCTTAAAGTGAACGACAAATTAGGCAACCCGATTATGATCGGAATTGTGTTGGTTTGGAAAGTAGAGGAAACTTTTAAAGCGGCTTTTCAGGTTGATGATTACCTTCGTTTTGTGGAAATACAAAGCGAGTCGGCAGTGCGTAAACTTGCCGGACACTATGCCTATGATAATTTTGATGATGAGCTTACTGAAATCACGCTTCGTGGTGGCGGTGAGGAGGTAAATCATGTATTGGAAAAAGAACTGGCTGAGCGTTTGCACATTGCTGGCATAAAAGTGATTGAAGCGCGTATCGCTCATCTGGCCTATTCATCTGAAATTGCTCAAGCTATGCTTAAGCGTCAGCAAGCTACGGCCATAGTCGCTGCCCGTATAAAAATTGTTGAAGGGGCAGTAAGTATGGTCGAAATGGCGCTAACGAAACTTTCGGAACGTAACATTGTTGAGCTGGACGACGAGCGCAAAGCGGTAATGGTGAGCAATTTGCTTGTAGTTTTATGCTCGGATAAAGATGCGTCGCCTGTAATTAATGCGGGTTCAATCTATTAACAATCAACTAATGGAACGCCTTATTTATAGTGAAGAACAATCGTTCCGGCAATCGGTTCTTCCATGGAAAATGCTCGCATCAGTTATTGTTATGATTGGAGGGTTCGGCGTTGCTTTTTATCAGCAGCTTTATCTGGGCAACCCTTCCGGCGACAAAACTAGTGATCAGGAATTAGTGTGGAGCAGTATTTTTTCACTGGCTGTGATGAGTGGAGTATTCCTTTTTATCCTTAACAGAAAACTGATAACCGAAATATGGACGGATGGAATTCGGTATAAGTTTGCTCCATTAATAAGGAAACTAAAACATATTCCAATTTCGGAAATAGCCACAGTTGAAGTGGAGAAATACAGACCATTAAAAGAATTTGGTGGCTGGGGTATGAGAAAGCGGTTTTTACGGCGAAAAACTGCCTACAACATCAGTGGCAATATGGGAATGAGGGTGATTAAGAAAAACGGCAGGCAGATTATGTTTGGCACCCGGAAACCGGATGAAATGAAACGAGCCATTGGGAAGATGATGCAGCAAGGTAACGAAAAATATACAATGTAATGGCTAAAAAAAAAGTTTTTGCCCTTCGTTTGGATGAGGATGTGTATGCTGCCATTGAACGGTGGGCTGCCGATGAATTTCGCAGTACCAACGGGCAACTTGAGTGGCTTATTTCCAAAGCATTAAGGGATGCACATCGAAAACCTCCGTCGGGGGAGGAAGAAACAGGTACTGATAAATAAAATAAAGCGGCTGAACTCAACATTCAGCCGCTTTATTTTTAGGAAATTGAGGAGACTCTTTTATTTTTTTGCAACAACGCTTCCCTTTATAATAAGCATCACAGGGTTTGGAGCTGCATTGGTAGTAACCGTAATACTTTTGCTGAACTGTCCCATTGCAGCTGCATTGTAAGTTGCTGCAATAATGGTTGATTTACCAGGCAGAATCGGTTCCTGCGAATATTTCAGGTTAGTGCAACCACAACCAGCCTTGGCAGTTTGAATAATCAATGGCTCTTTGCCTTCGTTGGTCAGTTTAAATTCAGCTTCTTTGGGAATACCTTGTTCAATTTCGCCAAAATCGCTGGTGGTTTTATCATATTTCGCTTTTGGGGCATTTGGGTTTACAACAGTGTTTGATTCAGTTGTAACAACCGGACTCATGGTTTGAGCATTTACTTGGATGAAACCAAGAATGAGAATGCATGTGAGAATAAGTAGATTTTTCATTTTCTATTAAGTTTTGATTTTGTTTTTGCAAAGATGAGTTGATTTTTTAGTACCGGATTAAAGGATTTGTAAAACAATTCAAATGATTTGTAAAAGTTTGTAAATGAAATGTAAATTCCGGACCCGCTCAGGAAAATAAACTATTTTTATCCTTTTAATAATACAAGTACTGATGAAGTACAGGCATATAAGGTATGTAGTTTTGTTGGGTGCAATTGCCATTATCGGAATAATTGGCATTCAGCTTTATTTTATGAAAAAGGAATGGAGCAACAAAGAGAAGCAATTTGCCCAAACCGTTACTATCAGCCTTCGGAATGTTGCCGCCAAAATATATGAATTTAATCAAACTATGCCTTCCACGCCTAATCCTGTAAGGCAATTATCGTCCAATTATTTTGTGGTGGATGTAAACAGCGAAATTGATGCCAATATTTTGGAGCATTATCTTAAACTGGAGTTTGAGAAATACAATATACTCACTGATTTCGAGTATAGTATTTATAACTGCGAAACAGATGTAATGGAATATGGTAATTACCTGTTTCACAACGGAGTAGTGAAGGAAGATGCCTTAACTGTCAACCTGCCGAAATACAGCGGTTACAACTACTATTTCGGGGTTAATTTCCCATTATTGAACAATACTATTGCGGGCGATATGACTATTTGGTTTTTCTTTGCGGGTATATTGGTAATTTCAGTTATTTTCTTCGCTTATGCCATTTTTGTAATTCTGAATCAGAAAAAACTATCGGAATTGCAACGTGATTTTATAAACAACATGACTCACGAGTTTAAAACTCCAATTGCAAGTATAAATATTGCTGCCGATGTAATTTCCAATCCTGAGTCGGTTAAAGAGCCAAACCGTATACTTACCTACGGATCAATTATAAAACAAGAAGTGAACAGGCTTAATGATCAGGTAGATAAGGTTTTGCAGATTGCGCGAATTGAAAAAAGCGGAATTCATCTTCGGATGGAAATAATCGATTTGCACGAGATTATAAAAGTAGTTGTCGAAAATTGCCTCGCAAATCATCGGGATAAGGTGATGATTTCTGTTGATCTTGCTGCTGAAGTCGTTTATGTAGCTGCCGATCGGAACCATTTGACAAATATTCTATATAATCTGCTTGATAATGCAGTAAAATATACCGGCGATTCTCCCGAAATCAGGATACAAACTATTCGGAAACTTAATAAGGTTTTTGTTACAATCAGTGATAATGGACCGGGAATTCCTAAAGCACTTCAGAAAAGAGTTTTCCAGAAGTTTTACCGTATTCCCACCGCTAATGTTCATGATGTGAAAGGTTTTGGACTCGGACTTTTCTATGTGAAAAGTATCTGCGATGCACATCGCTGGAAAATAAGTCTTGACCCTTCAAAGTCGACCGGGTCAGCATTTGTAATAGAGATAGCCTTAAAACAACCGGATAAATGAGAAATGCACGGATTTTATATGTCGAGGACGATCTGACACTTTCGTTCGTAACCCGCGATAATCTGGAGCGGGCTGGATACACTGTTGATTCCTGTGATGATGGCATTGCGGCTTTCGAGAAAATCAATATTGGGAATTACGACCTTTATATCCTGGATGTTATGCTTCCCAAGATTGACGGTTATACACTTGCACGTAAAATCCGCGAAAAGAACGAAGCCGTGCCTATTCTGTTTCTTTCGGCCAAATCAACACTCGATGATAAATTATATGGATTACAATTGGGTGCTGATGATTATATTACAAAGCCTTTTAGTATAGAGGAACTGATCCTGAAAATTGAAGTCTTTCTGAAACGAAGCAGCATCGATACATCGCGGATGCAGAAAGAATTGCTCTTCAAGATCGGGAATTTTACTTTCTCGCAAACCGGCCAATTCCTAAAAAATGAGAATACCTCACAATCGCTTACACATCGGGAAACTGAACTACTGGCGTATTTTTGTTCAAATGCAGGCACCATTCTCAAAAGAGATGATATACTTAATAAAGTGTGGGGCAATGATCATTTTTTCTCAAGTCGCAGTCTTGATGTGTTTATTTCCCGCTTGCGGAAACTGCTTCAATCGGATCCGACAATTAGAATTGAAAATATCCATAATATCGGGTATCGATTAGTGATATGAGGGTAAAAAGTTTGTTGTTTCAGCGTTTCACAAATTAATGTCTGTAGCTGCATAATGACCACTCACGCACCTCAAAACTATCATCTAATCTATCGCTTCAACCACCGAATGACCAATGAATGACCGCTCGTACAGCCAATATCTCTAAATCCTAAAAAACTTCCCCTGCCAGGTATCTCTTTTTTCGAATTCCTTTTCAATTAAAAGCTGTACTTCATCGCTACGCAATCCACCCCACACAAGTCCGGCCTGGAATCGGGGAGGAGCTTCGCCCGTAAATCGCTCAATAACAAATTGTGGGTTCAAATTTTCGGTAAAACGCACGATAAAATCAATATAACCTTCAAGTGTAAACAAATTGAATTGTGTAGGATCTTCAATATAATCCTTTGCCATTCTGGTATCTTTTATAATTTGAAGCTGGTGAAATTTTATGGTGTCAAGTGGAAGTTTTGATACTATTTCTGCTTCGGCGAGCATATCCTCTTCTGTTTCCCCTTGTAGCCCGAAAATCAAATGAGCCCCGGCATGGATTCCATAGGAAGCTGTTTTACGGATAGCGGCTTCGGATTCCTCAAAAGTATGGCCGCGGTTTATTCGCTCCAAAGTTTGATTGTAGCACGACTCAATTCCATATTCAATAATTACATAATACTTTTCGGCAAGCTGGGCGAAATATTCAAGTTTCTGATCATCAATGCAATCGGGGCGTGTACCTATAACCAGGCCACTTACTCCCGGAAATGCGAGTGCTTCGTCATACAGCGATTTTAAATATTCCAATGAGCCGTAGGTGTTGGAATATGCCTGAAAATATGCCAGGTAGTTTTTAGCCCTGCGATAGCGTTTTTGGTGAAATTCAATGCCTTCCGATATCTGTTGTGTAACCGTTTTTTGCGGCTGGCAATACGAAGGGTTAAACGCATCGTTATTGCAATAGGTGCAACCGCCCACGGCTTTAACGCCATCGCGGTTGGGGCAGGTAAATCCTGCATCGATAGTAACTTTTTGAACACGGGTACCAAATTCGCGTTTAAAATATTCGGAATAGGAATTATAACGGCGGTTATGCTGCCAGTGAAATGTTGCGGTTGTCATGCTGCAAATTTAGCCCAAATTATGCATTAGCCGGAATCCGGGATTAACGAAAAAGGCTGCCCTTTCCGGACAGCCTTTTCTGAGGTTTGGTTGAGAAGTGTTTATTTTGAAACCCTTTCGAGCCAACTAACCATTGTAAACATGGCAATCATTGACATGAGACAAACCACAATAAATACGGTCCAGGTTACGGAAATTGAAATGCTTTCGTACATCATAGCACCCAGGAATAAAGAGAAGTTTCCAATGGCGGTAGCTGTTAGCCATCCCCCTTGCATCAATCCCTGTAAATGAACCGGAGCTACTTTTGATACAAAAGAAAGACCCAGCGGTGAGATGAACAGTTCGGCTACTGTAAGTATAAAGTAAACTCCGAAAAGTAACCAGGGAGTCATTTTTTGAGCATCTGGTAAACCACCCATTGCCGTTACATCTTTAAGCATAGGTAAGCCAATAGACCCTAAAGCCATAATAATAAAAGCAAAGGCTGCAATACCCATTCCGATACCGATTTTTCTAGGAGTGGAGGGTTCTTTGCCTTTTTTTGCCAAGGCTCCGAAGATAAAGATAATCACCGGTGTAAGGAATACAACCAGGAATGGATTAATGGATTGGAAACTCTCAACCGATGGGAAAATCCCACCCAGTAAGGTGTAGTCTTTTGCAAACATGGTGAGCGTAAGCCCGTTTTGGTGGAAGGAGAACCAGAAAAAGATCACAACACCAAATACGGCCATGAGGGCGAGAATACGCTGTTTGATTTCTTTGGCATCCTGTTTAATTTCCTCTTTTGACATACCATGTCCAGCTTTAACTTTGTCCTTGGGATCAGGAAGAATTTTTTTAGAGGCAATGAAAACCACAAGGGAAATAAGCATTGCTACAACAGCAGTATAAAAGGCGTAGTGAAAACCAGTATTAAAAGCATCCAGATATTTTGTGGCAAAATCACCCAGGTTTGCCGGCATGTTGCCAGAAACAGATGTTGCTAAATCGGTAAACCTGCCACTCACAACATCCTCTGCCATTTTGCCGTCAAGATATTGATGACAAAGACCCGGTAATTCGGCATTATAGCCAAACCCTTGCATTTTTACAAAGGTATTCCTCACCCATGTGGCCATAAAAGGGGCAAACATCGCACCTACATTGATGAACATGTAGAAGATCTGAAAACCGGAATCACGTTTGTCGCGATATTTATCGTTATCATACATCTGTCCAACCAGTGCCTGAAGGTTTCCTTTGAAAAGACCATTACCAAATGCAATCACAAGCAATGCAGCCAGTGCAATATACTTGGATGTAATCAATGCTGGATTTGCCAGGAAAATATAACCGGCTGCCATAATAATCAAACCTACGATGATGGTACCCTTGTAGTTACGTAGTTTGTCGGCAATTAAACCGCCAACCAAAGCAAGAATATAGATTGAACCATAAAAAATGGAGTAAAAAGTTCCTGCTTCTGTTCCTGTAATGTTGAATTTCGACATTAGGAACAAAGTCAGGATAGCCATCATTGTGTAGAATCCGAAACGCTCACCCATGTTGGCCAAAGCTGCGGCGATAAGTCCTTTAGGTTGGTCTTTAAACATAATTGTTAGATTTAGTTTGTATTAGGTTTAGGTATGATTAGGTGGGGCAAAAATAAACTAATTTCTCAATTTATAACAGGCCTTTACTATTCAAATGAAAGAAGCCGGAAAAGTGATTACTTCTTGCTAAAAAGAAAACCTGAGCACAGCCTTAACATCCGATTTTTTGTTGCCGTTAATTTCGTCGAGGCCACTGCTGATAAGGTTTCTATCGGAATACCATGTTTGTGCAAAACGAAAAATTAACGAAAGATTCCGGTTTATTTTTGTGTTAAGTATAACATAAAAACGGCTACCTTTTCCGGAAAAAGCAGGGATGGAAAAGGAATAAGGAACGTCATTTTCGAAAGCATATAGTCGTGTATCATACGAATCGGTATCGAAAAGTGAATACCTGAAGTTCACTGTCCATTCTTTTTCTACAGGCTTTATTTGAAATCCCTGGTAAATAAGATATCCTGTTTCAGCGTTTTTAAGCGGAGCTTCGCGTTTTGTGATTTCGATACGGCTTTGCAGTTTCAACCATGGCATGGCCAGGTAGTTTAATTGTATCCTGAAATAAGAGCGATCCGATTCGCCGATCTGGTTTATTTTATGCGTATATTCTGCATAGTTCATCGGGTTCAGCATTCGCCGGTAGCCGAAAATCAGATCGCCGCGGCGCGAAATATTATAAACGGCTTGCACTGAATATTCCTGTCCGTTCGAAGGTGAATCAACCCGGTAATGCAGCCATTCGTAGCGGAACATATCTGCGTAAGCACTTAACGTTATCTTTTTAAAAGGAGTAGCGACCAATCCCATATAAAGACCTTTCTCGTTTGTGCTATTGCTGCTTTCGCCAAATGCGGCATTAAAAGTGTTAAGGTAATTTTTCTGATAATTGCGATATATCATGGCGAATGCAAGGCGAGGATCGGGACTGAAGGAAAGCCCCTGCAGGAAAGCAAGCCCGGCGTCTATCTGTTTGGTTGCTTCGCCGTATAATGTCAGCGTTTTATAATTGTAACTGTAATCAAAACCCGCATATGTATTTGAATTTAAAACAGGCTGGAATTTTTTATACAATTCATCATTATTCTCAAAAGGAATTTCGTAATTCACATGAAATAGAGTGATGCCAGCTCGCAGGTGTTGCCCATTCCAGGTTAGATGGCCGCCTTCGGCAATTTCACGGTTAGCGCCTTTGTCGGCAAGTTCGGCGGGAGTGCGGTGGTATCCTGTTTGCTGTAAAGATGTTACATAATCCTCAGTCGAATTAATGGAATCGGAGGCAACCAGATTAGCGTCAACTTTTCGGTTTGAATAAAATGCTGTGAGATCGAATTTACCTAACCCTACTGTGGTAGCAACACCACGCATAAAAGCATATTCGTTGGATGAAGCGTGGGGTCGCAAAGCAGGAGCCCGTTTGCGCATAACTACCGATCCGGCTGCTTTGCCCATCGAAAATCCCGACCACATGGTTAATCCCTGCCCGAATTGTACATGGTAATCGCCAACAGCTAACTGCTTGATTATGCCAATGTTTTTTAAAAATAAATGAACTGAGTAAAAATCAAATCCTTTTGGCAAAGTATCCGATTTTGGGAAAAAAGTTTCACCTGCATCTTTATCGCAAACCAATCCAAATTTCAGATAATCCTTATACGAATACTGAACCCGCAGGAATGCACTGTTTTGGTTACCCAGGTAATATTTGTTGGGATTGGCCTGCCTCACTGAATCAGATACGTCAGCATACCCAGCCTGCTCCCGCAATACGCGCTGATAACGCAGCATCACATCGGTGCTGCCATATTTCAATGCTTTTTTAAACGAAAATTTCTCAGGAACAAAAGGTGACAGCGATATAAACGGGATCATCTGGTTGACTATCTTTTCGTTAAAGCCATCGATAACCTGTAATTCGTATATAGATACAAGTTGTCCGTACTGAGTGGTGTATTCAATTAAATTGCTGATTTGTAAATCGTTGAGAAAAAATAGTCTTCGCAGATCGTTTTCATCGCCTGAATTCAGATTGACTGGGCGTTCGCGAAGCAGGTTAATTTCTTCTACCCAATCGCTGTAATCCATTTCAACTTCTGAGCGCTCAGCCAGATTTTCGATATGTTGCTCTATGCCTTCGGTACCTGTAAATCGCAATGTATCAGGTTGCTGCGCAACAGCAATGCCAGAGCTGAAAAGCATAAGCAGCATGATAAGGCTAAATGTTCGTTTTGGCATTGTTTCCCGTGGTTTTTCCATTTATTAAAATGCGTATTGAAGGGAAACCTGGGGCGAATATCCCAGTTGCTGATGGATGGAGGAAGAAAGATCGACAGTAAGTTTTTTCATTTCCAGTCCGAAACCAAAAGTGTACCGGGCTGGATTTGTACTTACACCGATGCGGGCATAAGCTATCCTGCTGAGTTTGTATTCAACACCGGATCGGAATTCCATTGGGAATTCACTGTTTTTAAATGCTTCGGCGGTAAGTAGGAGTTTGTCGGAAAAGGTGTAACTGAATCCGGCATTTAACGTTGAAGGAATACTTTCGTTATTATATTCCGAAATTTTAGCATGAATCGGATTAAATACATGTGCCCCAAAAGTAAATTGTTCAGTTATCCGAACCATGATGCCTGCATCAAAAGTTATGCTGCTTCGCTTGCCGTATTCTTCGCCAAGTGTAGTGCCGATATAGACGAGTTGCACGCCTGCTGCAAACCGGCTACCAAATTTCATAGCGTATGCTAATCCCGCTTTGGTGGTGTTATAATTGGCGTCGCCTGAATATCCTAAGGTAGCGCCAAGCATTCCAACTTTAGTTTTTAACGTAAAAGCTCCTGACTGAGTGGCCATTTCATCAATAAGAAATCGGTTTTCGTAATAAATACCGGCAGCAGTTTTGTCGTAAAAGGCCATACCTGCCTGGTTGTTATTAATACTCCAGAAATCGCTTACCGCAGCCGATGAAAGTCCCATGCCCGCAGCCCGGCCACCATGAGTAATCCATTCACCTGATGCGCTTGCTGATTCGAAAAATATCAATAAAAGTATAATTGTAAAGCTCAGCTTCATACTATTCTATTTTTCGACTAATGTATAAAAAAATCTGATTCGCTCCGTGATTGCCACAAAAGGAAAAATAATGCTGGTGTGAGAACTGAATTTTAGAAATAATTTCCATTTTCAGGTCGGTTTAAGTGTTATTTTTGTACTCATACTCAGTAATACACATGTTAAATGGATACAGCTACAGTTCTTGATTTTCTCTCGCAATTAACGTTGAATAACAACCGCGAATGGTTTCAGCAAAATAAAGCATGGTATGAAAAATCACGCAAAGAGATTGAAGGTTTCGTTTCGGAAATAATTGCAACAATATCGGCAATTGATCCTGCATTGCAGACCCCTGCCATGAAAGATTGTATATTCCGTATTTTCAGGGATGTAAGGTTTGGTGCAGATAAATCACCATATAAAACCAATTTTGGCGCTTTTATAGCACGCGGTGGACGAAAAAGTTCGAATCCGGGATATTATTTTCATTTCGAACCCGGAAAATCAATGCTTGCCGGAGGTGTTTATATGCCGCAGCCTGATACACTAAAATTAATGCGTAACGAGGTTTATTATCACAGCGATGAACTGAAAGGTATTCTTGAAAAACCCTCATTCAAGAAATATTTTGATCAGCTGGATGATTTTGATAAATTGAAAAAAGCGCCTAAAGATTTTCCTGCTGATTTTCCGGATATCGATCTTTTAAAGCACCGTTCGTTTATTGTTTCGCAGAACATTCCTGATGATGCAGTTTCCGATCCGGAGGGCTACAAAAAACTAGTAGTTGATATGGTGAGTGAGCTACAGCCTTTTATGGCTTTTTTGAACAGAGCGATAAGTAATGGGTAGATTGGATTTGCCTGGTAGATTTTATATTCACCGCTCGTGCATGATGCGTGCGAATCAGCTCAAAACATTTTTTTAACGATTGATATGTGAAGGCAAGATATTTTTAACCCGATCTATCCACAGCCTTTGCGCTCTTTGCTCCTCCATTGCTCCATTGCGTTAAAAATGTGAAAAGAGAAAAATAGCCGCAAAGGCGCTAAGTTGTTGACAAAGAACTCAAAGGATATGTTTTTGAATATTAGGTTAATATTGCATAGGCATACCGGACAAATACAAGATATACGAAAGTGATAAATCCTGTTTAATCACCTTTACCGTTAAGCATTGGCTCAAAAGAACCGGCTTCTTTTTAATGATGTTGCATATCAGCATGAAGACATACAGTATGTAAAATGCTTTTCGCCTTAATGGCCAGCGCTCTATCTCCTGAAATTGTAATAAGAATAGATTTGAAATTCTCAATCGTTATATGTCTTAAATTTTTCCAGCTTAAAAGTCCTGAATTAGCAGTAATTTTGATGATAAAGTGAATGGAATTATAAAGAATTAAAAACAAGGTGGAAATATACGAGGTGTTTTGTATATCCCAACTTATCATTAACACTCACTGAAATCACCTGTTGTAATTAAGAAAATAGAAGCACATGACCATTGATGTTCAGATACAAGAATTTATAAATAGTAAAACGGAAAGTGAGTTTGACTCATACTATGTTTATGATAGCTTTAAAATCAGGAAACATTGCAGCGTATTTAAAAGTATTACTTATAAGAATAAAGCCATCCATTTTGCTTCTATGGCAAATGCAAATCCTGATTTTCTTCAAATTATAAAACAAGAAAAACTGAATATTTTTGTGAATTCCATATTGCATCTGGAGCGTACTTTAGAAGCGGGGTTCAGCACTGACGAAATAATTTTCACTGCATCGGGATTGTGTAAGAAAATAATGAAACAAGCTGATGGTTATGGGGTTCAGCTTAATATTGACTCTCCAAATCAGCTAAATCAATGGTTAGAACTATTTCCTGATAAAGCAATTGGTATCCGTGTTAATATTGGTGATAAAGTAGCACCTTCCTCGGGGCATGCAGGTTCATTTATTGGGAAAGAAAGTAGATTGGGTTTTACGCTCCGGGAAATTGAGGAAATTGCTGATAAAACAAAAATCAAAGGACTCCATTTGTATGTGGGAACAGATATTTTTGATATCGACTACTTTATCGATTGCTATAAAGAGTTAATTGCTTTGGTTGATGGCTTTCCTAAGTTAGAATACCTTAATTTTGGTGGCGGATTTGGGATTTCTGAAGACGGAAAAGAACAATTTGATTTCGCGCAATATAATTCGCGTATTACCGAATTAATGAATCAAACTTCGTTAACGAAAAATAATAACTTAAAATTAATTCTCGAACCTGGTCGGATAATTGGTGGTGATGCAGGGTATTTCGTATGTTGCGTTAGCGACATAAAGAGTAGGGATGAAAAGCAATTGGTTGGCGTTAATGCATCCACAGTTCAATTTTCGAGGCCTTTAATTTACAGTGATATTGCAAATCATCCTGTTGGAATTATTCGCGATGGTATTCAACTTTCTGCAGAAGAATTGAAGCCTACTCTCATTTACGGCTGTTCAACCTATTCCCGCGATATTTTTTCGAAAAATATACTATTACCGGAGTTGAAAACAGGCGATGTTATTGTATTCGGAAATGCCGGATCTTACTGTGCATCGTCATTTATGGAATTCCTTGGATTTCAAAAGCCAAAAGAGTTTTTTGTATGAAAGTAGAACTCCTCGAAGGTTCATCGGGGTATAGAACCTTTGAAAAAGTAAGTGCTGAGGTTTACTCCGGAAACAGTTTTTTCAAAGGAACTGAAGGGAGCATTGAAAAAATGTTGCTGTGTTCAGGAAGTGCTTTTGCATCACACTCAAGCAAAATGTTGTTTGTTGTTCAAAATGGGAACGTTAATGTCGCTCGTTTTGCTCTCATTCACGATTTTCGGTTACCCGAGTATATTCAGGTATCGTTTTTTGAAGCCCGGGAAGGATTAGTGGATCTGTTTCCACTCATAAAAGCAACAATCCTCCGGCATTTTCCTCAATGTAGTAAAGTAGTCGTCGGTTTAAACGGACATTTAAATTATGGAGCAGGTATTTTACTCAATCGTTTTGATGAAACACCCGTTTTTGGACTGCCCTATAATCCTGAATACTATGCCGACTATTTTAAAGAGCTGCATCCCCGTAAAATGTTTACATTTCGGTTTAG
>JBBSDC010000077.1:0-19192 GCA_038249705.1 Bacteroidales bacterium | reverse complement strand
TTTTCTTATTCTTTTGGAAGTAATGCAAATTCCTCATTCACAAGCGGTATCATTTGACTTATAATATTCTCAGAATGAAAGTTAATTAGCAACCCTTAAGATTTGCCTGCAAGTTTTAAGTATGACAATAATTGAGCTTTATAGAGCGGAATCATTATATCAACCGCTTTCAACTCTACAATTATCAGGTTTTAATTAATAAATCCAGTTTTAACTGACCACATAGATCTTTGCCTTTGTAGAAAAAGGAATGTAAACCTGTGATTGAATAAAAAAGTTGCTATTTTTCAATTCTTCAACCATACAGGCCTGGTAAACAGACTCCAACAAACCAGGACCAAGCTGTTTGTGGACTTCAATTGCACACCCAACAATTTCATACGAAATATCATTTATTAGTTTTTGTGTTATCATCTGTTTTCAGATTTTAGCTCACTAAATGCTTAAACCTATTCATAGACACTTGTATTTTCAATAAAATATCTTAGTGATCCTTAGTGTTCTTAGTGCCTTAGTGGTTTAATAGTTCATGAATTTATTGGTTTATAAATTTCTTAGTTTATTGGTTTCTTCCCTCTCTAATCACCTCCAGAAAATGATCAAACAAATACTCACTATCTGTCGGGCCACTGGAGGCTTCGGGGTGAAACTGAACCGAGAAAACCGGTAGTGTTTTGTGTCGGATTCCTTCGTTGGTTCCATCGTTAAGGTTTACAAATAAAGGTTCCCACTCAGCTGAAAGAGAATTTGTATCAATTGCAAACCCATGATTTTGAGAAGTAACAAAAGCTTTGTTGGTGCCACATTGCAACACCGGCTGGTTGTGACTGCGGTGCCCGTATTTCAGCTTATACGTATCGGCGCCCGAAGCAAGAGCAAGTAACTGATTTCCAAGACAAATTCCGAAAATCGGGATATCTTGTTTTAGTGAAACGGATAGATATTTTATTGTAGCTTCACACATTTTGGGGTTACCAGGGCCGTTAGAAATAAACAACCCATCGTACTTTTCCTCTGAATAATCATAATCCCATGGTACACGAACCACGGTAGTATCGCGTTTCAGAAAATGACGGATTATATTGTATTTAACTCCGCAATCCACAACCAGAATGCGGGTTGAACCATTTCCATAAGTAATAACTTTATCGGTACTCACTTTGGCAACAAGGTTATCGCTGTTGGGATCATGAAAGCCTGGATCATCGTTTCCGAAAACAATTTTACCCATCATAGCACCTTTTTCGCGTATGATTTTGGTAAGCTGACGGGTATCGATACCATACAAACCAGGGATTTTATTTTCGGTAAGCCAGTCGCCCAGGCTTCGCTTCGCACTCCAGTGGCTGTATTCGGCTGAATAATCCGAAACAATAATCGCCGTAACCTGAATATGGTCCGACTCAAAAAAATCGGGAACGCCATCCGTAGTTATTGCTTGGGGAACACCGTAATTGCCAATCAACGGATAGGTTGCAACCAATATCTGACCTGCATATGAGGGATCGGACAAACTTTCGGGATAACCCGTCATGGACGTGTTAAACACAACCTCGCCGGCAACTGAACCTTCGAAGCCAAAGGATTTTCCGATAAATTCAGTGCCATCTTCGAGTATTAGCCGGGCTTTGATTTCTTTTGCCATTATGCTGAATTTCTGTTAATTACTGGTAAAATGATTTTTTTGGAATAGCACTTGTATTTGCAAAATTTTTTCAGGCAACAGCCTGTAATTTTTTTATAAAAATACAATTATTTAAATTCTGATCCTGATTTACACACGATGAGGGATTGCTGAAACGATCAACAATCCCCGTTTATACTGGCTTTGGAAACTTATACTAAAGTGTTCCGAATTGCAGCCACAATAAATCAAGTGTTCAATTTAGTTGCTTCCAATGATCTGCATCAGTTCATCGAGCTTTGGCGAAAGAATAATTTCTGTCCGCCTGTTTTTTGCTTTGCTGGCAGCTGAAGTATTGGGTTCAACCGGCAAAAACTCACCGCGACCGGAGGCTACCAATCGTTTGGGACTTATTTTCCCGTTTGCAAGCAGTATTTTAACGATAGAAGTTGCGCGCATAACGCTCAAATCCCAGTTGTCCTTAACCTGGTTTTGCCCGGTAAGCGGAACATTATCTGTATGGCCTTCAATCAGTACATTGATATCAGGATTTTTCTCAAGTACTTTTGCCAGGTCTTTGAGAGCCGAAACGCCTTCGCTACTTACATCCCATTTGCCTGAAGCGAAAAGGAGTTTTTCGTCGAGCGAAACATATACTTTTCCATCTTTCATGTGTACAGTAAGTCCTTTGCCTTCGAAACCCATCAAAGCATCGGAAACTGCTTTACGAAGGGCGTCGGTAATCGAATCCTTTTTGCGGAGCGCCGATTGAAGCTCGGCAAGGTTTTTCCCTTTGATATCGAGTTCACTTTGAAGCGTTCTCAGTCTGTCCTCGCGGGCAATCAGGTCATCCTGAGCTGTTTTCAATTCGGCCATAATTTTTTCAGCATCATCGGAACTGGCCATAAACTGCCTTTTGAGCAATTCGTGCGAACGGTCGAGTTCATTATAATCGGCAGTTAGAACACGTAACAGCGAACCCAGGCGCGAAGTATCCGATTTCAGTTGGGTAACTTCTTTTTTAAAACGCTGATTGTCGAACGAAAGTTCATTTACCAACGTACCAAGCGAATCGGCTTTTGCGTTCAGCCGCGAACTTTCTTCGTTGCATTTTGCTGTAAGCGCATTGTATTTTTTCGTGGAAACACACGAAGCGAATGTACCTGCCAATACTACAAATAGTATCAGCCTGATTGCTTTTTTAAAATTCGGGTGGCTCATATAACAGTGTTAATGTATTACAAAAGAAGTATTTAACTAAAAACTAATTTCCAACAACGAAGGACAATGATCAGAATGCAAAGCCTGTGGCAGTATAACAGCACGTTGCATATCTTTTTCAAGTTCATCGCTAACCATGTGATAATCAATCCGCCAGCCCAAATTACGACTGCGGGCTCCTGCGCGATAACTCCACCAGGTATAATGATGAGGCTCTTTTACAAAATAGCGGAACGAATCGATAAAACCACAATTCAGGAAACCTGTAACCCACTCGCGCTCCTCGGGCAGAAATCCGCTGCTGTTTGCATTACGGATAGGGTCGTGGATGTCAATGGCTCTGTGGCAAATATTATAATCACCAGAAATTACAAGGTTTGGCCGCGTTTTTTTTAATTCCAGAATGTAATTTTGAAAATCAGCAAGCCACTGCATTTTGAACGCCTGCCGGAACTCGCCTGTTGTACCTGATGGATGATAAACCGAAATTATTGTTTTATCGCCGTAATCGGCTCGAATAAACCTACCTTCGTAATCGTATTTTTCGATACCCATTCCATAAACAACTTTATCAGGCTCTGTTTTGGATAGAATACCTACTCCTGAATACCCCTTTTTCTGAGCCGAAAACCAATAGGTATGATAACCCAGTGCCTGAAATTCGACCACCGGGATTTGATCGGGCTGAGCTTTTATTTCCTGAAGGCAAACCACATCAGGATCAGCAGCTTGCAACCATTCGATAAATCCTTTGCTTATTGCGGCGCGGATGCCGTTAACATTGTATGTGATAATTTTCATGCAACTACTTTTTCCAGTGTAAAATTATGGGAATATTGACTTCAAAAACTGTAAAAGCACGAGAAGTTTTACAGATTTAATCAACAATTATTACTTCACAAAACACTGACAGCTTGGATGTTAAAAAACCATTATTGAATTTGTTAAAAAAAAAGAAGGAATAGATGGAGAAATTTTGAATTGACAAATACCTATTTGACAGTTCGGAGTTCCAAGCTTCGAAAATTAAACAGGTATCCCTACAATCGCGTGGATCATTACCTCTGTTTTAGGAAACTGCTTTAATTTTTTCCATTATAACATCACAAATATTCAGTGTTTGTTATACTTCATGCCATGCAGTTTGATTTGCTAAACATAAAAAATCTCTATGGGTAAATGTTCCACAGGGTTGCATATGATGGTGCTAGTTGATACCGGACCGGCTACACCATCATTTTTGAAATGGTATCCTGATCAGATTATAAGCACAAAAACATTCGCCTTTCAGTAAAACTACAAATACAAATATAACATTAGAATGATTACAAATAAATTGGTACCTGAATTATCATAGCACTTTTTGCTGTAATATTTCTATTTTTGCGATCAGTATGCATGGAAGTAAATTTTATCAGAAAATTCATTCGTGGAGATTAAAACATATCTCACCACGAAATTTCATATTGATGCTCAGCCTAATAGCCGGTTTATTAGGTGGGCTGGCAGGTGTTGTTTTGAAAAATGCAGTACACCTGAGCCATTCCATTTTAATGAGTGTGATTTCAATAAAGAGTTTCAACCTGCTTTATCTGGTGCTTCCGTTTATAGGAATTCTGATATCATATCTATTTGTAAAATATATAGTTAAGGACAACATTGGTCATGGAATCAGTCGCATTTTGCAATCGATTTCGAAAAGCAACAGTATTATCAAGGCACACAACATGTACACATCGTTGATTGCCAGTACTATTACTGTAAGTTTTGGCGGCAGTGTTGGATTAGAAGCACCGATTGTACTTACCGGTTCGGCTATTGGCTCTAATATTGGGCGTTACCTCCGGCTCGATTATAAAACCATTACCCTGCTGGTTGGCTGTGGAGCTGCCGGTGCTATTGCAGGAATTTTTAAAGCACCTATTGCCGCTGTTATATTTGCACTCGAAGTATTAATGCTTGATTTAACCATGGCAAGCCTAATCCCTCTGCTGATATCATCGGCTGCAGGAGCGATACTGGCTTATTTCTTTATGGGCAGCGGTGTACTTTTTTCATTTGCTGTATCCGCTCATCCTTTTACGTTGCAAAACTTACCGTTTTACGCTGTCCTGGGATTGTTGTGCGGAGTTGTATCCTTGTATTTTACAAGAGCTAATTTATCTATTGAGAAACAGTTTCAGCGAATGCCACGAGGTATATACCGCGTTATGGCAGGTGGCGCAATAACCAGCTTACTGGTTTTCCTTTTCCCTCCACTTTATGGCGAAGGGTATGAAACACTCAAAACCTTGCTCAATGGTGATGGAATGAATGTACTCGACGGCAGTATTTTCGCTTCGATCGGGAATAATTATTTCCTGTTTATAATTTTCCTGGTACTGATACTTATTTTTAAAGTTGTAGCCATGTCAGCAACTACCGGCGGCGGCGGAGTCGGCGGGGTTTTTGCACCTTCGCTGTTCATGGGCGGAGTTACAGGATTTTTCCTGAGCAAAACTGTAAACTTTTTTATGACTGATCGCCTGCCCGAAAGCAATTTTGCCCTTGCTGGTATGGCAGGTGTAATGGCGGCTGTAATGCATGCACCACTTACAGCCATATTCCTTATTGCGGAAATCACAGGTGGATACCAGTTTTTTGTTCCTTTGATGATTACTTCTGTAATTGCTTACCTGACCGTTATTCCTTTTGAGCCTCACTCTATTTACACCAAACGATTGGCCGAATCGGGCGAACTGATCACACATCATAAAGATAAAGCCGTTTTGTCGCGCTTATCGATAGAATCATTGATCGAAAAGAATTTTTTAACTACTTCTCCTGATGTTACTTTGGGTGATTTTGTGAAATTAGTCGCCAAATCGCAACGAAATGTATTTCCGGTAATTGATGAAGAGAATAATTTTCTTGGCGTGATTTTCATCAATGATATAAGGCATATAATTTTCGAACACGACCAATACGATACTGTATATATCCGCAACCTGATGTACATGCCCGATACGCTTGTAAGCCAGGATGCTACCATGGAAGATGTGGCACAAAAATTTGCCGAAACATCACATTACAATCTGCCAGTGCTTAATAATGGAAAGTATATAGGATTTGTTTCACGTGCCAATGTTTTTTCTGCTTACCGGAAACTGGTAAAGGATTTTTCGAACGATTAATATTTCCGCGAAATACAATCAGGTAATTTGATTTGATTCGAAAAAGAGACAAAGAGAAATGGAAAAACATTCCTCTGATAAAATTTCAACTAACTGGATGAAAAATCTTTACCAAAATATTTCAGTAATACTTTCCATGAGATGGAATTACTTTTCACACCAAATTCTCACCTTTGTCGCTCCGGATCAGGATAACTGCTTCGTCCACATTGGCAACCGGAGCGAGGCAATGATTGCCGGAACAAATGTAAATCAACGTTTTGCCCTCCATATAGCGATGCTCAAAATAGGGTAAACTACTCTTTATCAGGCTTCCGAACACCAAAACACCTTGCAGGTTTTTGGCAAGTAAACTTTTTATGATTGAAACTGCATTATTTCCTACCACTGCTATTACAAGCGGCTTATGTGTTTCGCTTAAGGCTAAGGAAGCCCATTTCGAGTAGGCAGCCGGATGTTGTGTATAACGGTTCGCCATTGCCTCTAACATCCGCCGCGATTTCTCAATATATTCCGCATTATGCAGAAATGTTCCAAGCGTATACAACATTGTAGCCATTACTGAGTTTCCTGAAGGAATTACTCCATCATATATCTCAATTTTTCGTGCAAACACCTGTTTATCTTCATTTTCCGAATACCAGAAAAATCCGGAATGCGAATCGTAAAAATGATCTTTTACATACATAGCAAGCATATCAGCTTCCCGGAGCCAAAGCTCATCAGTTGTAACGGAATACAGCTTTATAAATGCTTCTATCATAAATGCATAATCATCAAGAAAAGCATGTATCTGCGATTTACCGGCTTTCCAGGTATGGTATAAACAGCTATCCTCCCGTTTGAGGTTATGCAAAATAAAGTGAGCTGCTTTTAAGGCATTGTGAAGATATTCCTCTTCGCCAGTAGCTATTGATGCATCAACTAATGCGCTGATCATCTGTGCATTCCAGGCTACAAGCATTTTATCGTCCAATCCTGGCGAAGGTCGTACGGAGCGCACTTTTAGCAATTCATTACGACAAAAAGCCGTCAGCGATGCGAGTTCATCCGCTGAAAGAAAATGCTGCTGTGCAAACAACTCATCGCTTGCCGGACGAAGGAGAATGTTTCGACCATTTTCCCATATACCTTCTGCATCAATACCATAATATTCGGCAGCCAGAGGAGCATAATGGCCAAGTGCTTTGTTAAATTCGGAGGTAGTCCAGGTATAAAATAATCCTTCTTCGCCTTCAGTGTCCGCATCCAGAGCAGAAAAAAATATACCCTCGGGGGCTGTAAGTTCGCGTTTTACAAATTGGATGGTGTGCTCAACAACTTCTTTATACAAATTATTTGCTGTTGCCGCGAAAGCTGCTGAATACAGGCTTATAAGCTGTGCATTATCATATAACATTTTTTCAAAATGGGGTACTTTCCAGTCACTATCGGTTGAATATCGGGCAAAACCTCCACCAACCTGATCGTAAATACCTCCACGCGCCATATTAAGGAGCGTTGTCTCTACTAATTCCAATGCAGTTTTGTTATTCCTGCTTAGCCCGTACTGAATCATAAACTGCAAAACCTGTGGCATCGGAAATTTTGGAGCTCCCCGCATCCCTCCTTTTACCGCATCAAATGCATTGTGTAAAACGGAATAAACCTCGCTGAAATCATAATCCAGGCTAATGTTTCCGGTTTCATCATTTAGTAAATAATTTTGCCTTACCACTCCTGCGGCAATTTCTGTGGCCTGGTTTTCGATATCCTCAAACCTGTTTCGAAACAATTCGTTTATGTTGATAAGCAATTGTTGCCATTGATCGGGCCGGAAATATGTACCTCCCCAGAATGGCCTGCCATCAGGCAACGCAAAGCAATTTAATGGCCAGCCTCCATTGCCATGAATCTGCTGAACGGCATCCATAAACACATGATCCACATCCGGGCGTTCCTCGCGATCCACTTTCACACAAATAAAATGATCGTTCATAAGCAGGGCAATTTCCTCCTTTTCAAATGATTCGTGCTCCATAACATGGCACCAGTGGCATGAGGAGTATCCAATACTTATTAAAATGGGTTTATTTTCCAGTTGAGCTTTCGTAAAAGCTACTTCGCCAAATGGCAACCAGTTAACCGGATTGTGTGCATGTTGTAAAAGGTATGGACTCGACTCGTGTATCAGTTCATTTGTATGTGACATGGGGGCGTTTTTGAAAAGGGAAGAAACCGAAAATGATAAAGCGGGAAATATCAATTTCAGAAAAGTAATGAAACTTTATGTAATCCTCTTCTGCTCTGAAACTGATGCCCCGAAGCAAAATTAACATTTTAAAATCCGGAAAGTTTGAATATCGTATTTTTCTGTTCCCAGATCTTTATCAGATAAAAAAATCCAGACATTTTAAACTCGAAAACGGTAAATTCAGGAAATATTTTTATAAAGAAACAATTGCATTTTTGACTTCTCTATTTTTCTACATACATTTGTTACATATTTAGCGGATTAATATAATTATAAGTTCATTGAGACTTATTTTTAGTATGATCTGTGTAATAGAAGCTGAATAACAGGAGATTTCAAAAATATATAAATTCATTGCAAGCCCGACTGTTATTCATAAGTTTTCAATTTCTATCAGAAACCGAAGCCTAATTTTTATAATCAGGCAGCTGATGCAGATGGAAGTTTTATCAAATATTTTATTCCTATAAACTTAACATACAGTTTAAAGATGTACAGCAGAAGAACCATATTTAGAACTATCGCCCTTTTATGTTTGCTTTTTTTATTTGCAAAAAGCAGTTTTGCACAGCAGTATTCTGTTAAATCCTACACCATTGAAGATGGTTTACCAACCCGGAATATAAATGATGCCTGCCAGGATAGTTCAGGCATTATGTGGTTTGCTACCAGCCAGGGAATTACAAAATATGATGGTTTCAGTTTTACCAATTTCGATGAATCAAGTGGTCTGCCATCCTTGCTTTACAGGAAAATCCGTATTGATAAAAAGGGAGTCATCTGGGCATTGCCAGATATAATTGTTCAGGCAGTTGTATATTTTAAAAATGGCATTTGGCATAAAGTCCCAACACCCAAAATAGCAGAGTGGAGCTTTCTGCTTACCACATTTGATATTATTTATAAAAACGACAAACCTGTAATTTGTTTGGGAAGCCATTATGGTTATTACATTTATGAGAATAATTCGTGGACTCACTTTCCAATTTCTGACGATGAAAACCTGAACCACGTTTACACTATTGTTGCTAAAGATCAGAAATTCTACATCTCTACAAAACTCGGAATACTGATTGTTGAAAATGGCAAAACCGACTGGAGTCTGACCAAACTTATTGAACCGTATGGAAAAGAAATAATTGCTGTTCATTTCGAAAATAAAAACACTCCTAATGAAAAGCTATGGGTACTCAACGAAAAATGGTTGGGGTATATACAGCATAATAAGTTCAAATTGGTTACTGACAAATTCCAGCTTCCGCACCCAACAATTTTTTACTATTCTTTCCTTAACACTGATAAAAGAGGCAATGTAATTTTTGGTAATATATGGGCTAAATATTTTATTTCAAGCACATCGGATACTCCTTTTCCCCTGATGGTTTCGAATGGATTTTCGTCGAACGGAGCAACTGCGGCTTTTACTGACCGCGAACAAAACATCTGGCTAACCGATACCAGAGGCATTAACAAGATTAACAATCTGAAAGTATTAAATTATTTCGAGAAGAATGGAATGCTTGAAGATGAAGTTACTGCAATAGTAGAAACTAATGATGGGAAAATTGTACTTGGACATAACGCCGGGCTTTCAATTTTTGAAAACGGCAAATTTAAAAAAATCAGTTTTCCTGATTCAAAAGTCAATACCAGGCGAGTACAGGATATGATTGTCGACAATAAAGGAAACATATGGTTTGTCTCAATAAGTCTGGGGTTGGGAAGATTAACTGCTGACGGAAACATAATCTGGTATTATTCAGCTAAGTATCCGACAATCACAGCTATTTTACAGGATAAATCCGGAAGAATATGGATTGGTGCCGACCGCACACTCCTTAACTTCGAGAACGATGAACTAATTGAATATAAAGCGTTTGGAAATGATAAGAATACCATAAGACGAATTTTTAACTCCGAACAAGGTGGAATTCTTATTGCAGGCCGCGAAGGATTATGGCGCATCAGGAACAATAAAGTGGAGAAAATTCCTTCGCCGGAAAATAATTCAGCTGAAAACGTATTCTCATACTACGCGGATCATAAAGGGAATCAGTTAGTTGGCACTAATAACGGATTGTGGGAAATTGAAAACGGTCGGATTATTAAATACAAAAAACACGGAATTGAAATCAATAGTCCGCTTTTTTTTATCCAACAGGACAACGAAAAAAATTATTGGCTGGGATCAAACCAAGGCGTTTACAAATGGGATGGTGATAGCAGCATTGTAACTTATACTATCTACAATGGTTTAGCCGGCTGGGAAACTAACCGCGCTGCAGGTATTACTGATAGCAAAGGCCGGGTTTGGATAGGTACCGACCGGGGTTTAACCTGTTTCGAACCCGAGTTTGATATAGTCGCAGATCCTGCTCCGGTTATCAATTTCATGGGTGTTGAAGATAGCAAAGGTAAAATACATGATCTGGTAAAGAAAAGCACAATCAATTTTTCTGACAATACCCTGATTTTTCATTTCAGAGGTGTAAGTTTCATAAATGAAGACTTAATTCAATATAAATATAAACTCGTAGGATTCGACAACAATTGGCAGGAGGTGAATCAATCAATGCTTGCTAATGTAAAATATATCGGGCTCAGGCCGGGGAAATATACTTTCTGCGTAATGGCTAAAAACTTTTCAGGAAAATGGAGTGAAATTTCCCGATCGCAACTCATTACAATTACACAGCCCTATTATTTCACATGGTGGTTCATAGTGTTAACAATCAGCATATTATTTGTTTTGATTTATTTTACTTTCAGATACTATATTCAAAAAATAAATAATGCGAATCTGCAAAAAGAAATAGTTGAAAGAAAAAAGATTGAACAAGCACTCACCGAGAGTAAACAAAAGTATCACGATCTGGTCGAATTACTCCCCGAAACTATCTTTGAAACTGATTGTTCAGGGAAACTGCTGTATTTAAACTCAATGGGTTTCAGGCTTTTCGGTTATGTACCGGCTGATCTTCATGAGAATCTTACAATTCAAAAGATTATTGCTCCCGAAAGCAGCGCAGAGTTAGATTTTTTTATTAGCAAAACTATCCAATCGCTACAGACAGGCCGAACCATATTGTCGGGAATAAAAAACGGAGGATCAACCTTCCCTTTATCTGTTCATATGGTGCCAATAACCGAAAGCGGGAAATGTGTCGGTACAAGAGGAATTATTATCGACATGACCGAACAGAAAAGGTTTGAAGATCA
Source organism: Bacteroidales bacterium (assembly GCA_038249705.1). GTDB lineage: Bacteria > Bacteroidota > Bacteroidia > Bacteroidales > UBA4417 > UBA4417. Next base: position 7,722 of record JBBSDC010000077.1, on the reverse strand, counting down.
GTTACAAAAAAATGCTGCTGATCTCAATACATTGAATATCAGTAAAGATAAGTTTTTCTCAATCATTGCTCACGATCTGCGAAGTCCGTTTACTTCATTTCTTGGTTTTACCGAAATACTCGACGACGAATTTGATTCGATGTCGCAAAGTGAAATGCATATGATCATATCTTCACTGCGGACATCAGCATCTAACCTTTTTCAATTGCTCGAAAACCTGCTTCAATGGTCGTTACTGCAACGTGAAATAATCAAATTTAAACCCGAAACAAAGTTCCTGCATTCCTTGGTAGATAATTGTATTGAAGTTAATTACATTACTGCAACGCAAAAGGAAATTGAAATCAGGAATGAAATCCCGTTGGATTTTGAGATAAAAGCAGATATACACATGTTGCAAATAATCATCCGTAATTTGGTTTCCAATGCTATTAAATTTACTACCCGAGGCGGTTATGTGCAGATATCAGCCAATTCCGAAGAAAAACATTTTTACTTAATTGCTGTTAAAGATACTGGAATCGGGATACCCGCGGAAAGACACGAGGAAATTTTCAGACTTGATTCCAATGACAAGACAAAGGGAACTGAGGGCGAACTCTCAACCGGACTTGGGCTAATTTTATGTAAAGATTTTGTCGAAAAACACGGCGGAGAAATATGGGTCGAAAGCATCGAAGGGCAAGGGAGTACTTTTCAATTTACCTTATCAAAACTATAGTGTAACAAATACACACATCAACAAGGAATTGGAAGAAAGGGAGACTATGATCGAAAAGCTGAAAGCTGAACTTGATGAATTAAAGCTAGCCCATACTTCGCTTATTAAAGCGTATGAAGAAGATATTTCGAAACGCATTAAGACTGAAGAATCAAGCCTTATAAAAGATTGGGCTATTGAATCAGCCATTAATGCTATGGCAATTTCCGATCTGGATGGAAAGCTGACTTATGTAAATCCAGCTTTTTGCAAATTATGGGGATACAATTCACTTGATGAGGTAATAGGAAAGCAAGCAGTAAGTTTTTGGCATACCGGCGAAAAAGCATCCGAAGTAGTTGATGCAATACATAAATATGGAGGCTGGACAGGCGAACTGACAGCCATTACAAAATCCGGGGAAAAACCTGATATTCAGGTTTCCGCAAGCCTTGTTAAAGATATTAACGGACAACCGGTATGTATACTTGCCTGCTTTTCCGACATATTGGGCCGAAAACAATACGAAATACTGCAAGCCGAAAATGAAACCAGTTACCGCGGACTATTTAACAGTGTTGCTGACTCCATTTATATACAGGACTCAGAAGGCACTTTTTTAGATGTAAATGATGGTGCTGTAAAAATGTACGGCTATTCCCGTGAGGAGCTTTTGGGAAAAAATCCATTGTTTGTAGCTGCCCCGGGAAAAAACGATTTGGCAAAAGTGGCATCCTTGGTGAAGCTTGCTTACGAAGGCGAGCCACAGCAATTTGAGTTTTGGGGGAAAAAATCGAATGGCGAAATTTTTACTAAAGAGGTTCGCGCTGTGAATGGCATCCATTGGGGCCAAAAAGTTGTTTTAGCCATAGCGCAGGATATAAGCAAACGCAAAAAAGCTGAAATCGCATTACAGGAAAGTGAAAGGCGTTACAGAGAACTCATTGAACTGGCTGTTGATGGTATTTTACTTGGTTCCCCCGATGGAATCATTATCGAAGCTAATACCTATATGCAAAATATTACCGGCCGCCCGCTCGATAAACTGATTGGGGAAAATGTAAACGAACTTTTCAACCCGAATGCATTAAAAGATATACCGCTTCGTTACGATTTGCTTATGAATGGCGAAACGGTTTTCAGCGAACGCGATATCCTGAGGCCTGATGGAACAACTATACCTATTGAAATGCATACCAAAAGGATGCCCGATGATACGTATCAATCCATTTATCATGATGTAACAGAACGTAAAAAAGCCGAAGAAACCCTTCGTGAAAGTGAGAGTAAATTCAAATCATTGGTTGAGTCAACTTCTGATATGATATGGGAAACTAATCTTAATGGTTTATATACATACGTGAGTCCTCAGTTTGAAAATCTGCTCGGATATTCGTTTGAAGAAACAATTGGGAAATCACCATTTTCTTTTATTACTGATATCAACATTTCGAAAATCATTAAAGATTCCGATGCTATTGTCGAAAAAGCTACATCATTCAACGCATTGGTAAACAAATACAAACACAGGAACGGTGAAATACGCTATTTTGAGACAAGTGGCGTTCCTGTATACAACCCTGCCGGAAAACTTTCCGGATACATAGGTGTGAGCCGCGATATCACCAAGAGATACCTTGCAGAAAAAGAATTGTATAAACTATCAATGGTTGTTCAGCAAAGTCCGAATACGGTCATCATTACTAACCTTGAAGGGAGAATAGAATATATCAACCCTGCCGGATGCACAGTTTCCGGATTTACCAGTGATGAATTAAATGGCAGAAATCCATCAATATTCAGTTCAGGCAATACTCCGCCCGAAACATACAGTACTTTGTGGAAAACCTTAAAATCGGGCAATGAATGGAAAGGTATTTTTCACAATAAAAAGAAAACCGGCGAACTTTACTGGGAAAGTGCTTTAATAGTACCCTTGCGCGACAAAGCAGGGAATATTACGAATTATCTGGGCGTGAAGGAAGACATCACCAAAAAGTTACAAGCCGAAACAGCACTGAAAGAAAGCGAACAACGTTACAGGCAACTTTTCGAAAGTTCGCCCGATGCAATTTTTTTGGCTGATACCGAAACAGGAATGCTTATTGATGCTAATGCCGCGGCCTGCAATATGCTTGGCCGATCGCTCGATGAAATAAAACAGTTTCACCAAACCATGCTTCACCCTCCAAAGAAAAAAGAGATCGTAAGCGAAATGTTTAGCGACCATGTAACAAGCTCTAAAACCAATGAGCTTAATGTGCCGATTGAAAGTTCAGTTCTAAGGTCTGATGGCAGCGAAATTTCGGTTGAAATACTTGCAAGCACAACTTTTATTGCAGGCAGGCAAGTTCTTCAGGGAGTATTTCGCGATGTAACCGAACGCAGGCTTGCCCGCGAAGAACTTTTGAAAGCTAAAGAAAAAGCTGAGGCAAGTGATAAATTAAAATCTGCTTTCCTTAATAATATCTCGCATGAACTGCGCACTCCACTCAATGGTATTATCGGATTCAGCGACATGATTACCCAAATGGACAATACGGCAGAAGACCGGCTCGAATTCAGTAAAATGATAAAACGGAGCAGTGCACGGCTTGTAAATACAATAACAAGTTACATGGATATTTCGATGCTTGTATCGGGAAATACCCAAATAATTAAAAGATCTTTCAGTCTCAATGTTTTCCTTGATAAAATTCACGATCAAATTATTGAATCCTGCAACTCCCGAAACCTGACATTGCATATCAATAAAAAAACTGATAATGATATTCTTATTCTCACTGATGAAAATCTTTTTACTAAAATTTTTACACACCTGCTTGATAATGCTATGAAATTTACAAAAGCAGGCTCAATCACAATCGGGTATGAAAATAAAGAGTCGTTGCATCAATTCTCAGTAAGCGATACAGGCAAAGGAATTTCAAAAGATGCATTATCAGTAATTTTCGAAATATTTATGCAGGCTGATCTTTCAACCTCGCGCGGATACGAAGGAAGCGGACTTGGATTAAGCATTGCACAAGGTTTTGTAAAATTATTAGGCGGAAATGTATGGGTTGAGTCCGATGGACAAACCGGCTCTGTTTTTTACTTCACCATTCCTGAAAAAACAAGCTCACATGGCATTTACACCGAAACTGAAACTGGTCATCAGGGATCTCAAAATGATCAGTATGTTGTACTTATCGCTGAAGATGAAGATTCAAATTTCAAGTACCTCGAAATTGTACTCAAAAAAGCCATGTATAAAGTGCTTAGGGCAAGCAACGGGATTGAAGCTGTCGAAAAGTGCCGGTCTCATCCCGAAATAGATATTTTGCTTCTTGATCTTAAAATGCCGGGTATGGATGGTTTCGAAGCTGCCAAAAGAATTAGAAAAAGCCTTCCACAATTACCAATAATTGCACTCTCAGCCTATGTTTCTTTGCAGGATGAAGAAGCTGCAATCAAGGCCGGATGCAATGAATTTGTAGTAAAGCCAATTAGTAAAGTCAAGCTTCTGGAAACACTTACACGCATACTTCGTAAGGAAAACGAATAAAGGAAGTGGCAATTTGCTTATTTTCGAACCAGATGGCAACCGGCTATTTATGCACTTTACGTATAAACGCTTCTACTTCTTCAACTCCACCCTGGTAAATAAGGTAACCATTATAGGGTTCGCCGGGTGTAGTTTCGTCATTGATAGGCGTTAACATAATCCTTTTCACTTCTTCGAGATCGCTGGTTTGTCCTAATGCCCAGCCAAGTTTAATATAGGCAACCTCAGGCAACATATTTTCTGCAGGAATAACTCCTTTGGCCATCAGGTCGCGGCCGGTATCATACACAAACATATGAACATAGCCCCAAAGGGTTTGAACGGTCATATAAATGGCAACACCAGCTTTAGCGGCTCTTTCGATAGCCGGATAAAGAGGCTTGTTCACATGCCCGAGACCTGTACCTGCAATCACGATTCCTTTATAACCGTTTTCGACAAGCGAGTCTATAATATCGGGTTGCATGTTAGGATAGTAATAAACAATGGAAACCTTTTCTTCAAAATAAGGAAGTATGGTAACATTGCGGTCCTTGCGGCGATGCTTGTATGTATCCTTAATGGGTTTTAAGCCTTTGCGGGTAATGGTAGCAATTGGAGTATCCCCAATGGTACGGAATGTTGAACGGTACGACGAATGCATTTTGCGCACCCGGGTACCACGGTGGAGGAAACCATATTCGTCGCTGGTAGGCCCGAACATACAAACCATTACTTCGGCAATATCGCCATGACCGGCAGCTGTGCAGGCATGCATGAGGTTAAGCGCAGCATCGGAACTGGGTCTGTCGCTCGATCGTTGCGAACCTACAAGTACTATAGGAACCGGCGAGTTCTGCACCATGAAAGTGAGTGCTGCAGCGGTATGATGCAATGTATCAGTTCCATGTCCAATAACAATACCTTCAACGCCTGCTTCAATTTCTTTTCCAATAGCGATAGCTAATTTTTTGTAATTATCCGGAGCCATATTCTCGCTGAAAACGGCAAATATTTTTTCGGTAGTAAGATTACAAATGGACGCAAGCTCAGGAACTGCACCATACAACTCCCCCGGCGAAAAAGCCGGAATTACAGCACCGGTGCGGTAATCGAGGCGCGACGCAATTGTTCCGCCAGTACCAATAAGTTTAACTTTTGGCAAGCCTTCGGTATAAGGGAATTCTTTTTCAGGAATTTTGTAATTAGCTTTTTTATAGCCGGTTTCCTTCATATCAGTGATTGTGGCGACATCGAGTCCGATATTATATCCTGTCGGTATCTTCATCACTATATGCTTGTCGTCGTCATTTTCGGATCGGGGCAACACTGTGCCGTTAAATTCGCCACGGGTGGTTTTAACAATAGCCTGGCCCCATACTCTTACATTGAACTTTTTGAGTACTTCAAGCGCTGATCCTTTGTATCCTTGAAAAATATCGTCGGTCATTATTTATTTGTGATTTTTGATGTACGATTTACGAATTTCCTGAACTAACAAACTTTCTAACTACTTATTCAAATATTATCAACTTGAAGATCACTTGTTGTTCAATGGTTTTCGGGATAAATATTCAGGTAAAATTTTTAAGCCAAGGCAAAATCCGAATGTAAAACATTTTCGTCTTGTCGCCTGATACCAAGGTCTCCTGGCCTTTATTGCCTTATTTTCCCTTGCTATTGTTTTTTGTAGTTCCTTTATCTGAAATTGATTTATGCAGCTCCACCATACTCATATTACCTTCTGCCTGCCGCCGCAATTGACCCATAATCCAGTTTTGCTCAACATCTTCTCCTTTCGAAAGACGTATTTCGGCAAGTTTTTTCCTCAGGAAAGGGATTTTTGATAGTATTTGATCTTTAGGAACTGCTTTGTAATTAATGCTGGTAAGCACCGAATCGAATTCCATTTTCGGATACTGATATACGATTGGCAACATACGGCGTGCTATGCTCAGATCAAGATTCCGTTGTTTAAGAAACCTGAGTAGAGCATAAATAATTTTGTAATCAAATTCGGCTGCAGGCTTATATTGTCCTTCGACCCATTTAACTGCATGACCAAAAAATTTGCCAGCAAATGCCGGACTGATATCAAGTTCATTAGTAATCCGCTCGATGAGCGGGAAAAGGTTTTTCTTGAAAATATACGTATAGCAATCTTCAGGTACATCCCATTTTTTCAGTCGGTTGTAGCGCAAAATTACTTCTTCGGGAAGATTTTTGCCAAGTGAATCGATATATTCGTTTTCGAGTGGAATCGGAGCTGAGTCGGTATCAGGATACATCCGATCAGCACCTGGCAGTACACGTTCGAAAATTGTAGTTCCATCCTCGAATGATTTCCTGGTTTCGGGTGGTACTCCTGCAAATGCCATCAGGCAACGTTCTTCGATAGTTTCAAGTGCTGTTTTAATATCTTCTTCCGGCCCACGGATTATAAGTTGTGCATCATTTTCGCCAGGTTTGAGTAAAGCATTAATTTTTTCCCAATCGGAGGCAGTAAATAAAGGTTCAAATTCTTCGCTATGCGACATATTCGGATGTTCGATACAAGCGATTACTTTGAGCCTTTCGGTAAGTTCGTTAGCAAACATTTTTTTCGGCTGGGTGAAATGCGAAAGTATTCCTTTGAATCCCGGCAGGTTAACAGCTACAAGTTTATAACTGTTGGTTTTAGCTTCTTTTACAAAATCATTTTTACCGTTGAAAGAGCTTACATCAAGTGCAACATGCGATTGTTTCCAGGTTTTTGAATCTGAATACCTTTCCGCAAGAATATTACGAATAGCCAACAAAGCCCATTGGCGGAAGCATTCGTTGTGGGTAAGATCAGGTATCCATTTGCTGTGGGCAACACCTTTTATTTCAACACGGGTACCTCCTTTACAACTTACATTCACATCCTGACGGCCTGCGCCAATACCTGTGCGCACTTTGCTTGTACTCCTGCCCAGAAAGCGTATGTAATTGCAAGCTTCCTTTACCTCATCAGGATTGGTCATATCAGGATATGTAACCGTTTCGATGAGCGGCATACCAAGGCGGTCAGTGCGATAAATGCGTCTGTGACCGATATCGCTGACTTCGCGGCACGAATCCTCTTCAAGACTGAGTTGTATAAGTCGGACATTTTTATTCTTTAAAGGAATCATTCCCTCCACACCAATGATTGCAGTGCGTTGAAATCCGGTAGGGATACTTCCATCGAGATACTGTTTGCGGGTAATGTGAACTTCGCCAACAATATTCAGTTTCGAGAAAAGCGAAATTTCGATTGCAAAACCCAGTGCTTCGCGGTTAAGCGGAAACGGAGGCGTATCATCAACCTCATAAGTACATGTTGTTTTACTTTTCAGGCGATAAATAATCTCTTTTCTTGTTTTGAATTCCATGAGGGCAGTGCCGTCATATTCACCCAATTCGCTCAGCGTTGGACGCATATGCCTGACAACTTCGGCATCGAAATCGTCAGGTTTCTGATAAACACCAGTCG
>JBBSDC010000076.1:0-19262 GCA_038249705.1 Bacteroidales bacterium | reverse complement strand
GTTTTCTTGTTCAACTGCTCGTTGTCGCCCCTCACCATGTCTCCCATTCTCCCCTTCTCTCCATCTCTCCCCTTCTCCCACTCTCCCACTCTCCCACTCTCCCACTCTCCCACTCTCCCCTTCTCCCACTCTCCCCTTCTCCCACTCTCCCCTTCTCCCACTCTCCCCTTCTCCCTTTCTCCCCTTCTCCCACTCTCCCACTCTCCCCTTCTCCCCTTCTCACTTCTGCCGTGGCAAAATAAACCTGTTATACAACAACAACCCGATTATCGTCGCAACACCAATCATACTGAAAATCAGCCATAAAACACCAGGACGGTGAAGATTATCAACAAAATGCACATAAAGTGTAGCACCCAGTATTCCTCCTATTCCACTGCCAATTACACCATACAGGAAGGCATAACCCTGGTAAAGCGCTTTTTTATCAGCAGGGGCTATAAGTCCGACATACGAAATAAATTTTGGATGAGCTGTCATTTCACCGATCGAGAAAATCACAATCCCACCGATAAAAACCCAGGAATAAGTTGAGAGAGAGAGTATTGCCATCCCTACCGTTCCCATCGCAATTCCTACGATCATGGTAGGCAAAGCAGGTTTTGTTCGAACAATACTGGAAACAAACAGTTGAAGTAAAATAATGCACCCCGAACTGATAACGGTAACATGCTCTGTATCAAATTCCCATGAAGGATTTGCAACAAAAAGTCCAAGAAAAGAATTCACTGATTTATTTACCGGCGTCATATCAACATAATCCTTCAGGTACCAAAGCACAGTATCGAACATCTGAAAATACATGATCCAGAAACCTGAGTAAATAAATATCATTAAGAGGAATCTGTAGTCCTTCAGTACCAGGAATATACCTTTAAAAACATCAATCAGCGGTTTAGTGCTCGGTGGTTTGGGTGGTTCGCGATAGGCAAAAATATTAAGCAGTAACATGGAACCTGTTCCAACCGCAGCCATCACGAAAATATAACTCCATCCAATACTTTTAAGGTATGGGACAAACAATAACGGGAAGATAAACGCACCCAGATTAATACTCCAGTAGTAAATTCCAAATCCTAATGATGAGTTGCTTTCGTCGGTTACACGGGCAATAGTACCCGAAATAATTGGTTTGAAAAACCCCGCTCCTATCGCCATAAGCACAAGACTCAGGAATACCATGCCATAAGAAGTGGAAAGGCTTGTAAAGAAATAACCCGTACTCATTACGGTAAAAGCCATCATCAATGTACGGCGATACCCAAAACGATCAGCTAAAGCCCCGGCCAAAATGGGTAAAAAATACAATAAAGGAGTAATTGTACTTTTTATTACCCCAACACTTTCCTTCGAAAAACCTAATCCACCTTCGGGAATACTCATAACAAGGTAAACCGAAAGTACCGACATTACACCATAATAAGAGCCTCTTTCGAAAAACTCCATGGTAATAACAGTCCAGAAACTCTTGGGAAATGACTTAAGTCCGGGTTTACCGGAAGAAGGAGAATTAGTATTCATATTCAGAAGTTACTCATTAACATGTGGAATGCAAAAGAACGCAAAATAGTAATGCCTTGCGAAGCAATCTCAATTTAAGGTATACGGAATATTTTACCTATAAATCGTTAAGATACACAGAATGAAACAATGCGATTGAATTTGATCCCCGCACAGGAAAAGAGGTTAAAGTTCTTTATGAAAATGCTGATTATGATGTAGATGCGCTATTTTATTCCAAAGCCCGCAAAGTACTTACTGCTGCCAGGTATACTTCGTGGAAACGTGAACGCTTTTTCTTTGATAAAACTTTCGAAGAAATGGTTGCTAGAATGAAGAAGGAATTTGGTGATATTGAATTTGGATTTTCTTCCTACACAAAAGCTGAAGACAAATATATTGTTTCGACCTACAGCGATAAAACTATGGGGTCGTATTACCTGTACGATGTTAAAGCTGATAAGATTGAAAAAATTGCGGATATCAGTCCATGGCTCGATGAAAAAGAAATGGCCAGCCAATTGCCTGTTGAATATAAAAGCCGCTACGGGCTTACAATACATGGCTACCTTACACTTCCGAAAGGTTATACCTTAGAAAACTCGAAAAATCTGCCAGTGGTGGTTAACCCTCATGGAGGTCCATGGTATCGCGATTCATGGGGTTTTAACCCTGAAATTCAGTTCCTCGCTAACCGTGGCTATGCTGTTTTCCAGATGAACTTCCGTGGCTCGACCGGGTATGGACGCAAATTCTGGGAAGCCTCCTTTAAACAATGGGGAAAAACTATGCAGGACGATATTACCGATGGCGTAAACTGGTTGATTGATAAAGGGATAGCTGATAAAACCAGGATTGCTATTTATGGCGGCAGTTATGGCGGTTATGCAACCCTGGCCGGAATTACCTATACACCCATCTTTATGCTGCAGCTGTGGATTATGTGGGTGTTTCAAACCTTTTTACTTTCATGCAAACCATTCCTCTATATTGGAAACCTATGATGGATATGATGTACGAAATGGTTGGCGATCCTGTTAAAGATAGTGTACTCATGCGCGAAGCTTCACCCGTTTTTCATGTTGACAAAATTAAAACACCGCTTTTTGTTGCACAGGGAGCTAACGACCCACGCGTAAATAAAGCCGAGAGCGATCAGATGGTAGAAGCGCTTAAAAAACGCGGCATTGAGGTTGAATATATGGTAAAAGATAATGAAGGTCACGGTTTTTACAACGAAGAAAACCAGTTTGACTTTTATCGTTCGATGGAGAAATTCCTCAATACACATCTGATGAATAAAGCAGAACCTACTGGTAAATAGTAAATTAAGACTACTTTTTAAATGAGTCCCGGTTCTAAATCCGGGACTTTTTTTTGAACAGAAATACAGCCTTGGCGGTTTTTAGTTCACATTGAAATGAAATGGTTTAATTTAGCCTGTTCAACGACTTTAGCAATCATTTATAGAAAACCATTATGAAATCACTGCTTCTATCCTTAATCATTACAATAATCACCGTTACAATTGCATCCGGACAGGTGACTTTTACGGTGCAGTCGCTGCCAGCCTCTACTCCGCCTCAAGATAGCCTTTACATAGCAGGCAACTTTAACGGCTGGGAGCCTGGCTTGCCAGCAAGTATGCTTCATAAAAATGCTCAGGGCAAATGGAGTATCACATTGCCTGTCCAGTCATCGGGAACTGTGCTGAAATTCAAATTCACGCGTGGCTCATGGGCAACGGTTGAAAAAGGACCTGCAGGAGAAGAAATTCCTGATCGTACCTTTACATTCGGAACTGCTGATTCAGTTGATATTACTATCGCGAATTGGGCTGATGGAAGTGGGGGCAGCACTTCGACAGCGGCAGCCAATGTTAAAATTATCAGCACTAATTTTTATATGCCTCAGTTGAACCGAAACCGGAGAATATGGATGTATTTCCCTCCTGACTATGAAATATCAGGGTTCAGTTATCCTGTGCTTTATATGCACGACGGGCAAAATCTGTTTGATGCTTCTACTTCATTTTCAGGCGAGTGGGAAGTTGATGAAACACTAAATTCGCTTGCTCAGCAAGGCAAGCATGTCCCTCTGGTAGTAGGAATTGATAATGGAGGCGGCGACCGAATTAACGAATATACTCCATGGGCCAATTCGCAATACGGAGGTGGCGATGGCGAAAAGTATATGCAGTTTATTGTTGAAACGCTCAAACCTTATATTGATCAGAACTACCGCACTCTCCCCGACTGGGCAAATACAGGAATTATGGGAAGTTCGCTTGGCGGATTAATATCGCATTTCGGTTCATTAAAATACCAGGAAGTTTTCAGCAAAGCAGGATTATTTTCACCTTCTTACTGGTTTTCGGATAGCATTTGGGGTTTCACACATAATACTGGCAAACAGGAAGATATAAGTTTCTACCAATTATGTGGCACCAACGAAAGCACAGGAATGGTCGGCCAGATGCAACGTATGAATGATACCCTTGTAAGTGTTGGGTTTGTGCAGGAAAAAATTTACAATAAAATAGTAACCGGCGGGCAACACAATGAAAAACTCTGGCGCGAAGCTTTCGGCGATGCTTACATCTGGCTTTTTAACGAATATGTAAATTCAATTGACGAGGTTTCTATTTCAAACGCTATACAATGTTTCCCAAATCCGGCGGTAGAATTTCTCACATTCAAAGCAAATGACAACACTCTGTTTGATACAATTCAAATCATTGATATGAAAGGTGTTACAGTATTAACGATCATCAAATCTACTTCTGATACAATTAATGTCAGTCAATTGCATCCAGGTACTTATATCCTCAGATGTATCGCCGGAACAAAAATATCGGAAGGAAAATTCATTAAAAACTAGCTTGCGTTTTATACTAAAACTTGTACTAATATTTTCATCAGCTAAATGCTTCGAGGGTTCAAAACACTTGAAAGATTCGCTTCATAAAGGAATTCGGAGTACTTTTGTACAGAATTTATTATGCGCAATCCATGGCCGAAACAGTCGAAAATATACTATTGAAGGAAGAATTTTCACATTCCGATCTTGTTACTTTGCTTAATGCCCAAGGTGGGGATAAAACCAAACTATTTACCCGGTCAGCTGAAATTAAAAAGCAGTATGTCGGCAACAAAGTATATTTCCGTGGATTGGTTGAGCTTTCGAATATTTGCTCAAAAAACTGTCTGTATTGCGGTATCCGCGCCGGAAATACAAAACCTGAGCGTTACATGGTTGCCGAAGAAGAGGTTATAGATGCAGCACGTTTTGCACTCGAAAACGGGTATGGCTCTATGGTTTTGCAATCAGGTGAACGTTGCGACGAAAAATTTGTGGATACAGTTTCGGAACTGCTTCGGAAGATAAAAGACCTTTCGGGTGGTAAACTCGGAATAACACTTTCCATGGGCGAACAATCAGAAAAAACTTACCGCGAATGGTTTAGCTGTGGCGCACACCGCTACCTGATACGCATCGAAACTTCTGACCGGGAACTGTATTATAAAATTCATCCCAACAATAAAAAACACGATTTCGATATTCGTATAAACGCTTTGAAAATGCTTCGCGAAATTGGCTACAATGTGGGTTCGGGTGTAATGATAGGATTACCGTTTCAAACCATTGATCACCTCGCCGGCGACCTGCTTTTCCTTAAAGAACTGGATGTAGATATGGTAGGAATGGGGCCGTTTATCGAACACGAGGATACTCCGCTTTACGAATACAAAGATCAGCTATGGCCGAAAAAAGAGCGCTTCGACATGTCGTTGAAAATGGTTGCACTACTCCGCATTATGATGAAGGATATTAATATTGCTGCCACAACTGCAATGCAAGCCATTGATAAACAAGGCCGTGAAAAAGCGTTGAAAGTCGGTGCTAATATTATTATGCCAAACCTTACACCCGTAAAATACCGCGAGGATTATCTTTTGTATGAAGATAAACCATGTCTGGATGAAGATGCCAGCGAATGCCGTAATTGCCTCGAAGCCCGTATTCATATGGCCGGTGACGAAATTGGGTTTAATGAATGGGGCGACTCGAAGCACTTTGCGAAGCGGAATAAAGAAAATTTATGAATCGTAAAAAAACAGTAGCAGTTTCCGGGTCAAAAAGCAGAATTATTAAAATCAAGAAATCACTCAATAAAAAACAGTACTGATATCTCAAGTAACCACTAAGGCACATAGAACACTAAGGGACACTAAGGTTGATGCACAGAAAATAGAAATTATAAAAAAAAATGTCAACTCACTTAGTGTTTCTTAGTGACCTTAATGTCTTAGTGGTTAACAAAACATGGTTATTAAGGCTATGATATTATCTTTGATTATTGTCTTAGGATCAACCCTTTCTATCACCCCACGCGATGTAAATCTTACCATGAAAAGAAAACAAATTGCAATAATCGGCGCTGGCCCTGCCGGAATGATGGCAGCCGACGTGTTGAGTCCGTTTCACGAAGTTCATATTTATGAAAAAGAGAAAGGACTTGGACAGAAATTTCTGGTTGCCGGGAAAGGCGGTTTTAATATTACCAATGGATTGAAAGGAAATGAGTTAGCCGCAAAATATACGCCGGAATATTTTTTAAAAGAGGCTTTGCTGGATTTTGATTCCACTGCGGTACGCGAATGGTTGTTGGAGATGGGAATCCCAACTTTTGAAGGTTCGAGTGGTAGAATTTTTCCTGAAAAAGGGTTAATACCTGCCGACATTCTGACTAAACTAAAGAAAAAACTTGCTGATCAGGGCGTTGAGATTCATCTGAAACATGCTTTTACAGGTTTTGACGAAGCTAAAAATGCAATAATGAAAATCGGCCGGAAGAATGTAATAATACATGCCGATTATTTTATTTTCGCTCTCGGAGGCGCCTCGTGGCCTGTTACAGGATCAACCGGCGAATGGAAAAAAATATTTGACAAAAACGACATTAAAACCTTAGCTTTTCAATCATCGAATTGTGGAATACATATCAACTGGCCTGAAAATATCAAAGCTAATCATGCAGGTAAACCTCTGAAAAACATAAGCGTTTCGGTGAATGACTTTCATCAGAAAGGCGAAATTCTGATTACAGAATACGGACTCGAGGGCAATGCCATTTATCCGGTTGTTCGTGAAATACGTAAAGCTCTAAACGCTAATGAATTTGTGCAAATTATACTCGATCTGAAACCATTCAATACACAGGAGCAGATGCTGCAGAAAGTGCAGGGCAAAACATCAACGAAAACCAAAAGCTATGCTGAAATTTTCAATCTTGACAGCGTTCAACTTGCACTAATCAAAGCATTTACAACAAAGGAAACGTTCCTTTCCCCTGAACTTTTTGCAGCAAGCCTGAAACAAATCGTGTTGCCAGTTGAATCGCTCCGTCCTGTTGAAGAAGCCATTTCGACCATTGGCGGCATTGATCTTAACGAAATGAACACAGATTTTTCGTTCAAAAAACTTCCAAACTGCTATGCCATCGGCGAAATGCTGGATTGGGACGCTCCTACTGGCGGCTTTTTACTTCAAGGATGTTTTTCGATGGGGCATTGGGTGGGGAAGAAGATTTTGGAAAGTAGTCATTCTTAATCGGAGTGCGACTTTAACTCGCGCTCTGACTTGAAAACCGGATTAGAAACTAATTTTCGCCGAAACATTAAATGTCCTGCCAAGCGACCAGAATCCTTTGAAAGTTTCCAAATCATGAGCAGCACCATCATCGCCGCGAATGATTGTTTGTTTGTTGAACACATTCTGACAGGCAAGCTGTAACGAAACCGGGAATTGTTTCACATTCATATCGTAACCGATATACAAATCAACAAGCGAGTATGAACGAACTCTGTATGGCTGCATACGATCGTCGGGATTGTTGCGGTTTACAGGATCAAAATTGGCATATAGCCGGTCGTAAAACACCCAGTCGGCTGCAAACCTGAATCCGGCAATAGTGCGATATTCTGCTGACAGTCCCAGCTGTGTTTGTGGGGCATCGCCAACATTCAATCCTTTGGTATAAACTTTCATGCTGTCAACCAACACCTGGTTGTCGTTGTAAATACTGGCCGAAACATCATTCTGCCATTTCCAGTCGCCTAACGAAATAGTTGCAGCAACCACCAGATTTTGAAGCACGTTGTAGCTTACTTCGGCTTCGATACCGCGATGAACCGCATTTAATCCACGCACCAGCGAACGCGTCATTGTACTGTCAGTCAATTGAATGTTTTCGCGCGACAAGAGTGATTTATCTTTCCACAATGTGTAATACAGGTTAATCCTTGATGTTATTTTTCCGTTTTCATAGGTATATCCTGCTTCGGCCGCAGTTATTTTTTCGTTAACCAGATCGTGAGCCACTGTATTTGAATAGTTTACATATACAAATTTGTAATAGGGCTCACGCGAATAGAATCCCAGGTTACCATACACATTACCAAACCGTCCCACCTGGTAACCGGCTCCGCCTTTAACATCAAATCCTGCTTTGCTTACAGGTTCACTCAAAGGATTTTCGGGGTAATTATAAGGATCTTCGCGACGGTAATGCGTTCCCGAAAAAGTAGAAGCAACAAAAGCTGAAAGCTTACCGGCTTTATACTCTGCCTGCCCAAAAAGGTTTCCATAACTAATCATCGAATAATTATCGACATTAATCACATCGCCTGGTTTTTTGATTTGTCCACGCCCGCTTACCCCTGCTAATGAATATGCATATTGTTCAACCCAAAAATCGCCACCCATCAGGTCATCAACTTCTTCGTAAAGATGCGAACGAAAATTCCTGATATGAATCCCAGTTGTAACTTTCAGTTTATCAGTTACATCCAATGCCAATGAGCTTAAAATACCAACCCAATAATGGTTTGCGTTATAGTTAGTAAGTATGTTTTTCGAATACCCGTTAACAAACGCGCCATCAACAAGTTGTGTTGAGTCGGAATGGGTAGAATTATTCATAAAAATCAGATCGAAATCAATTTGGTAGTTTTTGCGGAAAGCCCAGGTGGGTTGCCCGTAATTATAAGCTTCGGTATATCTTCCGCCACCTTTACCAAAGGAAACATAAGCTGAAGTTGAAAGAAATACTTTTGAATTAATGCTCCAGTAGTGGTTCAGGTTTATTTGAGGTTTGTGATAAAAATTTTCCGAAAGAGTGAGAATTTTTCCGTTATATTCACCCCAGTTGCTGTTGTATTTTACACCAAATTTTTCGAAATCGGCCTGGCTCATTCCATAATTTCGTTGGCCATGCTTTTCTGGCGAACCCATGGCTGTAAGCACCAGGCGGTGTTTAGTGTTAAATACTTTATCAAGGCTTAAAAAATACGACCAGCCATTAACAAAAGTAGCATCAACAAATCCGGGTCCGACTGTCCGCGAACCAAGAAATGTAAGAGCCACGCCGTTCTTCATCTTTCCGGTCGAAAAACTGAGTATAGTTTTACTGTTGCCATAATCAGAAAGGCTATAACGCAGAACGCCACCTGCTTCCGAAGCAGCTGATTTGGTAATGATATTAATTGTGCCGCCAACCGAATTCATGGCTACCCGCGAAGCACCCAGTCCACGCTGAACCTGTATAGCTTCGGTGGCATCGGTAAGCCCGGCCCAATTCGACCAGTAAACAAGTCCGTTTTCCATGCTGCTAACCGGAACCCCATTAAGCAACAGCGATACATTTTCCTGCTGAAATCCGCGCAGTGTAAGCCTGTCGTCGCCGCTTCCACCCCCTTCTTTGGTGGCATAAATTCCAGGAGTCATTTTTAATATTTCAGGATAATCCTGGTTACCGATTTTCTGTTCGATGGTGCGGGCTTTAACGGTGGAAACAGCCACAGGAGTTGTACGATCGGTTACAAACGACGACATAATTTTAACCTCGTCAAGGTTTATTACATTAGGCTCTAGTTTAATAACTCCTAGGAAGAGTATAGCCCCCGATTTCCTACTAACCGTATGACTGAGTGTATTATATGAAATATGTGAAAATTTCAGAATTGAATTTTCGGTGTTCAAAATCAGTTCAAAAGTACCATCACTTTGTGTAACAGTTCCCTGGTCGGTTCCTTCGGCTACAATGGTAACACCGGGAATAGTTTCGTTGGTAATTCGATCGGCCACGGTTCCTTTTACCCTGAATTCCTGTGCGTTAACACCTGGATTTAATAGGAGACTAAAAAATAAAATCTGAAGCGATACGAGAAGTATTTTCATCATCGGTGTTGTTAATAATTTTAAACAAAAATGCCCTGAAGTAAATTCTCCAAGGGCCGACGATTGAAAATACAGATACACATTAACGCCCACCGGGAAACGGCAAGCATTACACGATCAATATTCTTCTTCCATCCAGACTATACTGTCGGTACCGGAGTTTAACCGGTTCAATCCTTTTTTAAGGGAGTCGCGGACTGTACCGCCGATCGGGAATTTCACCCTGCCCTGAAGAAAGCGGTATGAGATATTAGTAAGCTCACAAACGCCGATGCAAATGTATATTAATTTTATTTATTCACGAACAAAGTATATGTAATAATTATAAAAACAGATATACTTCTGCATATCAATACATTAACAAATACAATAGTGAAATTTTACTGCTACTTTTCTATTTCGAAAGTTTCAGTTCTGATCCGGGTCTGGGTTCTTCGCCTGGTTGTAGCTTGTTAAATTTGTGTAATTCGTTAAGCTTAACACCCTTTTCCTGTGAAATGGAATACATGCTGTCATCAGTTTTTACGACATAAGTGTGTTCGGCATTTTTCTTCCTTTTAGGCTCTAAGTAAAGCATCTGACCCTGAATAATTAAATCTTTTTCCAGCATATCATTCTGCTTATAAACCTGAAAACTGAAAATACTAAATTCTTTAGCAATACTGAACCAGGTATCGTCTCTTTTTGCAAAAACAAAAGGGACTCCATTATTTTCATATACTTTGCGTCCATCATCTGAGGTATATAAATACGCAAAATCCGATGAAGAAGGGAATTTATAGTTTTTCCTGAAAAGCACACGTCCTTCGGTTATGGTAGCTGAATTATTCTCTGTTTCAGATTCCATATTATCTAACACATCCTGCGAAAAATAATTGCCACCTCTGAGTGTTGCAATTTCTTCCTTTGTTAAGGCAGTAGTATCGTCGTACAAATAAAGTTTATTGGATTCAATCATCCTGATAAGCATATTGGCATAATCAGGATTAGTTGCGTATCCGGCTTGCTTCAAGCCTTTTGACCAGCCTTTGTAATCCGAAAGCGAAATTGAAAACAAGAATGCATACCGCATTCGGGTTGTAAGAAACAAGGAATGGTCGCGAAATGATTCGTTTACATCCTTGTATTTGCGGAAACACTCATTGGGCTCATCATCGTCGTAGTAGTATTTTGCGCCTGTCCATTCTTTCTGGCATTTTATGCCAAAATGATTATTCGTTTCGAGCGCCAGTTTACTCTTGCCACATCCGCTTTCAATTATTCCCTGAGCGAGGGTAATACTTGCAGGAATGTGAAATAAAAGCATTTCGCGGATTGCACTCGATTTATAGGTGGCGATATAGGTGGCATAATCGGAATTTACGATTTGCTGTGCAGTTAAAAATTTAGTTATCAGTAAAAAGAAGGAGAAAAAAGCAATCCGATTTAACATATTAGTTCCGATTTAAGTTGCAAATCTACAAAATTCGTGCTTTACTTACATTTTTTCATTTTCTCAATGTCAACAGTATTGAGGTTTCTATAATTTTTACTTTAATTTCATAAATATATTTATAAAATGTTCGAACTTAACCAATCTTATTATAATTTTGCAGCATCAACACAAGAGTAAGTAATAATAATTAATAACTATGTTTTCAAATCTGTCACTTTGATTTGGGTACAAAAGGTTGAAAGTTTTCTGGTTAATAATTTGGTTAATAATTTGGTTCAGAAGTCCCCGTATAAAAGCGGGGATTTTTGTTTTCTGTTTTATTCACTTTCACCAATCCTGACAGTAAAAGTTAGCCGGTGAAAAGGCGTGTATCCTTTATTCAATATAGCTTTCCGATGCTCCAGGGTTGGATACCCTTTATTTCTGTCCCATCCGTATTGGGGATGAATTTCATTTAGCCTCAGCATATAGTCATCGCGGTAAGTTTTTGCCAAAACCGAGGCTGCAGCTATGGAAAGGAAAATACCATCGCCTTTAACAACGCATTGATGATCAATATCTTTATACGTCGCGAATCGATTGCCATCCACCAAAATAAGTTCAGGTTGAAACAAAAGTTTGTCAAGGGCCAGATGCATTGCTCTGATTGATGCTTTCAGAATATTTATTTTATCAATCTCCTGATTATCAACCATTGCTATGGCCCAAGCCAAGGCATCTGCTTCAATTACCGGTCGCAAACTAGTACGTTGATTAATCGTCAATTTTTTTGAATCATTTAACTGCTTGTTACTATAGCCACACGGAAATATAACAGCAGCTGCAAAAACAGGTCCTGCCAGACAACCACGCCCGGCTTCATCGCATCCGGCTTCAATCAGATGATTAGAAAATGAGGATATTAGCACTAAATGCCGGGTTTTAATAAATTGAGTTTTTGAATGTATAAATGATTCTTACTGAACTATACGTACTGATATTTTACCCGACACCAGATTAAAGTGCCACATATAATCGCATAACTATGAGTAGTGAAAAATAGGCTGTAGCCAAAATTTCGAACCAGAATTTGTTTTTTTTCATCACTAAACTTCCTGTCAAGAAAAACGACATCGGAATTACAAATATGTAATTTGCCGAAAGGATTGGCCAGCCAGCCAGTAGAGTTCCTAACAGTGCGGTGAAGCTGAAATTGAACAAAACCCAAACCCTCCGACGGATAGAGATAACTTTATCACTGACCGAATTAAGAACTGCCACCATCGCCAGAATCATTATGAGTGCTGAAACAGAAAGCCAGATTGTTGGTATTAATGGGATTCGGGGAGGTAAAATAACGTTGATAAGGGAGTGATGAATCTGTTCAAGACCAACAGTAAAATTGTCATTCCAGAATAACCAGCTTATGAAATATATGAACGGAATACTAAATCCGATTACCGAAATAACATATTCGCGCCAGCTTGAGATACGGTAAGTAATAAGAGTAAACCAGATTAAAAGTAAAAGGAAAGCCAGAGGAACATAAAAAAGAGCCGCTATGCCAATGGATAAGCCTGCTGTAAACACCTGGTGGTAAGCATCCTGCTTACCATACATTGATAATATTGAATTAAATGCAATGATGCTAAAAATGCCGGCAGGAAGCAATGCGTGCATAGTCAGATAGTGTGGATCCCAGCTGTATGCCATCATAATTATTATTGCTGGCAGGAAATTACTTCGTCCGAAAAAACCGTTAGACTGGTATATGTAAAACAGAACAACCGACTGCACTAGAATAAGAAATAAACCTGCTGCAATCGGTAAAAAAGGATTAGGCTGTAACCAAGATAAAAACAGTGTGTAGAGCGGACCATCCGAAATAGTGTGAACAGGAGTTACAGGATTTACAAACGCTGGTATCCAGAGCACAGCCATGAATACAGTATACAATGTAAACTGCAGTAACGTACCTGATTTATAAACCCATTTTAACATTTTCGAATAAATAAAAATAAAATTTACATCAGGTCTTTACCAATATCTGTGCGAAAATAAGAACCTTCGAATTTGATTAACTTTGCTGATTCAAGAGATGTTGCCACAGCTGTTTTAAAATCATGAGCCAGCGTGGTAACTGCAATAACCCGTCCACCGGCGGTAACAATTTCATCACTCTGCGATGAAGTACCGGCATGAAAAACCATGCTTTTAGTAACTGAATCTAGTCCTGAAATCTTTTTTCCGCTGGTATAATCGCCTGGATAACCGCCGGAAACAATCATTACACAAGCGGCGGTACGTTCGTCAATTTCGGAATTTATTTCTGATAAGCGGCCTTCGACAGTTGCAAGGAAAATTTCGAGAAGATCCGTTTTTATCCGTGGTAGAATAGATTCGGTTTCCGGATCGCCCAATCGCACATTGTATTCAATTACGAATGGATCGCCTTTTACATTCATCAAACCAAAAAACAGGAAACCCTGGTAAGGAATCCCATCTTTTTGCAAGCCTTCCACAGTTGGTCTTATCACACGATCTTCAACTTTCTGCATAAATTCATTTCCGGCAAAGGGTACGGGGGATATGGAACCCATACCACCTGTGTTAGGTCCGGAATCGCCTTCGCCGATACGCTTATAATCCTTGGCTTCGGGCAATACCATGTATTCAGTTCCATTGGTAATGGCAAAAGCCGAAAGCTCGACACCATCCAGAAACTCCTCAATAACAACACGTTCCGATGCTTTCCCAAATTTTTGATTGGCAAGCATATCGGAAAGTTCATCTTCTGCTTCATGCAAAGTTTTGCATATAATTACACCTTTTCCGGCTGCAAGCCCATCCGCTTTAAGTACATACGGTGCTGTAAGAGTTTTCAGAAATGCTATTCCATCAGCTAATGTTTCCCTGGTAAAAGTTTGGTATGCGCCTGTTGGAATACCGTGGCGAATCATAAACTGCTTGGCAAAATCCTTGCTACCTTCGAGTTCAGCACCTGCTTTCTGCGGGCCAAGAACCGGAATATTTTTAAGTAATTCATCATTGAGAAAATAATCGTGAATTCCACGAACCAGTGGTTCCTCGGGTCCTACTACTATGAGGTTAATTTTTTGATCAATTACAAACTTTTTTACACTTTCGAAATCATTCCCGTTTACAGGCACGTTTTTCCCTACCAACGAAGTTCCTGCATTTCCGGGAGCAATAAACAACTGATTCAATAAAGGACTTTGTGCAAGTTTCCATGCAATGGCATGTTCGCGGCCACCGCTGCCGATAAGTAGAATGTTCTTTTTGTTCATGAAAAATGTTTCAGAGTTTCAGAGTTCAAGGGTTCAAATGCTGCGAGTTAAAGTGATTCGCGTTCAAGGGTTCAAATGCTGCGCGTTCAAGTGCTTCGCGTACAAGTGATTCGGGTATTGCTTCACGTTCAATGGCTCTATGGACAATGCAACTTTAATTTTGGAATTTGGATATTGGAATTTATCATTTTTAACTTTCCAGCGCTCCTATCAATTCCTTTACATCTTTTATTCCATGGCGGTTGCAGTATTCCTCAATTCCATCAAGTATTTTTATACATACTTGCGGATCAATGAAATTGGCGGTTCCAACCTGTATAGCTGTTGCTCCTGCAAGCAGAAATTCGATAGCATCTTTTGCGTTGCTGATGCCACCTAAACCAATTACCGGAATTTTAACGGCTTTTGAAACCTGCCAAACCATACGTAATGCTATGGGTTTAATTGCAGGCCCTGATAATCCTCCGGTTATGGTTGAAAGTATTGGACGACGTTTTTCGGCATCAATAGCCATTCCGAGTAAAGTATTTATAACTGATACCGAATCAGCACCTTCATCTTCAACAGCTTTGGCAATTTCCGCAATATTTGTAACATTTGGCGAAAGTTTAACTATCATCGTTTTATCATAAACTTCGCGAACTGCTTTAGTTACAGCACCTGCCATAGGACAGGATGTTCCAAAAGCCATTCCGCCTTCTTTTACATTCGGACAGGAGATATTCAGTTCAATCCCTGTAACTTTTTCGAGGGAATTCAGCTTTTCAGCCACTTCCATATAACCATCAACTGTTGAATCCGAAACATTTACAATAATATGTGTATTGTAGTGCTTAATTTTCGGGTAAATAGTATCGATAAAATAATCGACCCCTTTATTTTGCAACCCGACAGAATTAAGCATTCCGGAAGGCGTTTCGGCCATACGCGGATATCGGTTGCCATCCCTGTTTTTCGAAGTGCAGGCTTTTGTAAGTATTCCTCCAAGCCTGTTTACATCAATAAAATCATCGAATTCAGGTCCATAGCCAAAAGTACCCGAAGCTGACATTACCGGGTTTTTGAGCAGTAACTTATGTACATTTACGGTTAAATCAAGCATTGGTATTTGGGATTTCAAAATTATAATTCTTTTTAAACCACAGAGTTGCTATAGACACAGGGTAAGAGAAAGTATATTTTTTTATGAGCAGATTTTGAATTTATTCATTTATAAAAAACTCTTGTCTCATTTCGATTTGTCATTCTCAACTTTTACGTTTTAAGAACCTCCTCAACTCTTTATAACTTGAGTTTGCGTGTATCAAAAACAGGTCCTTCGATGCAAGTAGTTTTATTGCCATCAATAGTTTCGACCACACAGCATAAACAGGCGCCGATTCCGCAGGCCATTGTGTTTTCGAGCGAAATTTCACAAAAAATATCGTGAGAGGCAGCAACTTTTGCAACTGCTTTCATCATCGGATCAGGCCCACAAGCATAAATGGCTGAGTATTCTTTCACTTTTCCGGAAAACAGAGAATGTTGAGTCACCATGCCTTTTTCGCCGGCAGAGCCATCATCAGTAGTAATAAAAACATCGCCGAAAGGCTTATATTTTTCAGGTTCTACAATATCATTGGCAGTCCGGCCACCAATAAGCACATCAGGTTTAAAACCTTTTTCGTTTAAAAGTTTTGCCAGGAGCAACATTGGTGCAATGCCCACACCTCCTCCAACTAGTAAGGCTTTTTCACCAGCGGGCAGGCTAAACGAATTTCCAAGTGGGTAAACCAAATTGAGGATATCGCCTTTTTTAAGTTTCATTAGAGCGGCTGTTCCATCGCCTACTTTTTTCAAAAGCAATGCGAGTTCATTGGTTTTATAATCGGTATCATAAATGGAAAATGGCCGACGCAGGTACGTGGTTGTTGAATTGCTTACCAGTACTTCGGCAAACTGTCCGGGCATAACCGGCGGCAGGTCGACCGGGCATTTCAGGTATAAAGCAAAGTAGTCATCCGAAATGTGATGGTTGAGTGTAACCTCAAAGTCGTGGATAAATTTCTTCATCATGTGCGAATATGCAGGCGAAAATACTTAAAAAAAGTCCGTCATGTAATACGACGGACTTAGAATTATTTGTCTTCGGTTTCAGGTTCAGTTTCGCCTGGAGATGCAGAATCTCCTTCAACCTCTTCAGCAGGGACTGAAAAATCAGTTACACCATTAGAAATAAGCAGGTTGTACCATTGAACAAGCTTACGCATATGCGAAACATACACTCGCTCACGGTCGTAATCAGGTAAAATTGATTCGAAAAATGCTTTCAATTCATTATCATCAGTTTTAGCATCCGGTGCCGGCTGGTCGCTGTTTTTTTCCTGAATTAGCCTGAAAACTTCGCGGAGTGGCAAATCTTCATCTTTGGTAAAAATACTGATTTCGCCCAAAGAACTGATTTTATCACTTGCGAAAGCCTGTAAACGCTTGCCATCAGTAAGCGATTCGATAATAACGCCCGTTTTAGTTTGAGCGATTGTTTTAAATAGTCCGGGTTTTCCCGAAACTGATAAAATCTCTTTCAAATCCATATATCGTCCTATATTTTGCGCAAAATTACTCAAAACAATTTGTTTATACTACTTTGTTTTCTTTTCTCACAAAATTTAACACTTACTCAGATTTCGAACCGTCCGGTATAATTGGAAGGTGTTATTTTATTCAGCTCTTCTTTCACTTTTGCAGTCACATTGAGTTTAGCAACAAATGCGGTTATTGCCTTGTGATCAATATGTGTATTGGTTCGGGTGAGTTCTTTTAAAGTTTCGTATGGTTTTGGGAAACCTTCGCGACGGAGTATGGTTTGAATGGCTTCGGCTACCACAGCCCAGTTATTTTCGAGATCAGCATGAATTTTCTCTTCATTGAGAATTAGTTTATCAATACCCTTTATCAATGATTTTATTGCTATTAATGTATGGGCAATAGGCACACCTATATTGCGGGTAACTGTTGAATCAGTTAAATCGCGTTGAAGTCTCGAAATAGGTAGTTTGGCCGAAAGGTGCTCAAAAAATGCATTTGCTATTCCGAGGTTGCCTTCAGCATTTTCGAAATCTATCGGATTTACTTTATGTGGCATTGCTGAGGATCCAATTTCGCCGGCTTTGATTTTTTGTTTGAAATACTCCATGGAAATATAACTCCACATGTCGCGGCTCAAATCGAGTAGTATGGTGTTGATGCGTTTCATAGTATCGAAAAGCGCTGCCATATTATCGTAATGCTCAATCTGAGTGGTATAGCGAAGGCGTTCGAGTAAAAGGTTATTTTTCACAAAGTCATCACCAAAATCGGACCAGTTAATATCAGGGTACGCAACATAATGTGCATTAAAATTACCTGTAGCCCCGCCAAATTTTGCTGAAAGTGGGATTGTTTTCAACAGTTTCAGTTGCTGCTTTAACCTTTCGGCAAATACATATACTTCTTTACCTAAAATAGTTGGCGAAGCTGGCTGACCATGTGTGCGGGCAAGCATCGGAATCTTCTTCCATTCTTTTGCCCTGCGGGTAAGTTTCTGTATAACATCCTCATACAAAGGGACAACCACCTCATTGAGAGCAAGTTTCAATGCATAGGGACCAGCCGTATTATTGATATCCTGCGAAGTGAGTCCGAAATGGATAAACTCTTTGTATTTCCCCAGACCCATTTTATCAAACCGCTTTTTTAAATAATATTCTACAGCTTTTACATCATGGTTGGTTTTTGATTCAATTTCTTTAACCTCAAGTGCGTCAGTAAACGTAAAGTCGCGGCATAAAGCTCTGAGTTCAGCAATTTCTTTACGCTCAATCCCTTTAAGCTGGGGGAGCGGAATTTCGCACAGCGAAATAAAATACTCTACCTCCACAAATACGCGGTAATTAATAAGAGCGGCTTCGCTGAAATAATACGAAAGACGTTCAACCTGTTTGCGGTAGCGACCATCAACAGGCGAAATGGCATTAATCATAGTAAGATCCATAGCTTAAGGAATAAAGATTCAATGGTCAAAAGTATGAAAGCCTGCTAATGAAATGCAAGTTTTTAGAAAATTTAATACAATAATTACGTTTATCACCTAAAACAAAGGTGATTTTGCGGTAATATTGGCTTCAATTGTGATGATAAAAAAAATCAGGAAACATAAATACAGACCGGATTGCAAATCCGGTACCCGTTGTAGCGGGATTATAAAATCCCGCTAAGCTGATTCCGGAAACGATTTAATATACCGGATTGCAAATCAGGTTCCCGATGCAGCGGGTTATAAATCCCGCTGAGCTGATTCCGGAAACGCAATACTATACCGGATTACAAATCCTGTACCCATACAGCGGGATTATAAATCCCGCTGAGCTGAGATTATAAAATCCCGCTAAGTGAAGCTTACATATTAACTTCCTCAAAACTTATGAAGAGCTGAGCTTCGTTTTTTTTACAACTTTTTTATGTTAATGCCCTACGGGCAATATTCCTCTTCCGTATTTTCCTTTATTAATGTTGAAGTCCTACGGACTATAGCAGATAGCCAGCTGCTCCAACATTCAAACACCAATCTTTGGTCATTTGGTTGATCAGCCACCGTTATTACTACCTCACTTACAATTGGGGAAGTTATTTTGGAAGTTTCACTAAGCTGATTCCGGAAACAATTTAATATAACGGATTGCAAATCAGGTTCCCGATGCAGCGGGTTATAAATCCCGCTAAGCTGATTCCGGAAACGATTTAATATACCGGATTGCAAATCAGGTTCCCGATGCAGCGGG
>JBBSDC010000075.1:0-19375 GCA_038249705.1 Bacteroidales bacterium | reverse complement strand
TTTTACTTCATTATTCGATATTCATTATTCGATATTCATTATTCAAATCTTTTTTAGCTCTGGCTTGTCCAGTTTAGGGTCTTTTACTTCATTATTCGATATTCATTATTCAAATCCTGTTTGGTTCTGGCTTGTCCAGGTTAGGGTTATGCTTTGTCTTCCACGAAAAGAGCAGCTGAAATACCGTCAGCAAACAGCAAACCTGAAGGTGTAAGAAGCAATTTACCGGAAAGGTATTTCATTTGTTCCGATTCAATAAATGGTAATGCGTTGTTTAAGAGTTTTTCGGCGGTTTCAGTTCCGATTTTTTTACCAACCGCCACCAAATCGCAGCCCCACATGGTACGCAGCGAAGTCATAATATACTCATTCAACTGCGTGACAGTACTTAGTAATTCCTGCTCCGACTCCACTGTGCCTGATGCAACCGATTCGATATATTTGTTGAGATGAGCTACATTCCAGCTGCGTGAAATGCCATTGTACGAATGTGCTGATGGTCCGATACCGAGGTAATGTTTCCCCTGCCAATAGGCTGTATTGTGCCGGGAGTAATTACCGGGAAGGCAAAAATTGGATACTTCATATTGCTCGTACCCATGCTGCTGCATAAAACGTGTGAGTATATGATAATGCGATAGTGCAGGCGATTCGTCAACCGGACTCATTTTCCCTTTCCTGATCATGACTTCGAGAGGTGTTTTGTCCTCGATAGTAAGCGAATAGGCCGAAATATGTGGGATTTTATATTTCTGTGCTTTTTCAAGATTTTCAATCCAGCCTTCGTCAGTAAGCGTTGGGATACCATAAATAAGATCGATGCTCAGGTTGTGAAAACCTGCTTGGATCGCATCCTCAATACACCGGATAACCTGCCCGGCTGCATGTGTGCGGCTGAGGTATTTCAAATCTGCTTCCCTGAAAGATTGAATTCCAATGCTCAGCCGATTGATACCTGAATTTTTCAGTGCAAGAAGTTTTTCGCGCGTTAGATCGTCAGGATTAGCTTCGAGGGTAATTTCGGCATCAGCCGTAACATTATATGACTTAAAAACAGTACTGATAATATTTTCAATATCTGATACCTTTAGTATTGAAGGCGTACCTCCGCCAAAATAAATAGTTTCGACCGGTTCATCCTGAAGATAGTTTTTTCGTTGCTGCAATTCGCTGAGCAGGGCATGCGTAACCTGATCCATATACCGGGTGCTGGCCAGCGAATAGAAATTGCAGTAATTGCATTTGTGCTTACAAAATGGGATGTGAATGTATATGCCCGACAATTTTTAATTCTTTTTTAAAACGATCCTGAAAGTAGTCCCTTTGCCAAGAGTGGAGCTTTTGACAAAGATTTTACCCTTGTGGTATTCGTTAATTATACGTTTCGAAAGCGATAAGCCCAAACCCCATCCGCGTTGTTTGCTGGTGTACCCCGGATTGAAAATAGTGCGGAACATATTTCGGGGAATACCTTTTCCGGTATCGGCTATATCAATAATTACTTCATGCTCTTCTTCAATGATATCAATGCTTATGATTCCCTGTCGAGTCATGGCATCAACAGCATTTTTTACCAGGTTTTCGATTACCCATTCGAACAACTGAAGATTTAAAGGCACTACAATTGATTGCTCAGGCTGTAGATTTACGGAGTAAATAATCTTCTGCGACGTGCGTGTTTTGAGGTACGATACCGAACTGTAAATTACTGAAACCAGATTTTCGGGCACAAGCGAAGGATTAGACCCAATTTTGGAAAAACGGTCCGTGATGGTGCTGAGGCGGTTTACATCTTTACGCAGTTCTTCGATGGTTTCGGGGTCCACATCTTTGGCTTCGAGGTAATCGACCCACGCCATCATGGATGAAAGCGGAGTTCCCAACTGATGTGCTGTTTCTTTTGCCAGGCCGGCCCATACCTGGTTTTGCTCACTCCTGCGGGCGGTACTGAACAGCATGTAAGCCACCAAAAGGAAAATACTGATTATAGCTAACTGTATGTAAGGGAAATAGCGCAGTTGTGTAAGTACATAAGAGTCTTTATAATAAATAAGTCGTTTACCCTGGCCGGCAATGGTAATTTCGATAGGATCGTTTTCGGCATCCATTTCGTAAATAAGTTGCTGCAGGTAAGCGGAATCATGTATCTGTATCGTATCTATCTGCCCGTAAGCCAAGGCCTGCGTGTGCATACTGTCAGTAATCAGCACTGGCACCGAAGCTGAATTATTTACCACTTCGCTGAAAAAGGCATCCACCAGGTTATTAACTACCACCTGCATTTCAGTAAATAATCTTGAATCCTGGTAATAGATATAATTGACTTCCTTTTTGTAATATGGTATAGGAATGGGCTTATATTTCGAAAATTCTTTTTTGAGATAACCTTCCATTCCGGGAACCGTATCGGAGGTAAAAACAGTGTTCAAAGAGGCAATTATCCTGCCTTGCGCATCAGTAAGAATAACGGGGATGGAAGTATTGTTCTGAATGATATTGAGGTAAAAATCAACATCATCAAGATTACCTGCACGGGTTAATCGTTGCACTGCTTCAGCATACAATTTTACTTTATTCCGCTCTTCTTCTTCAATTTGAGTAAAAAATTTCTGAGTCGAATTAACAAGTCGGGCCCTGGTTTGAATAGCATTAGCCCAAGTATGAATTTTCTGACGCTCGTCCCTGGCAATTTTTTTTACCAGCTGGTTGGAATACCAGAGTGAAAAAGCAATGATAAAAATGGCGGAAAGTAGCAGCAGTAACTTCCAGTGCCTTTTGCGGTCATAAATACTGTAACGGTTCGAAAATGGTTGTTTCATGAAATAAATAGTTATGCGGCAGTACTATTAAGGGCATTAAATATACAACAATACTTTCATGGCCACGATTGAAAGCATATTCGCGATAGCTAAATCTTTTTCTCCCTTCTCCGTGTCTCCCCTTCTCCATGTCTCCCCCTCTCCGTTTCTCCCTTCTCCGTGTCTCCCCTTCTCCGTGTCTCCTCCTCTCCGTTTCTCCTCCTCTCCGTGCTCCCCCTCTCCGTTTCTCCCCTCTCCGTGTCTCCCCTTCTCCGTGTCTCCTCCTCTCCGTTTCTCCTCCTCTCCGTGCTCCCCTCACTCAATCCTCCCGAAATACTCTAACTTACTCTCACTTCTTATCATCGTCCCACTCAATTACAAATTTCCCTTCCTCCTGTTTTTTCTGAATTTCCTTTTCTTTTGTTTGTTGTGCTTTATTAATCGTATCGCCCAGTTTCCAGTTGAATTCCTGCCTCAGAATCTGCTTCAGCTCTGCTTTTTGTGCTTTCATATCATCGGCTATTTTCTCGCGCATAGCTTTCTTATCATATTTTACAACAGGATTATCAACAGTTCCCTTGAGTGATACATAAACTTTAGTACGGCCGCGGTTATCGTCTTCCACAGGCCCGAATTCAGCCTGGTTATCATACCCTTTGTTTCGTTTTTTAAATTTGGAAGCCATCAGGTCAGCAAGGGCTATTGTAAAATGATAATCCAGTTCATTGTTAAAAGTATGCGTTCCCATGAGCTGCAAATCAAGTGCGCTCGATTTTATTTCCATTGACGGAATATAAATCACCTGGTTAGCAATATCCACCTGGTTTTGAAGTGTAGCAAACCGTATATCCGAAAGATCATCTACTTTCAAAAATTTAGAAAGGCTTTGCATCGGACTGTAATTCACCAGTCGGCCGTTCTCAATCTTAATATCGGCATGGGTTTTAATTGAATTCAGATCAATATTAAGGTTATTCATCATGGTACCTGCAAATACAACATCCGAAGTAAGCAGTCCTTCCAGGTTTTCATCCTTAAGGTCGTGCTGACCAAAATTACCAAACTGTGTGAAAAGCATTTTTACATTTACTTTTTCGAGCCTGACTTTAGCCTGTAACAGCGAGTATTTCTCCGCTTTCGCATTGATATTGAATTGTCCGGTAACACTGCCCTGGCAAGTGAGCAATGCAATATCGCTGACTGACAAAACCTTGTTTCGCAAATGTGCTATACCGGTTATATTGTTGCCGGTAAATTTACCAAAAGTAAAATGGCTGTTGCGGATTTGTAAATTGCTAATGCTGATATTGGCGGGTAAACTGAACTGGTATTCGCTTCCCGAGCCTTGCTGTGCGCCTGAAAGTTCGTCCCAGTCGAAGCGTTGTGATGACAGTAACCCGGTGATTGTAAGGCTTTGGTTTTTGATGAAAATCCATGATAAAAGATTTCCGAGTGCTCCTTTGAGATTAAAATCGCTACGACCTGCCTGAAAACTAAATTGCTGCAGATTGAGATCGTTGCCGTTAAATTCGAAAACCGACTGAATATTTTTAATCGGAAGGTCATAGTTTTTCAATCCAAGGCTTGCCTGCTGTATTGAACCTGAACCGGTAAGACTGCTGTTCAAAAAATCGTTTGTTGAAGGTTGCTTTATATTCGTAATCCTTCCATCAAAAGAAGCATTAAATTTTAACCAGCCGTTCAGAGTTGTGAACTGTTCATATTTAAGAAATTGCTGCAACTCATTCAGATTGAGGCTGGCAGTAAGGTTACATTGAATGGCCGGTGACGAAAACCCCTGCATCATCAGCGAACCGCTGATAAATCCATCGCCCAGATTTGCCTTGAGCTTGCTGATAGAAAGTGATTCGTTTTTCCCATTCTGATTTACACTATAAGCTGCCAGTGCCGACACATTCCGCAGGCTCATGCCCGATTTACGTTCCGCGATAATGCCGTTCTGCAAATCAAGGCGAACAGTAACTGCCGGAATTTGGTTATCGCCAAACAACCCGAAAATTTTTGATGTAATATTTCCTTTTCCCTGAAACTTATAGCCACTAAAACTTTTGGTAAATCGGGTCGGAATCAGCGAAATCATTTCCTCAAGAGTCGATCCGGTAGCTGATACGTTAAGGTCAATTTGCTTTTGTTTATCACTGTAAATAAGGCTTCCGGAGGTTGCAAGCTTTAACTTTCCGGTTTCGAGCGTACCTTTTTTAATGTTATATAAGCCGGTAGTATTATCGGCATCGAGTGTGAGCCACACATTAATATTACGATCCGATACATAACTGATTCCCTGCGTTTTGTATTCATTTAACAGTATGTTCCCCGCCAGATCGAGTGCATATTTATTGCTTCCGAAATTGCCTTTTGCAACAAAGCCCGGAACTTTAACATCCAATGATGTGCTGGAAACATCATTAGCATAACGTATGTGCAGGTTATGGAAAATAATACGCTGTAACCCGAAGTTTACATTATCAACTGAGCCACTTGCCGACTGTTTCCAGAAATGATAATTGTCTCTCCCATCAGCATATATGCGGGGAGCAATTTCAACATCGGCCAGATGGATTATTTTAACTTCATATTTTTTCCGCAAAAGGTCCCAAATATTGAACCTCATCGAAATAGTACCAGCTGTAAGCAAATAGTTTTTTGACGGAGGATTAAGGGCTTCCTTCATGCGCACGCCCGAAAACCATACAGAGGCAAAAGGGAAATCCTTTATCAGACTGAGTTGTACTTCATCGATCTGCACTTCGGCTGTAAGCGACTTATTTATTTCGGTAATAAACAGTTTTTTAACTTCAGGACCAAGATAGCGCTGAGCCAGGAAAAGCACAAGAACAATAAATGCAGAAACACTTATTATCCATATTGACATAACCCTAAGGGTTTTATAATGCATAGTCAGGAAAAGTGGTTTTTTACTGATAGTAACGCAAAATTACTATTGTTATTAGAATAAGAGGAAGAAAATTTGATAACCCAATCTGTTTGCAGAGAAACATGGAGGTTTTATTGGAGAAGAAAATCATTAATAATTCGCACGTCACGATTTACAATGTAGTGAATGTCTGTTGAAAAATACTCACCAACTGAAGTCAGAAATATTCTCTTCCTTTGTGATAAGCATAGGAGCCCTATATGAAAAGTAAGGCTTAGCATTTTGGATTTATTTCTTTAACAGCTTACAGATTTACCCACACAGCTGCTGGGGGCAAAACGGATATCGAATTGGAGTTAAACGTGTATGTTGTGCTATTGGTTGTATTCGATTCAACCATTCCCCAACCTTTAGCAAAAGTCCAGTTGAAAATATTCCCGACATAACTGGTTCCTGCAAAAGTTCCGTCAGAATCGTAGAAATTATAGAAATAGGATTTTTCAATTGAATTATCCGATTTCAAGGTATATAGGTTGGTACTTATAACTTTGCTATTCCCCTCAAAAGAATACTCAACTTTATACTGCAAAGCACTGAGAAACCGGGTTGTGTTTGGTGCAGCAGCTACTGTTCCACCCTGACTCTGAGCAATATGAGCCAGACTGCTCAAAAAACTACCCGACATGGTGCCCGGAAGCACAACGGTGAAAGTTCCATCCGCATTTACAGGCGCTGAAGCTATTACTTCCGAAGAATCTGCAATTACTTTAAAAGTAGCTGCTCCGTATGGCCAGGCAACAATTATTCCACCTGTCGATTGCGGCTGCTTGTATTTTAAAGTTCCGTAAATAGTATCATTTGTAGCGGTTACATCCGGGAATTCGTTGTTTTCTTCTTTAACACATGCTGTAAAAAGCAGTGAAACTATCATTGCTAAAGCTATTGTTGAGTGTACAATCCGTTTTTTCATTGGATATAATGTATTACAATTTATTCGATTGTGGCTTTTCTGATATAAGTTCCATGGCAAGGTCAGATACCTTTGCAGGTTTGATATCGTTCATACATCGGAAATGTGTTTTCGGGCAATAGTGAAGTCCTTTCTGAGTGCAAGGACGGCACGAAACATCTGTTTCGGCTACACGACTGTTTTCAGGAATTGGGAAAAATCCAAGTTCGCGGGTTGTTGGTCCGTAAACTGCTACCACAGGAGCTTTCATTGCCTGGGCCATATGTAACATGCCAGTATCGTTGGTAAAAACCATGGAGGCTTTACCAAGTAAGGCTGCCGATCCCATCAGGCTCAATTTCCCCGCCAGGTTTAGTACTGTCGATTTCATGAGAGATTGCATGCTGTTGCAGATTTCAATATCGCCAGAGCCGCCTATTAAAATCGTTTTTGCCCCGGTTTGTTCACAAAAAGTTTCGGCTGCGGCAGCAAATCTTTCGACCGGCCAGCGCTTGTTTTCCCATTGCGCTCCGGGAGCTATTACAAGTAAAGGAAACTGAGGCAGATAATTATTCTGTGCAAGTATTCCTGTAATTTTCTCTGATTCTGAAATTGAAGGAAAAACCTCCGTGCCACAATTGTCATACGTAACACCAAGGTTAGCCACTGATTCGAAATAGCGCAGATAAACAGGTTTTATCTCTTTATAAATATTTATATTAAAACGGATAAGCATATCGCGGGCAAAAAGCTTTTTCGAAAAACTGCTCACTTTTGCTCCTGAACCGGCTGAAATATAAATACTTCTGAGGTTTTTTTGAATATCAAGTATGTGAGTGTAACCGTTCATCCTGATTAGATTCCGGATTTTAGACAATTCACCTTTACCGGCTTTTTTATCGAATGTTATAATGCTGTTGATATGCGGATTTTGCGAAAGCACTATTGCAAATTCCTTTTTCACCAGGAAGTCAATCTGACTTTCGGGGTAAGCAGCACGCAAACATCTGATCAAAGGCGTGGTAAGAATTACGTCGCCGATGGAGCTGAAGCGGATGATCAGGAATTTAAAGTCTGGATTCAATAGTTGAATGAATTTGAGTTGCTTGTGAAGCACAGAATTTTACTTTCAGTAACGCATTTATTGCAATAATATTACCTTGCAATAACCAGTTTTTGAGTGTTGATATCGTTGTTGCCGCTGGTAATCCGGGCATAATATACACCGGTTTGCAAAGTGTGTACATCTAACTCAAACAGGTTATTGTCAAAGCTGAAAGGGACAAGCATAAGCTTACCCGACATGCTGAAAACCTGAAGTTTCGCCAAATTATCCTGAACTGGCAGTTCAATAAAAATATGATCGGATGCCGGATTTGGAAATGCAGTTACCAAAAGTTTGCTTTTGGTAAAGTCTGTATTCAGGATATTGTAACAGCTTCCCGGCATATTGGCATCCAGCCAGTTAAACCGGAGTTGTATCCAGTTTT
This sequence comes from Bacteroidales bacterium, assembly GCA_038249705.1. Lineage (GTDB taxonomy): Bacteria > Bacteroidota > Bacteroidia > Bacteroidales > UBA4417 > UBA4417. The sequence goes on along the minus strand of JBBSDC010000075.1, from coordinate 11,242 downwards.
TAAAATCGTTTATTTCGCCCTGAAACGTGGTTGGGATGGATCCGATAACAGGCGTTCCCACATTGAGTCCCAGAATTGGCCAGCGGGTATAATGCCGTTGCTGGGCTTGCCACAGGTAGCTTGCATTGTAATCGACCCAGTTCAGCAGGCTGTCAGTATTCAGAATATCGTTGCGGAATAATTTCCAGCGGCAGTTCAGCTCATTCGCAAAAGCGGTATCCTGCAATAAGCGGACATGCCAGCCGGGCGAGTTTACATCAGGGTAACAATCATTTACTTTATAAGCCCAGCCACTGCCATCCGTATTGGCAAAAATGGAACATTCATCAATATTTTTCCATGCCCAATCAAAATCCCATACCGGCCCACAGTTTATTCGTTTGTCAATTCCATCGCGGTCTTTATAAAAATAAAAACTCTTTTTAAATCCATCGTTGTTGCGTGCCACTTCGTTAACAAGGAAATAATCGATAAACGATTGCTTATCCATATAAATTCCATAGTTGCCGAAAGGGTTGTATAATGCTGATTCGAAAGTTGTTACGAAATCTTTGATGTAATTTCGCTGCTGCGTTGTGATTTCCTCCGGTTTGGGCGTGTAATACACAAAATGTACATCAAAGTCGGAATGTCCGATAGGATGATAAGGTGATTTCCAGCTGTTTTGGTTATCCCAATAATCGATTTTAAAAATATACCCCCCGGTAAGAGGCTCGCCTGAATTTTCGTCGGGATCAAGTTTGGCAATATCAACCCGGCCATCGTCATGCTTAATTTTTTCGCCAAAAACATAAATACCCTGGTAAATGCCATTAACTGTTACTTCGCAGAAACGTGTCCGCGAAGCATACTGCCCCATTTCATTAAAAAGCTTGAATGCCAATGCATTGCGCATGAACACCTTGTCGTTATAATTAGCCAGTAATACCCAGTCGCTCTCTTCGGGAAAACCGAAAAGTGATACTGCCGTGTCGTTTTGAGTGATATCGCGCGTTTCGACAGCATATGGTTTTTGCGGCAAAGATGCGGAATAACTGCCGCGGATTTCGATACCGATATTTCCATCATACACATTTCCGGGATCGGTAATATGATTGATTTCACCTGGCCCGTTATCAATAATTTTCATGGTGCCCGGAATCTTGGGTTCATCGGGAATACTCACATTATTGGTGCTGATTATTATGATAGGAAGATTGCTGCTGGTAAAAACCTGCGCTTTCAACAGACTCACAATCAAGACAAATGCAAATAACAGAATGACACCTTTCATTGAATAGTAATTGGATTTTAAAAATCTGAATCTGTTTATACCTTACTCTAATGACTTTTAATACAAAAAGCTTGTATAAGGATACCTGACCAGATGCAGCTTTTTAACTTCGGTATAAAGCATAGCGCGGAGTTCGTCGATATTGATTTTATGTTTGGCCGAAATAAATATTGCCGGCGCATTGGCTTTTGCCATCCATGTGTTTTTCAGTTCTTCCAGCGTAATATTTTCTTTGGTAGGCGGTGCAAGGTCAATCGGGTCTTTTTCAACATGGCTGTAAGCATCCATTTTATTGAAAATCATAATCATGGGTTTATCGGCACAGCCTATTTCGGCTAAAGTCTGGGTGGCTACTTCTATCTGTTCTTCAAAAGCGGTATGCGAAATATCAACGATATGCAGCAGCAGATCGGCTTCGCGCACTTCGTCTAATGTCGATTTAAACGATTCAACCAGGTTGTGAGGTAGTTTGCGTATAAATCCAACCGTATCGGTTAGCAAAAAAGGAAGGTTTTCAACAACTACTTTACGAACCGTAGTATCTACTGTAGCAAAAAGTTTATTTTCGGCAAACACATCACTTTTACTCAGCAGGTTCATGGTTGTGCTTTTACCTGCATTGGTGTATCCAACAAGGGCAACGCGTATAAGCTCTTCACGGTTTTTACGCTGAGTTACTTTCTGCTTGTCAATATCTTTGAGTTTATCTTTGAGCAAAGCAATTTTATCACGGATAATACGGCGATCGGTTTCAATTTCCTTTTCACCCGGACCGCGCATACCAATACCTCCACGTTGTTTCTCGAGGTGAGTCCACATGCGGGTCAGGCGTGGCAATAAGTATTGATATTGAGCCAATTCAACCTGAGTACGGGCGGTTGTTGTGCGGGCACGTTTTGCGAAAATATCGAGGATCAGCAATGGACGATCGAGGACTCTGCAACCCAATTCTTTTTCGATATTACGGGTTTGTGAGCCGCTGAGTTCGTCGTCGAAAACAACAATATCAATATTAGCTGCTTTAACGTATTCAGCAATTTCCTGTATTTTGCCGGCGCCAACAAAAGTTCGTGAATCGGGCATTGGCAGTTTCTGAACAAACCGTTTATCCGGAATTGCTCCGGCGGTATCGAGCAGGAATTCCAGTTCATCGAGGTAGTCGTGTGCTTTATTTTCGTCCTGTTTGGCTGTAACCAGGCCTACCAGAACAGCTTTTTCGGGTTGTATTGCGGGATTGTGCATTTAAAAGTATTGAGATGGCAAAGGTACGAATCTTTGGATTAAGCATTTAGGGAATGAATCGCGCATTTTGCGTTACGCATTTTGTATTAAAGCATTAAACCACCCTGCTCACTGCCGTTGTAACCATCTCATCAGGAAAATATCTGTGAGCGAATAACTATTGTTTTCTAGAAAAATTAACTCTTTGTTTTCTAAAGCCTCCAGCGACCGGATTACAGAACTGGCAGCGCCTAACTTGTACCTGGTAAGAAAGGCCGAAGAATTTGGTTTTTCAACTATTATCTCCATAGCAATTGCCTTTAGAAGAGCATATTGTGAAGATGTAAGCATGTTTTTGTAAACCTGATATAAGGGCGCTCTTTCCTCAAGTATATGCAAGGTAGCCTGCTTAACTTCTTCAGTATTTATGACTTCATTGCTTTGAGAATACAAGCGATTACAAATTTCCTGCACATAGTATGTGTGTCCCTGAGCCCAATCTAAAATAAAAGAAATAGCAACCTCTGATATTTGCCGTCCGGCTTTATTAAAATGTTCTGAAATAAAAACCTTATACTGATCCGGATCAATTTTATCGAGAAATAAAAACCCAGTGCTTTGGTAAAAAGGACGTGCATAATCGCTAAACAGCGAAATCAACATACGACGGTTGCTGCCCGAATAAATCAAAGTTACATTGTTATTGGCCTGGATATGTGTTCTTAACAAAGCTTCTACATTCTTTTCAGGATAATTGGTGATTTGTTGAAATTCATCAATGGCAATGACAACTCTCTGCTTTTGCTTCGAGAGATAACCAAATATTGCTGCCAGACTTTGTTCGGTTTCTCCCGGAGTTTGAAGTGATAATTCCACTGACGGAACTCCGGAAAGCTCATCGAAAGTAAGTTTTGGCCTGAATTGTCCCAGCATTTTAATCAGGATGCTTAACATTTTGTCAGGTTTCGATTCGAAATAGCCGATAAGAGCTGTGGAAAGCATATTTATAAATTCATGCAGGTTTCCCGTAGCATAAATATCAAAATAGTGTAACGACAGGTCATTTCTTTCCTTAAGATGATAAAAACAATGCTTGATCAACGCTGTTTTACCCAACCTTCTCCTTGAAATAATTGTTATATTTCTTTGGTTATCAATTGAATCCATGATTTGCTGTAATTCAGTTTCACGGTCACAGAAAAACTCCGGTGAAATATATTCTGATGTTGGAAAAGGATTCAGTGTTTTCATAATGATTTGTATTATTCGTTAGACAAAGATAGCAACTATTATTTTATCACGCAAAATGCGTAACGCATTTTGCGTGATAAAATAATAGTTCCACATTAAATACTAAATGAAATCAGTAAAAACCAGCGATATACAAAACTGTATACGCAGCTGGTGTGGATTTGTAATCCACACTTGAAGAGCCCCGGATTTGCAATCCGGATTTAAAACTTTTTAAACCCAATAATCTCCTGCTGGTGCGGATTTGTATTCCGCTCCCTTAGAGTAGTGGATTTGTAATCCAAATTTTAGAAAATTGAAAATTAATCAGTATCGATTTTGAATACTGAAATAGATTTTATAATGGCTGGTGAGAGTAAGCAATGTTGACTAAAAGCTCTTAAACCCGATAATCTCCCTCACCTCTTTTATCGTCCTGGCAGCACTTTCATGCGCTTTATCGCGGCCTGTTTTAACAACTTTACTTAAATAAACATCATCGCTAAGTAAATCAAGAATGCGCTCACGAAAAGGGGTAGTAAAACGGATCACATCTTCGGCCAATTGCTTTTTCATATCGCCGTAACGAATTGCACCTCCATTATATGAATCCTCGAAAAATTGTACGGTTTCATGCTCCGACAAGGCTTTCATGAGGTTGAATAAATTCTCTATGGCCTGTGGTTTGACCTGGTTAGGCTCAGTCGGACCGCTGTCGGTAACCGCCTTCATTACTTTTTTGCGGATCACTTCGGGTGCATCGAAAAGGAAAATAGCATTGCCCTCGCCTTCGCTTTTGCCCATTTTGGTGCTACCGTCGAGTCCGGGAATTTTTATCAGCGATTCACCAAAATTATAGGCGACAGGCTCGGGGAAATATTCCACATTATACATACGGTTGAAACGGTTTGCAAACGTGCGGGTCATTTCCAGGTGTTGTTCCTGATCCTTGCCAACAGGTACTTTATGCGCTTTATGCAGAATAATATCGGCAGCCATAAGCGTAGGATAGGTAAGCAAACCGGCATTTACATTATCAGGTTGCGAGCGGACTTTGTCCTTGAACGAAGTACAGCGTTCCAATTCGCCAGTGTATGCGTTCATGTTCAGGAAAAGGTACAATTCAGCAGTTTCCGGAAGGTCGCTTTGCAAGTATAAAGTTGCTTTTTCAGGATCGAGACCGCAGGCGAGGTATTCAACCAGCACCTGCTTTACATTACCATGAAGGTCAGCAGGTGTTGGATGCGTGGTAAGCGAATGATAATCGGCAATAAAGAAATAGCAATTATCCGTTTCCTGCATTTTTACAAAATTCTGCATGGCTCCGAAATAATTACCGAGGTGAAGATTGCCCGTAGGCCTGATTCCGCTTACTACTGTTTGCATAAAACTATTTTTAGCCTGTATGGCTGCTTAAAAAACATTGTTGAAAATGATCCTTTCACCCGATAAAAGAGCGATTTCGCCTGCAAAATTAGTAATTTATACCGAATATTTCAGGTTTCTATCCGCCAAGGAACATTATACAGCTATGTTTTGTTATACTTTTACAAAACAAAATCCTTAATTTTTACCCTATGAAAATGTATATTAATTATTTATCCGTCATAGCAATAGCCTTGGGACTGGCTGCTTGTGATACATCCGATAAAACCGTGAAAATAACCCAACAAAGTGATTTCCCCACACCTCCGCTGGCTACACTTAAACCCAGCGAGTTTACCGAATTTGGTAATAAACGTGCTGATAACTATTTCTGGCTCAAGGATAAAAGTAATCCCGAAGTGATTGCTTACCTGAATGCTGAAAACGCTTATTCCGACACGGTAATGAGTTCAACAAAAGCTTTGCAGGAAAAGCTGTTTGCCGAAATGAAAGGCCGTATTAAGGAAGATGACGAAACGGTTCCGCAGCTCGACAACGGTTATTATTACTACTCCCGCACCGAGAAAGGGAAACAATACAGGTTAAATTGCCGTAAAAAAGGAAATACTACAGCGCCTGAAGAAGTGATTTTTGATGTGAATAAGATGGCCGAAGGGAAACAAGCCTATATTTTCTCAAATTTTGATGTAAGTCCGGATAACAAGTTTTCAGCGTATATGAGCAACGAAACCGGATCCTATGCTGATTATACGCTTCGCGTCCGCGATCTGGTTTCAGGCACCGACTTGCCTGTGAAAATTGATAAAGTTCAGTCGTTCGTATGGGCTAACGACAGTAAGACGATTTTTTATACGGTTGGTAACGAAGCCCTCCGCTCTTACAGGGTTTACAGGCATATACCGGGAAACACAACTCCGGATGAACTTGTTTTTGAAGAACCCAATGAGCAGTTTGTAGTCGGCCTCGACAAAAGCAAAACCAAAGACTTTATTTTCATAGTTACCTCAAGCTTTACAACTTCCGAATACCTGTTTCTGCCAGCTACGGAACCAAACGGCAAGTTTAAAGTTTTTATTCCCCGCGTGAAGGATGTTACTTATAATGTCAGCCACCACAAAGACAAATTTTTTATTCAGTACAAGGATCGCGATAACCTGAACAGCAAAGTATATGAAGCGCCGCTTACAGGATATGCTGACCGCAGTACCTGGAAAGAAGTTATCGCTCATAACAAGGACGTTAAAATTGAATACATTGATGTGTTCGACAAATACCTTGCTGCTCAAACCCGCAAAAACGGGTTGAATGAAATCCTTATTATCAACCTGGCTGATGGCAAAACAAAAACCATCAATTTTCCTGAACCAGTTTATACGGCAGCTATGACGGGCACTCCTGAATACACTTCCACAACACTGCGTTACAGATATACCTCGCTGAACCGTCCAACTACGGTTTATGATTATGATTTTGCAAAGGACGCAAGTATCAAGTTGAAGGAACAGGAAATTCCGGGTGGATTTAATGCTGATGATTATACTGTGGAACGTGTGTGGGCAACAGCAGCTGATGGCGTAAAAGTACCCATGTCAGTAGTTTATAAAAAATCGCTGAAAAAAGATGGCTCCAACCCTGCCCTGCTTTACTCTTACGGATCGTATGGTTCCAGCTCGGATGCAAGGTTTATTTCCAATTTCTATAGCCTCATTGATCGTGGATTTGTATTTGCCATTGCTCAAATACGTGGTGGTAGCGATATGGGTGAGCAATGGTATGAGGATGGTAAACTTTTAAAAAAGAAAAACACGTTTACTGATTTTATTGCCTGTGCTGAGAAACTTCAACAGGATAAATTTACCTCTGCATCAAAACTTGCCATTATGGGTGGTAGTGCCGGCGGTTTGCTTGTAGGAGCAGTTGCAAATATGCGCCCTGACCTTTTCAATACCGTGGTTGCTCAGGTTCCATTTGTTGATGTTATAAACACCATGCTCGACGAAAGCCTGCCGCTTACAACCCAGGAATACGAAGAATGGGGAAATCCAAACGAAGAAGAGTTTTATAAATACATGCTTTCGTATTCGCCATACGATAATATTAAAGCACAGAATTATCCCAATATGCTGCTTACAGCCGGACTTAATGACTCGCAGGTAAGCTACCACGAGCCAGCCAAGTTTGCAGCCAAACTCCGTGCTATGAAAACGGATAGCAATATACTGCTGCTCCATACCAATATGGAATCGGGTCACGGTGGTGCTACAGGCCGTTTTGATGCACTAAAGGAAACTGCATTTCAGGTTGCTTTCATTTTGAACAGAGTCGGTATTTCCGAATAATCACCTCTGACTGAAAAATAAAAAAGCCTCTAACTTTTACGTAGAGGCTTTTTTATTTATGTGAAAATCAAAGCTGTAAACCTCAAACATCAGAAACCGTTCAGTTGCATGGTAACTGTTGGTATTAGTAGCAGGAATCCCACCAAAACAAGAATAAGTATAAACGGCCATACCCACCGCAACCATTTGTCGTAAGGGATTCGCGCAATTCCGAGCACCCCCATCAGCACTCCCGAAGTTGGCGTAATCATATTAGTAAATCCATCCCCAAACTGGAAAGCCATTACCGTCGCCTGCCTCGAAACCCCGATCAGGTCCGAAAATTGCGACATAATAGGCATTGTGAGTGCTGCTTTGGCTGATCCCGAAGGCATTATAAGGTTTATACCAGTTTGAATTACATACATCATACTAATGGATGCGTACTTCCCCCACGAACTCATTGAGCTCGAAACTCCATGTAGCAAAGTATCAATTACCTGACCATTTTTCAAAATGATAATAATACCTCCAGCCAATCCTACAATTAATCCTGCTGATAAAATATCGCGTACCCCATCCAGGAAATGTTTTGTAATATCATTCAGCGTATAATCAAATGCAAGTCCCGAAGCCAGACCCATGACAAAGAACAAGGTGGCAATTTCCATTACATACCATCCATATCCCATAACACCAACTATCAGGAAAGCAATAGTAAAAAGCAGAAGGTTAAGAATGAAAAAATGAACCGATTTTTTCAGTGAAAAAAACCCGGTGATAAAGAAGACCGCTGTGAGTATAGGAATAATAGGAATGGTGACACTGGAAAGACCGATTTTAAGAATGGTTTGCGAATAAAAAACCGAGAAAACTGCCATCACAGCCAGCAAAGCCCCAAAAACCAACCATGCTGAAAGCGGCGTGTGATACTTTACTGTTTCTACATGATCTTCAGCCAGTTTACGCCAATATGCATCATCTTCATAAACTACCGATGATTTTGGGTTTTTCCTTATTTTATTGGCATACCATAAAATATATCCTATCCCGACAAAATTAATCACAACCCAGCAAAACATGCGGTATTCAATTCCTGAAAACAGAGGCAGTTTCGATAATCCCTGGGCTATACCAATTGTAAACGGATTTAACATTGCGCCGGCGAAACCCAAACCGGCACCTATAAAACACATGCTTAGCCCTATAATGGAATCATAGCCCATTTTTATGGCCAGCGGAACAAATATAATGGTGAAGGCTATAGTTTCCTCACTCATACCGAAAATTGCACCAAACAAACTGAATATGAGCATAAGTAACACTATTATCAGGTTGTCGATCCCGAAAAACCGAAGAGCACGGTGTTTTTCCAGTTTGCGGGTATAACGGAGAAAAGCATAAATGCCTATGTCAATAGCTCTTGTCTGGTTCATGATCCAGAACGCGCCGCCGATTAAAAAAATGAAAACTATAATATCCGATTTATCTACAAATCCATCGAAAATGGCTGAAAATATCTGCCAGGTCTGTGGCGAATTCCCGACATAATGAAAGCTTTCGCTGTCAACAACCTCGCGTTCAATTCCATTAACAACAACAAGATGCCGGTCGAAAGTCCCGCCCGGTACAACCCAGGTGAGGAATCCGGCTATTACAACAATAAAAAAAACGATAACATACGTATGCGGAATCTTAAATTTTGTGGCCATATAGAATTTTAGCTTAAATATTTTTTCAAAAATACAAAGAAACCATTAATTACAATTGCATAAGCTGTTCATATAATTTAATAATGTAATCTGATTAAACCCGATTCGCACAAGCAGGTACTTAAATGGCTCTATTTGTAGCTGTAATCGCTACAGTTTTCTGTGCTTTTAAACTACAGCATTTCTGTGCAATACACTACAAAAAAAACGGAACTTCCGCTATAGTCATGTAATATTTTTGCATCTATTTTTGTAGGCTACATCAGGGGAAAATAAATGGTAACCGCAGTTCAAAATAGTACCGGCATATTATTACGGTGGATGCAACCAAAAGAAACTGTTAACAGCCCTTTAATCGCTTAAGCTTGAAACAAAAACAAAGCTGTCCTTTTTTTGATGTGATCTGAATCAGGTATTTTTTCGAGTCGAATCAAAAGTAATCGAACAATAATCGATATATTCGCACTCCTGAAATTATGTGATAAAGGTAAGGGAAAACTCTACCGGGATTGAAAAATTTTAGTCCTTTTCAAACTCTCTGCGAATCATATTTTATAGATTTCGAAAAAGGAAAACTACAACAAGGGTTCAGGAAAATGCCCTGTTAATTTAATACTGAAAACATGGCTTGACCATGTTAGACAAAACAATTTATCTGGTTTGATCTGGTTTGCCAAAAAATGAATCAAAAAATTACTCAATATTTCAAACGTATAAATGATTTATTAATTCACTAAAGCTCTTTAAAAATGAAAGTTGCTATTGTAGGAAGTGGATATGTCGGTCTGGTGACCGGTACATGTTTTGCCGAAGTTGGTATCGATGTTACCTGTGTTGATATTGACGCAAAAAAAATTGAAGACCTGAAAAACGGGATCATTCCTATTTATGAGCCGGGCCTGGAAGAAATGGTACACCGAAACATGAAAAAAGGAAGGCTGCAGTTTACTACCAGTATTGCCGAAGCCCTTGTTGACTGCGAAGTACTTTTCAGTGCTGTAGGTACGCCTCCTGATGAAGATGGAAGTGCCGATTTACAATATGTACTCAGCGTGGCCCGCGATTGTGGCCGCAATATGAATGATTATCTGCTGATTGTTACCAAAAGTACCGTGCCTGTAGGAACTGCACTTAAAGTAAAAGCTGCTGTGCAGGAAGAGCTCGACAAACGCGGAGTAAAAATCGAGTTTGATGTAGCTTCCAATCCTGAATTTCTGAAAGAAGGCGCTGCAGTTGACGATTTCCTGAAACCCGACCGTATTGTTGTAGGGCTTGATTCGGCAAGGGCCGAAGAACTGATGAAAAGTTTGTATAAACCATTCACCCTCAACGGTCACCCGGTAATTTTTATGGATATTACTTCGGCCGAAATGACCAAGTACGCCGCCAACTCCATGCTTGCTACAAAAATCAGTTTCATGAATGATATCGCAAACCTATGCGAAATTGTTGGTGCTGACATTAATATGGTACGCAAAGGCATTGGCTCCGATTCGCGCATCGGCAATAAGTTCATTTATCCCGGTATTGGTTATGGCGGTTCCTGTTTCCCAAAAGACGTAAAAGCATTGATTCAGACAGCCTCGGGTTACAAATATAACCTTCGTGTACTTCAGGCTGTTGAAGACGTGAATGACGATCAGAAATCGGTTATGTTTCACAAAGTAATGAAGCATTTTAAAGGCGATATTAAAGGAAAAACCATCGGAATGTGGGGATTATCCTTTAAACCTCAAACCGACGATATGCGCGAAGCACCTTCGCTGGTACTGGTAAAAAAGTTTATCGAAGCCGGTGCAAAAGTTAAAGCTTACGATCCCGTTGCCATGCATGAAGCCAAGCGCATATTAGGTGATAGCATTGAATATGCAGAAGATCAGTATGAAGCCCTCATTGATGCCGATTGCCTCCTGCTGGTAACCGAATGGCCCGAATTCAAATTCCCGAATTTCAATATCATACGTAAACTGCTGAAAGAACAGGTGGTTTTCGACGGACGTAATATTTACGAACTTGCCGAAATGAAACGCAAAGGATTTACTTACTATTGCATCGGTATTGACACATTGAAATAAGGGATTAGGGGTTGGGGTTTTGGGTTT
>JBBSDC010000074.1:0-19822 GCA_038249705.1 Bacteroidales bacterium | reverse complement strand
GAAAATCATGGCAGGAATGGCTCCGATAAGGTAGAAATGGGCTGTCATTAACCCGTATTTTGCTCCCGAAGCACCCATCCCAAACACCTCAAGTGCTCCAAGGTTTGCGGAAATAAATGCCAGACCTGTAATCCAGGAAGGAATATTTTTACCCCCTTCAAGGAATTGAGAACTCGATTTCATGTATTTTTTCAATGCCCAGCCTATGCCAAGCACAAAAATGAAATAGATTGCCATGATGGCATAATCTATAAAACCAAGTGTAAAATTATCGACCATAAATATTGTTTAGGCTTGAATTTCAGAACATTACATTATGCGTATTTTTACTTGAACAATCAAAAAATTGCTCTTCATGAACTTTTAAACCAATTATGAATAAATAAAAAACATTGGAAGCTATACTACAAAGATATTTTTTTTTAGAAACTAAAAAATAAAAAACAGCACTTCAAAAAACAAAATTGAAGTGCTGTAACTAAAGGTTTTTTATGACTAAAAACCGTGCTTCTCTATTTCTTTCCACACAAGAGCACTGGCGCCAATAATTGCAGCTGATCCAATTTTAAGACTTGAAGGAAGGATTTTAACTTTATTACGGAAAATAGGTAAGAGATGCCTTTCCATGCTATCTTTGGTCGGCTTGAAAATATAATCGCCAGCAGCAACTGGACCGCCAAAAAGGAAAATTGCTTCCGGGCTGAGATGATGAACAGTATCAGCCAAAGCTTGTCCTAACCATTCACCGGTAAGTTCAAATACTTCTTTCGCGATTTTATCCCCTTTTTCGGCGGCATCGAATACTTTTTTAGAAGTCATTTGATTAAAAGGGACATCTGCCAGTTCGCTTTCCGAGCTGTTAAACTTTGCAAGAAGCTCATATACAGTACGTTTCATACCTGTAGCTGAGCAATAAGCCTCAAGGTGCCCTACTCCGCCACAGCCGCAGATCCTACCACCGCGAACAATGGTAGTATGTCCGCATTCGCCGGCAAAACCATCAGAACCGTAAACAAGGTCACCATTAACTATAATTCCGCTTCCAAGTCCTGTCCCCAGAGTGATCATTACAAAGTTCTTCATTTCTTTACCACCACCAAAAATGAGTTCGCCCAGTGCGGCGGCGTTAGCATCGTTGGTAAGTTTGATATGCCTGATTTCAGGAAATTTTTCCTGTATCATTTTTGCGAAAGGCACTACTCCAACAAAAGGAAGATTAGGAGCATGCTCAATGGTACCGGTATAATAATTCGCATTCGGCGCACCAATACCAATACCCATCACTTTGATTGAGGGATTTATATTTGAAACTATTTCGATTGCCGATTTAATTTCTTCAGCAAGGAGGATAATAAAATCACTTAGTAATTTATCCGAAATAATTTCACTTCCCTGTGGATTTTCCTGTTTGAGAGGAGTGGGTACCTGGGGATGTTTTTCGTACAGGATGTTACCTTCACGGTCAACCACACCTATTGAAGTATTTGTACCGCCAATATCAATTCCTATTGCTACTTGTTTCATTTATATAATTATTTATTAATTCCGATTCGTAAAGGCGATGTATGGAAACTGATATAATAGAACTAGATATCAGCCGCAGAATCTAGTTTTAGGCAGACCGAAGTTTACTTCCTTTTACAGCATAAAAGAAGATGTAGAGGTAACAAACTGCAGGCACAATAAATGCCCATGAATAGCCCGAAACATCTGCAACTTTACCCATTATTAGTGGAATAATAGCGCCACCACATATTAAAGTATTGATAATACCCGAAGCTGTGCTCAGTTCGCCGGGATTTAGGTCTTTTACTGCAAGTGTAAAAATATTCGGGAACATAATTGAGTTGAACATGCCAATGGAAACCACAGCCCACAGTGCGACACTTCCGCTTGTGAAAGCAGTGATAAGTGCCAGAATTGCAGCTAATAAAGCAAATACTGCCAATGACCTGCCGGCATTTCCTTTTCCAAGTTGCATGAACAGGAAATTACCAATAGCTACTGCCATAAAAATTAGGCCGATATTCCAGCTCCATCCGGTTACGAATGAACCTGATAACAAAGCGAGTAGTAAAACCGCGGCAACATAAGAGTATTTTTTAACATTATCAGTAATATTAGAGAGCATAATTGATCCAAAGAAACGACCTACCATAGCGCCACCCCAATAAATCGCGACATATTTACCAGCCACTTCAGGACTCATATCCATGGTTGTTTTCAAATAATTGAGTATCAATCCACCTGTACCTACTTCGGCACCTACATAAAAGAAAATACCAACAGCACCAAGTATAACATGCGGGTGATTCCAAACGCTTTTACGCTGTAAATCAGTTCCACCGCCAACTTCAGGAAGTTTGGTAAGAAAAATAGCTATAGCTACCAACACAACGATAATACCTATTATTACGAATGGCATCTGTACTGTCTGAGCTTTCTCTAGTGATGAAAGCATTTCGCTGGCACCCTTGAAAATAAAAACGGCGATAATCCATGGAGCAACCATAGTGGCAATTGAATTGAGAGCCTGAACCAGGTTAAGCCTGCCGCCTGCTGATTCTTCTGAACCTAAAGCTGTAACATATGGATTTGCTGCTGTCTGCAAAAAAACAACTCCCGAAGCCAATACAAAAGTAGCTGCAAGGAATAATGGGAAAGATGGAACTTTTGCTGCCGGGAAAAACAGGAAACTACCTGCGGCCATAAGTAATAAACCAATTATCAATGCACTTTTGTACCCTATTTTTTTAATATACAATCCAATGGGGATTGAAATAAAAAAGTAAGTAATAAAGAATGCGAAACTAAGCAACTGTGCTCTAAACTCTGTTAATTCAAAAATATCCTTTACCTGACCACTGAGAGTGATAATAAAGGTGGTAGCGAATCCAAAAATAAAGAAGATGGATCCGATTACAGTCATTCCCAGACCATAGTTTGCGTTTTTTTGTTCCATGTTTACGTTGTTAAAAGGGTGAATTAATACTTATCGCTCATTACTCGCACAAACAATTAAAACTGAATTCCTGCATTATCAATATCTGGAGAGTAAACACATTTATACCTTTAAAAGGCTCCTGTATCGGGAAATCCTACTGGTAAAGTAAAATTAAAATGTACTACCGAAATGTAAAAATAGTCAACTTAGTGTTATGTTGACACAAAGAAGTATTTTTTTTTTACAGATAGAATGTATAATAATGAATATCAACAATAAAGAAACAGTATTTAGAATTATTCCAACTTACCTGCACCTTTCCCAACCGAAGCTATGTAAAAATCAGCTACAAGTCCGGTTTTTTTAGTATAGTTTTCACCTACCTGTTTGATAAATTCATCAATTTTATCTTGCCTTACAAAATTAACACTGCAACCGCCAAAACCGGCACCGGTCATGCGAGCACCTAGTACGCCATCCACTTTCGAGGCTTCATTAACTATAGTATCAAGTTCAAAGCCTGTAACTTCATAATCTTCTTTCAGCGATTCGTGCGAAAGCTTCATCAGCTTGCCGAAAGTAACAATATCTTCACCGATTAAGGCATCGATTGCTTCAATAACACGGTTATTTTCACTAATTACATGCTGTGCCCTTTTTCGTATTGTTTCATCAGCAATAAGGTGAGAATGTTTTTTGAATTCGTCCATATTCATTGCACTCAAATCAACCATAGGTTTAACCTTTCGGAGGATTTCGAGAGCAACAGCACATTCAGCTACACGCTCATTATATTTTGAATCGGCAAGTTCGCGGCGTTTATTCGTATTGGCAATCACAATTTTATATTCACCTAAACGTAATGGAACATGCTGGAATTCGAGCGATCGGCAATTAAGTGCCAATGCTGATTCTTTTTTACCCATACCAATTGCAAACTGATCCATGATTCCGCAATTCATTCCAACGAATTCATTTTCGGCTGCCCGCCCTATCTTTATAAGTTCAACCTTTTTTTGTTTGGTTTCGAGAAGATAATCCAATGCAACTGCAGTAACCATTTCAATAGAAGCTGATGAGGATAAACCGGCTCCATTAGGTATATCGCCCGAAAACAACATATCAAATCCGGAAACAGCAAATCCGTGTTTGATAAACTGGTTAATAACGCCTAAAGGATAATTAATCCACTCACTCCCATGTTTAAGATGTAATTCGCTGAAAGGGATTTCAGCTTTATAACTGAAGTTTGTAGTTGCAAACCTGATTACCTGCTCATGATTTGCTTTAATAATAAGGTAGGTTCCAAAACTTATTGTACAAGGAAATACATAACCTCCATTATAATCAGTATGCTCTCCAATGAGATTAACGCGACCAGGAGCAAAAAAAACTGATGGTTCCACGTTATTGCTATGGTACAAAGTGTAAAACTTTTCTTTCAATGCAGGTACATTCATAACACAATATTTATATCGCGTAAAATTATAAAGAAAAATGTTTAAGACTTTCTAAAATTTTTAAAAAACTAAAATTAATTCAAATTTTAATTCAAATTAATAAGGATATACAGCCATCATTATGTTTTCTGTTTTTTCTTTTTTGCCGCAGGGAACAACACATTATTTAATATTAGTCTGTAACCGGGCGAATTAGGAAAAAGATTCAGGTCAGTTGGCGGATCACCAACACGGTGTTCGTAATCTTCCGGATCGTGACCTCCATAAAATGTCCAGGTTCCTTTTCCAAAATCTCCATGAATGTATCTGGCTTCATCAAGAGCTTTGTTTTCGCCCATAACAATAACTTCGGGCTTAACATGTTTCTTTTCAAAAGCTGTGGTTTGTCCGCGGAAACCATGGATTACCTGCATATGATTCTGGCACAGCATGGTTGGAACAGGATCCCATTTGGCTGAAAAATCGAATAATGTAAAAAAATCATTGGTTGGACTCACTTTGCGTTGAGTACTTACATCGATGGATGATATTTCGTATTCATATGGGTTAGTCACCAGTTTAAAATCTTTAAACGCAAAGCAATTGTCAAAGTTTAATTTCGAATTAGCGGCAGGATCCATGCCATCACCATCAAACATTACATCACAAATATCAATACCTTCAGAAGCGAGTGCAATATCATAGCTGTCTGGTGCTGAACACATTGAAAATAAGTAGCCTCCACCCGCGACAAAGTCCCTTATTTTGATTGCAACGGCACGTTTCATTTCCGAAACTTTTGAAAAACCTAATTTAGCTGCCATTTCTTCATTCGATCGTACATCTTCTCTGTACCATGATGCATTGCGATACGATGCCCAGAATTTTCCGAATTGTCCTGTAAAATCTTCATGGTGCAGATGAAGCCAGTCGTAAAGAGGCAATACTCCGGTTATAAGCTCTTCGTCATATACAATATCGTAAGGAATTTCTGCATAAGTGAGTGCCAGGGTTACTGCATCATCCCAAGGCAGTTTGTTTTTTGGCGAATACACTGCAATGCGCGGTGTTTTATTCAGTTTCACCTCATCCATATTAACTTCAGGATCAGAAATCTCCATAAGAATAGCGGTTGACTGTGCATCAGCAATTACTTCGCTGCTTACACCTCTGATAAAACACTCACTTTCAACAGCTTTCATGTATTTTATCATAAAAGAACCGCCACGGTAATTTAACAGCCAGCTAACTTCAACATCCTGCTGCAGAATCCAGAATGCGATACCATAGGCTTTCAGATGATTTTTCTGAGTCTGATCCATAGGAATAAGCAAATAAGCTGCTTGTACTCTGGTCAGCGAAAAAACTAGAAGTATTATCAGGATAAAACGTTTCATTGTTGAGCCTTTATTCTTTGAACCATTTTTAAAATGATTTATTGTATTTATTTTCAATAATTGTAACAATTTAACAATGGTTGAACTATATAGTTTATGTTTTTGGTTCGAAACAGGAAAATGGATAGAAAGTGCTTTTCAGTGAAAAGTACGATAAAACACAATTTTTGTAAAAAATTGGCACATATTGCATTCCATCTGAATTGGTTATTAGAAACCAGGCTGACCAAGATCTTGATCATCATCCATGCTGTTCAGCCTCGATTGCATTATTACTGTATTGGATTGTGTATGCTCAAATCCCGAATTTGGAGCAAGCGACATTCCCAGTTGATCGATGCTCAAACCTGCCAGATCCTGAAAACGTGCAAAACGGCTGATGAACTGCAACCATATTTCGTCGGTGGCACCATTTCTATGTTTAGCAATGATTATCTGAGCTTTCCCTTCGGTTGAATTGCCTTCTTCATCCTCCATAATTTTATAATATTCAGGACGATAGATAAAAAGTACAAGGTCGGCATCCTGCTCAATAGCTCCTGATTCGCGAAGGTCGGAGAGCTGTGGTTTTTTACTGCCTTGTGCCGTACTACGGGTTTCTACCGAACGATTTAACTGCGAAAGTGCAATTACCGGTATATTTAACTCTTTTGCAAGACTTTTGAGCGATCGCGAAATAGCAGAAATTTCCTGTTCGCGGTTACCACCTCCTTTGCGGTCGCCACCGGCAGTCATAAGCTGAATATAATCGACAATAACCATATCAATGTCATATTGTGCTTTTAACCGCCGGCATTTGGCACGGAGTTCAAAAAGCGACAAAGCAGGAGTATCATCAATATATATAGGAGCAGTTATCAGTTTCGAAATACGTGCATTTAATTGTTCCCATTCAAAATTTTGAAGTTGTCCGCGCCGAAGGTTACTTGCCGATAGCTCCGCCTCAGAAGCAACTAAACGCGCAACCAATTGATCGGCAGTCATTTCGAGCGAAAAAACGGCAACTGGCTTCTTGGCCTCAACTGCTATATTTCGAGCCATTGAAAGTACAAAAGCCGTTTTTCCCATACCCGGACGAGCGGCAATAATAATAAGATCACTTCGTTGCCAGCCTCCTGTAAGTTTATCGAGATCAACAAATCCGGAAGGTACTCCAGAGAAAGATCCGTCATTTTTACGTGCATTGTCAATCTGATTCAACACTTTGTGAACCAGTTCGGGCATGAGTTGGGCTTTTTTACGAAGGTTATTCTCACTGATAGAAAAAAGACTGCTTTCGGTTTCATCGAGTAAATCAAAAACATCCGTTGAATCTTCGAATGATTTGCGTATGGTTTCGGTGGAAATTTTAATCAGTTCGCGCTGAAGGAATTTTTGTTTCAGAATTCCAACGTGAAACTCGATATTTGCGGACGATGCGATGCGCGAAGTAAGCTGTGTAATGTAAAAAGGTCCACCGGCCATTTCCAGTTTTCCCATATTTCTTAACGTATTGGTAACGGTAAGAATATCGACAGGTTCGTTATTATGGAAAAGCATGTTGATGGCTTCAAAAATAGTCTGGTGCGATTCTTTGTAAAACACAGCGGGAACCAGCATATCGATAACTGCTGCTACAGCATCTTTTTCAAGCATCAGAGCTCCAAGTACAGCTTCCTCCAGATCAATTGCCTGAGGGGGCAACTTGCCATGTTCCTGAAATGCGTCGCGACCTGTTACAGGCCTTTTAATTGATTTTCGCGATGCCAATGCATCCGTTCGTTCATTCTCCTCCATAAGGGCCAAAAATAGCGATTTTTCGACCTGCTTTGCCGTTTAAGGCTACAATAATTTATTAACAATAGGGATATTAAGGTTTGGGTTTTGGGAGTTGGGGGTTAGGCGTTCAGAAGTTCATAGATTCAAATAATTGATAATTTGAAGCATGTTGTTATTGAATCTTTTAATACTTCAATCTATGATTTTCCTTTTACGCTCATTCAATTCTTATTTTTCTCAGCAAAGAGAAACTTCCATATTAACGTCCTCAAAGCTTATGAAGGGCTAGGCTTCGTTTTTTTTACAAAGTTTTGTATATTAATGCCCTACGGGCAATGCTCCTTTCTTGGATTTTCATTTTATTGATGTTGAAGTCCTACGGACTATAGCACCTGATAAGGCACCGTCAACAAACGATAATAACCTCTGATCAATAGGTTGCACAGCCACCGTTATTCCTAACCCACTTACTATTGAGGAAGTTCTTTTGAAAATTTCACTACTACGAATTGCAAAAAAAAGGCCGCCTGAAACAGACAGCCTTGTATAAAAATTTTTAGATTAACTATTTTGCAACCGGAGCTGCACCTGAGTTTAGATTGTTCTGTGGCATTTGAGCACCGGTGGAAGCTTCAACAACATTACCAATGATCCGGAGTTGAATAGAAGCCACTTTTCCGTTTGACATTACAGTAACGGTTTTGTTTATAGGACCGTTCCGGTTGGTATCGTATTTTACTTTAATTGATGCTGATTTTCCTTTTAAAATAGGTTCGCGAGGCCATTCGGGAACAGTACACCCGCATGAAGACGACACATTTGAAAGGATAAGCGGTTCAATACCTGTATTTTTGAATTTAAACTCACAGGTGCCGTCGCCCCCCTTGGTTACTGTACCGTAATCATGAGTGGTCTTTTCAAATGTGATTACCGGAGCATTGGGATTATCCGCTGGCTGAGGATTTGCATTTTGAGCGAAAGCCGAAACAGCCATAACCATTGCAATTCCTAAAGTAACAAGTACTTTTTTCATTTTTTTAAATTTTATTGGTTTAGTAAATATTCTTGTGTTAATCCGTTAGATCTTTCCTGATTAGATTAAGTAATCTGCAATTTGCAATTTTCATGCCATTTGATTACCGGAGACAAAATTATTAATTATTAGTCACAAAACGTGCAAATAATAACATTAAAATTCTAATTTTGTTTAAAATTAACAGTGTCGTATGAATAGGATAAGCATCATTGCATCTTTGTTATTGATTGTTGGCATACTAACGTCCTGCTGCTCTGCCAAAAAAGCAGAAAACGCTCAACCCATTGCCGGAGTTGGAATTCCCGGACCGAAAGTTATCATCTATAAAACAACTAAAGACTATTCAAAACAGGTTCCGGTTACTTTAAGTGATGACAAAATGAGTATTGCATCCTATCCCGATATAAAAGATGTTTATTTTAACGGAGCACTCGCCTACCCTACTCAACTAAATGATGGTTTTTTGCTCGACAACAGGGGGATTTCAGCCAATGTCGCTTTTTTAAGCCTCACCTACCAGGAATACTCGAAACTTCCTGCCACTCCTGCTCCCGACGAACTTATGAAATTGATCATTGACAAGCAGCCACTGAGTTTGATGTACAACTGCGGATCGCGATCTGCTTTCAAACAAATAGAAATTGACCTGAATAGTAAAATTGACGCTAAAGATTTTTCATTATTTACAAAAATCAAATAGCACAACTCCACAAACATTTGATTAAATGTCATTTACTTCTTATAGTGGCAACAAATCGTGTTTAGCGTTGAAAATTTTTAACAAAAAATATGAGGACTCTACATATAAAAATTTTGACATATTTAATAAATCATTAATTTTGTCATAATATAATCCTATGAGTAACTCTTTCTCACAGGAAAAAATAGTCTAAACAAAAGCTATCCCTCCATTGGAAAATTCAATCCCGCTTGTTAAATTGCTCGATGGCAGAAGTTTTTACTATGCCTTTCTGGCCGGAGCTCAACGCATTTTTGAAAACCAGAGTTTACTTAATAAAATCAATGTTTTTCCTGTGGCTGATGCCGAT
Organism: Bacteroidales bacterium; assembly: GCA_038249705.1. GTDB lineage: Bacteria > Bacteroidota > Bacteroidia > Bacteroidales > UBA4417 > UBA4417. The sequence continues at coordinate 10,199 of JBBSDC010000074.1, read as the reverse complement.
ACAGGAACAAACCTGGCGAGTACCATGCGCTCCATTGTAGATAGCCCTATACCTACCAACAATGTTAAAATGGCGGCTACAGCTCTTGCTGATGCAGCATTGGTTGGTGCAAGGGGTAACTCAGGAATCATTTTTGCACAATTCCTTTATGGATTCGGCAATGAAATAGAAAATGAAGAAAACCTGACAGTCGAAAATTTTTCGCGTTCTATTACCAAAGCTGTTACCTACGCTTACGAAGCCATTGCCAATCCCGTTGAAGGCACAATGATTTCGGTAATCCGCGAATGGGCTGAGTTTATCAATACAATGAAAGAGTTGATCGACGACTTTGTGGAATTGTTGATAAAAGCTTTTCAGGTTGCCAAAGATTCGCTGGCCGATACTACCCGACAGATGGAAGTACTTGCCAAAGCTAATGTTGTGGATGCCGGTGCAAAAGGATTTGTCCTGTTCCTCGAAGGGATGATTGATTTCTTTCAAAACAGGCAAACTATCCGACGTCTTGCCATTCCGATGAATGATATGATTCTTGAAGATGTACAAACGGATTCGCACGAGGAAATTACTCACCGCTATTGCTGCGAGGCTTTGCTTGCACTTGATCTGCACCCCGGAGAAACTAAAGAAACATTACGCAATGCAATATCCGAAATGGGTGATTCACTTGTAGTTGCAGGCTCAGAGAAACGTTTACGCATTCATATACATTCCGATAATCCTATCAAACTTTTTGAAGCGATAAGTAAGAAATCATCCATAACCTATCAAAAAGTGGATGATATGATTATGCAGCAGGAAATGTCGCATCATCGTAAATTCCCAATTGCGCTTGTAACTGATTCTACCTGCGATATTCCGCAGGAAATCCTCGAAAAATACCAGATCAGCATGATTCCGCTTACGTTGCAGGTTGGGGCTTCTGTTTACCTCGACCGCACTACCATCGAAAGCGAACAGTTTTATAATCTGCTTGAAACATCGCCGGTTTATCCTACCACATCACAACCTTCGTACAAAGATTTTATCAACAAATATTCATACCTGAGTTCACATTACGAATCGACTATCGGAATCCATATGAGCAAACAGCTCAGCGGTACTTTTTCGAATAGCCAGCGTGCCGCAAAAGCAGTAAGCGAGCAAAGCGGAAAAAAAATCAGCGTTTTAAACTCAAACCGACTTTCGAGTGCATTAGGATTAACCGTGTTGCGGGCTGCCGAAGCTATTGAAGAAGGCAAATCGCACAGTGAAATTGTTTCAGAAGTTGAAAGCTGGAACGATCAAAACCACATCCTGGTAAGTGCCAAAACCGTAAAATACCTTGTAAAAAGTGGCAGGTTAAGCCATTCGAAAGGAGTTATGGGGAAACTATTAGGTGTAAATCCAATTATTTCAGTTAATAATGAAGGGAAAGCCATCACTTTTGGCAAAGCATATTCCGAAAAAGGGAGTATGAAACTGCTGATGAAAGAAGCTTCGAAATTACTTGAAAAAGGGATGATCTGGGGTTACGCTATTTCGCATATCCGCAATCCTGAAACTGCAGATTGGTATGCTTCGCAAATGGAAACACTTACTGGTAAGAAACCGCTTTTTATCAACGATTGCAGTCCTGTGTTAGGCGTGCATGGCGGGCCGGGAACGGTGGTGCTTTCGATTATGGAAGAATAGTCCACAGATATTTATGTTCAAAATAGAGTTTTTTTATTTTTTTTGTTAGTGGATACTAATAGCCAGTTTTCAATTTAAAGAATATACTACGGCGTTCTTTTATATACTTATCCGGCAAAAGCAGCAATCAATTTACTTTACCATTAATCCCTTAGTTTATTTCGGGAAGTCACTTTACTCTTGAATTCCTGTCTGACTTTGGGGTTCAGCAGGCAAGTATTCAAAAGAACTTCTTTAAAATGCTGATAGTAAAAACTTCACGTTTCAGTGTTTGGGTGTAAAAAAAGCTTTACCATATTAATTCAGTTGACTCAATATTTATTTTCAAACGTTATACTTTTTTATACTTTTTTATATTACATTTACTTAGATTTATCCGATGTATTAAATCGTTATTTTTAACTGATGAGCATATTGTTGGCTTCACGACCTGATAATCACGGCACTTTTTGCTGCATTGCTTATTTATGTAGAGAGAGAGAGAGAGAGAGAGAGAGAGAAGCATTTATGGAAAGAATTTACGTATAAACTACATATCAATACACTTTCATAATCCAACAAAGGTTCATCCTGACCACCCTCCTTAGTTTTATTGTTGAAATAAATTTACTTCGAAATAGTAGTTATCTTCCCACTTATTTTTCAATAAAACTCAACTATAAAATATGATAAACAAATATAGAATACTTCTGCTATCAGCAGCATTTCAATTTCTTACACTTTCAATCTCAATCGCCCAATCCTGGCCAAAGCAATACTTATCATCAGGATGGGGCTGCAATGTATGGGATTTAAAGGAAGATTATGATAAAGGGATATTAATTGCAGGGCAAGTGGTAGTAGGCGATATCTATGGTTACCAAAGTTTATTGATTAAAACTGATATAAATGGCAATAAGCTTTGGTCGAAGGAAATTGGAAACGGAGAGTATTCATGTTCATTTTCCGACATAAAAAAAACAATAGACAATGGAATCATAATAAGTGGCAGTATATCAAAATATGATAAGCCTAACATTGATGATCATGATGCCTTTTTGCTTAAACTAAATACTTGTGGCGAAAAAGAATGGTGTACAGTTTTCAGAACATCCGGGGATAATTATGGCACAAATGTTATTCAGCAAGCTGACGGTAGTTATGTCACTTTAATAATGTGTTATGGTGGATATTATGATAGCATCCGAATTACAATTGCCAAAGTTGATAGTGATGGTAACCCTTTATGGGTGAGACACCAGGCACAATATAACCAGGCCAGTTTTTATAATGAAGCAGGGGATGATCTTTTATTAACCAGCGATGGTAATTTCCTGATTACAGGTGGTTGTCAGGATCCTAGTGCCAAGCCGTTTTGGATACTTACTGATACGGAAGGCAATGAAATGTGGAACAAGCGATGGGGCGGGCTGTTTGGTTATGTGTGGGAAAGCGTTGAAGACCAATACGGTAATTTTTATGCAGGCGGCGAAGCTACAAGTCCCTCGTGGGCTGGTGGTTACACACCTTCGCTCTTTAAAGTTGATAAGCATGGGAATGCTGTTTATCACAAATACCTGATGGGTGATACGCTAAAAGGCGGAGGTGCTGGCCCATTATGCTTTCTGAATGATACAACAATAGTAATCGGTACTGTATGGGCACCAAAAGGATCCGGATTATGGGATGGATATAATGATGTTTTATTAATAGATACATTAGGTACAATTCAAAAAAGACGCTTTTTAATGGAAGATATACATGGACCGGAAAAGATAATAAAAACATCAGACAACAAAATTTTAGTTACGGGAAGTTACGTTCCCGCTAATCAGTGGTCAATATATCTTTATAAACTTAACTTTAACCTCGAAGACGACAGTATTTATACACAGCCATGCACGTATGACAGTCTTTGTCCCTACCCAATTGTAAGCGACACCATTGATATTGATTGTTACCTGTACACCTCGTTGGATAAACTGCCAACTCAAAATCAATATGAAAGTGCCATCGAAATATGGCCAAATCCAGGTTCTTCATCAATTACAATTAAACCGCATAAGTTATGCAAATTGGGTGATGAGCTAAAAATATTAGACTTGCAGGCAAAGGAGATGAAAACAATTGAGGTTAACACTATTAACCCGGAATATTTACTAAACATTCAGGATTTGCCTGATGGTTTTTATCTAGTGCAACATAGCAGGCAAAAGAGAGTGTTAAGTACTGGAAAATTAATTGTAAAACATTAGAATGCCATCATGTATTATTACCTATATTCACAATCATTAAAAACAAAAAAAATGACAAACCGCAGTTTCTTAATACTATTTCTTTTATTACTGAATGTAATAGTAACAAAAGCTCAATGGCCACAATGGTACCCTACAGCCACAGCAGAAAAAGTGCTAAGTCTGATTGAGTCGTATGACAAAGGCTACCTGATAGCAGGCACAATCAGTAACAACAATACAAATAAGGGGTATGGTTTATTGATTAAAACAGATGTAAATGGAAATATAATATGGAAAAAATTATTTGGCGATGAATCCAGTCTTACACGGTTTCACAATGTAATACAAACATCGGATGGAGGTATTGCACTTTCAGGTAGTATAAATTCAGATACAGCACTTTTTGTCAAACTTAACCCTTGTGGCGGAGTTGAATGGTCGCGGGTACTATTAGATAGAAAAAACATACTTGCTACAGATATTATAGAACTGGCCGACAGCAGTTTACAAGCTATGGTAACAAACTGGGATTTAGGAAACCCCTACGATTCAAAGTCCTTTTTTATCAAACTTAACAAGAATGGAGATTTTATTCAAATAGATTCGTTGCCGCAAAACGAATTTTGCCAACCTAACCCATTGGCGACTGAAATAATACGAACAAACGATAATAATTACATGATTACCAGCACAACTGCAAATATAGGGGGCCAATCATTCTGGATAAAAACCAATAATGAAATGGATAAAATCTGGGATTTGTGCTGGCCTGAATTTTACTTGACGATTTTAGGAAAAACAATTCAAGCGTCAAATGGTGATTACTATACAACTGCAGGTTCACCCACAGGTTCAGCTTTTACAAATGCACCCAAAATATACAAATTTGACCAAAACGGTACACCAATCAAGGTATTTGATTCGTTAAAATCACAATCGAGTGGTTATGTAACACCAGGTGCAATATGCATGTTTAACGATACAGTTGTTGTAGCCGGATTTGCATTTGAAAATTTCAATACTCCTTATATCTATTCATCCTACCTTGTTTTGACTGATACCACAGGGAAAAAGATTCAGGAGATTCCATTAACCAATTCTAAAAATCTGCCAATTGAACTTATAAAAACTTATGATGATAAGGTAATTGCATTGTATCAGAATGAGGATAATGACATTGCAATGTGTAAATTCGAAAAATATACTAATTCGAATTTCTATCTCTATTATTCTGAAATTAACCCGGCAGCCATGGTTTACGATAGTTTATGCAATATGTCCATCCTGAGCGATACAACAGTTCTTTCACCGCTGGTAATTACAGGTATACATGAGTATGCAAGCAAACATTATCTAAAGACAAATATCGAAATCTGGCCTAATCCAGCTTTTGCAATAGTGAATGCACGATTACAACAGAAATCCAGAAAAGGTGATCAAATGGTATTGGTAAACAGCCTTGGCCAAATAAAGATGGTCATCCCCACAGTTGATCCGGTTTATCTGATGGATATTGATATTTCACGACTTACCGAAGGCATTTATATTTTGCAACATATCAGGCAGGGAATATGCATTGAGACTGGTAAATTTGTTGTGAAAAAATAAAGTTGGTTTTCAACTATTATTTCCATTCTAATTTCAATTTGCTGCTTGCTGAAGTTACATTTTCAACTTTAGTGAACTTCATACGCATTTCATTTTTCTCCTTTCCATCTCTTTTTGTACTTTCGCCTCAAATTCGGAAGCTACTCAGCTTTTGAAGAACTCTTCATTTATCTTCTGAAAACCTGCTATTTTTATGATAACCAAGCAACTGATTAATCCGGCCAGTATAGTAATTGTTGGCGGATCGAACGATGTAACCAAACCAGGCGGAAAAGTATTGAAAAACCAGATTGATAATCATTTTGCCGGAAAACTATACGTTGTAAACCCGAAAGAAGAAGTAATCCAAGGACTAAAGTGTTATAAAAGTGTGGATGAATTGCCTCAGTGTGATCTGGCAATACTTGCAATTGCCGCAAAATACTGTCCTGATACTGTCGAAAAACTGGCCCGTGATAAACAAACACTTGCTTTCATTATTCTTTCAGCCGGTTTTCACGAGGAAAGTGAAGAAGGTGCTGTATTGGAAGAAAAAATAGTTGCCACCGTAAATCAATACAATGCATGCCTTATTGGTCCGAATTGTATTGGTATGATGAACCACCATCACACATCGGTTTTCACTACGCCTATTCCGAAACTCGATCCTAAAGGCGTTGATTTCATTTCGGGTTCAGGCGCTACTGCAGTATTTATTATGGAAGCTTCCATTCCTAAAGGACTAACATTTTCGAGTGTTTATTCGGTTGGAAACAGCGCACAGTTAGGCGTGGAAGATGTTTTAAAATACCTCGATGAGCATTTTGATCCTGAAACCAGTTCGCGGGTAAAACTGCTGTACATCGAAAGTGTAAACAAACCGGATATGCTGCTGAAACATGCTTCGTCGCTGATCCGAAAAGGTTGCAGCATAGCAGCCATAAAATCAGGAAGTTCGGCAGCAGGAAGCCGCGCAGCTTCATCGCATACAGGCGCCTTGGCAAGCCCTGATGTAGCTGTTGAATCTCTTTTCCGCAAAGCCGGAATTGTTCGTTGCCACAGCCGCGAAGAACTTGCAACAGTTGCCAGCATTTTTATGCATAAACCATTGAAAGGTAAAAATATAGCTATTATTACACATGCCGGAGGACCTGCTGTAATGCTAACAGATGCATTATCCGAGGGAGGACTCGAAATTCCGCATCTCGAACATGCTGAACTACTTACAAAACTTTTCCCTGGTTCTTCGGTTGCAAATCCAATCGATTTCCTGGCAACAGGAACTGCTGAACAATTAGGATTTATTATTGATGCCTGCGAAAATGATTTCAAAAATATTGACGGAATGGCAGTGATTTTCGGAAGTCCCGGCCTTTTCGAAGTGTATGATGTGTATAAGTTACTCAACGAAAAAATGAATTCGTGCAGCAAGCCGATTTATCCTGTGCTTCCATCAATAATTAATGTAAAAAATGAAATTGAGTATTTTATCGGATTGGGGCGCATCAATTTTCCTGATGAAGTAAATTTTGGAAATGCACTCTGTAAAGTTTATAATACTCCTGCTCCGGCACCTGAAATTATTGCTCAGCCTGAAGTCGATTTAAAATCAATCCGCGCTATCATTAACCAGGCCGAAAACGGGTATCTTCACCCCGAAAAAGTTCAGGAATTATTCGATGCAGCCGGAATACCAAGAGCTGGCGAGGCTGTGGTAACAGATAAAGAATCAGCTATTAAAGCAGCTTCGGAACTAGGATTGCCAGTGGTTATGAAAGTTGTTGGCCCGGTTCATAAATCCGATGTTGGAGGTGTAGTGCTCAATGTTAAGGACTTTGACCAGGTGGCAGATGAATTCGACAGGATGATTCAAATAAAGGATACAACGGCCATTTTAATACAACCTATGCTCAGCGGGCATTCCGTGTATATTGGTGCCAAGCAGGAGCCAAAATTCGGACATATGGTTTTATGCGGATTGGGCGGAATTTATATTGAAGTTTTGAAAGATGTTCAATCCTCGCTGGCACCTGTTTCGAAAGAAGAAGCATCAGAGATGATTTCCCGCCTGAAAAGCTACAAAATCATACAAGGTGTGCGTGGACAGGAAGGACTGAACGAAGACCTTTTTGCCGAAGTCATTACCCGAGTTTCGGCTCTTTGCCTTGCCGCTCCTGAAATATCCGAAATGGATATCAACCCGTTGATGGGTAATATGAAAACGCTGAAAGCGGTGGATGCCAGGATTAGGATTGAGAAATAGATAAAAGAATTGCGGATGTCGGATTGCGGAGTGCGGATTGCAGATTGCAGATCGCGGGCTTCGGACTTTTATCTTCAAGAAAAATCTAAAAAATTGACAAAAACAGAAAATTACTATGCCGTTAAAAAAAAGTGACTTCATCTTTTTAGTTTGTATACTGGCAGTTACAGCAATATTCGTTTTTATTCCTCGTGTTACTGATTGGTACATGCTGCTAAACAAGGAACACGGAATGATCATGAGCTTTTTAAAATTTGCTTTGCTGGCAACACTCGGCGAAGTAATTGCGCTCAGAATCAAAACAGGTAATTATAATGAACCAGGTTTCGGACTTGTTCTGCGAATGATTGTCTGGGGATTTCTCGGGCTGGCTATCAACCTGGCATTCAATATTTTTGCCACTGGAGCTCCGGCGTTTCTGACATATATGGGTTTGAAAGATGCGCCGCTTGCAATGGCCGGAAGTTTCTCAGGTTTAAAATTGCTTGATGCGTTTACCATTTCAGCCACTATGAACCTGATCTTCGCTCCTGTGATGATGACTTTTCATAAAATAACGGATACTCATATCATAAAAACTGGCGGCACTTTGGCAGGGTTCTTCTCCCCTATTCCGTTTGCTTCTATACTCAGAAATATGAACTGGGATGTGATGTGGAATTTTATTTTTAAAAAGACTATTCCATTTTTCTGGATTCCCGCTCATACAATTACGTTTCTGCTACCGGCAGAATTCAGGGTGCTGTTTGCGGCTTTATTGGGTATTGCTTTGGGATTGATACTGGCGATTGGGGGGCAGAAGGCGGTGAAGGAAAACCCTAAAAGTTAATTATTGTCATTTAATAATCATGTGTTGTTCATACAATTGTTACTGAGGGCTTAGTGTCTCATAGTGGACTTAGTGGTTTAGTGGTTTAAAAAAGTTCAAGGGTTCAATGCCTTCGGCGTTCCTGCTTCGTAGTTCCTCATCGCAGAGACGGCTTTGCTTTCAAAGTTCTGCTGATTCGGGTGCATGTTTTAATGTGTTCGCCCGGTATTTCAAAGTATGGTTTATTCTTATTGGCTTGGGCCTGAAATTAATTCGCAAACCCGGGTATTGCACCGTCACGCGTTAGAAACGCGCGCCAGCGAGGGAATTGGTTGAATTTTACAACGAAAGTTGTGCCAGATAATCAAAATGGGCACCTTCTAAAACCAATTCACATTTTAGTCCTACTGTCTCGCAAGCCAATTTTAAGGTGTCAAAATCTAAGTACAACCATTTCATAGGAGTTTCTTTCTTTCCTTTATAGGATAAATAATAATCCAGTTCGCCATAATAATTGGAATGTGCATCCAGCCAAAAACCATCATCTTCATCTTCGTACATATATTTAATATCAGAAGAATCAATTAAAATCTGTCCGTTAGGTTTCAACAGACTTTTTAAATGTTTCAGATAGTTAGAAACTTGTGATAATTCCTGAAAAATACCCGTGCCATTCATCAATAACAGAATGGTATCAAAAGGATCTGTTTCATCAAGCAGATTTTTAATTTCAGCTTTTTTAACACCACGGATTTTTGATACTTCAACAGCACCTTTAGAAATATCAATCCCTTTAACTTCAAGATTTTTACTTTGTAAATACAAACTATGATTCCCGGCGCCACAACCAACATCGAGAATAGAGCCTTTCGCTAATTGTAATGCTTTTTGCTCGAGTTTTGGCATGTCTTTAAAATCTCTGAATAAATAAGGAAGAGGCAACTTATCGTCATCAGAAATATTTGTAGACGTAATAATGTCTTCAGTATACTTTCCGTTTTGATAATCTAATAAAGCTTGACCAAATAAATCTTTCATCTGTTTGAAATTATTTTTTATTCAATGTAAGATGCAATGCCCTTTCTAACATTTCGGCACAGGGACGGCGGACTATTGCGTTTGTAAACATTCTTTATAATTTACGTTACATTTTCTCATTCAACGGGTTCTTTGCTATTTACCGGTGCCAATTCGTGGCCAAATATACTAAGCACAAGGTTTACTTTCTCCATTTCCAGATTTGTTTGCTCTATCTTGCGTATTACGGTTAATGCAACTCCTTCCCTCTCAGCAAATTGCTCCAGGGTGAGATTTACTTCCCTTCTTTGCTCTTTTACAAATTCTGCCAGATGCTTCCCTAGCCCAAAAAAGTGCAAAAGATAGTGTTTGTAAACAAATAAGTATGGTGATGTAACTTAAATTTGATGTTAAGAAACACGTTTTAGGCTCGATGTTCATAAATATTTATACAAGCAAACTATTATTTTGATGATTTTAAGTATCTTTGCTATTTACATAATTTGTTAAATGGCAACTAAAGAACAAATAAAAAATACAGGAGCTACCTTTACTCCAGAGGAGTTATCTGTATTTTTAGCCAAGAGACTTGCCAGTTATATAGAACCATTTAATCAACGTGTACTTGATCCCG
>JBBSDC010000073.1:0-19884 GCA_038249705.1 Bacteroidales bacterium | reverse complement strand
CCATCGCGGGCAGCATTTATCAGGAAAGGCAGGCTCACAAATGCCATGGCAATCGCTATCCCTGCCGGATGGCCAACAAAATTCAGCCCAACTGCCGAACCCATTTGTCCTAATACCGAATCGCGTGATACAAATCCCAGTATTGCAATGCCTGCTGCCGAATGTGGAATTACAACCGGTAAATCGATGATTCCGGAAACAATACTTTTTAGGGGAAACTCTTTTCGCGCAAGCAGATATGCAAGAGGAATTGCTGCCAGTGCAAAAATAACTGTTGCCGCAAACGAAACCCAAATTGTAAGTTTGATGCTTTCCTGTACCTCAACATCTTTAGCAGTAGCAAATAAATCTGATGGACTGGTTGACACAAACATTCCCACCAATGGCGCAACTATAAACAGCAGGATGAGGGCTGCTGCAAAAGTTATTGTAAGCTGGAAGGGGGAGTAACGATTCATTTTGTATTCTGATTAACAAAGAAATGACGAGGAAAAGGGGAGAGGGGGAGACAAGGAGAGTGGGAGATAGGGAGAGGGAGAGGAGTGTCAAAGAAATTTAGGTTTGTGGTTGAAAATTTTGGAAGTAATCAAAAATCGTACCTCGTACCTCGTACCTCGTAAATCGTAGTTCTTTAATCGCCTTCGTCCATTTCTATTTCTTAACAAATTGTTTCAGTTGAGCTGGCACTTTATCGTAATTGGCAAGTTTCATTGGTACAACCGAAGGCTGGCCGTTACGTACCATGATGGCCTGGCCGTTTGCTTTTTGCAGTAAAAACTCAGCAAAAGCTATTGCCGCAGCTTTATTGGGAGCGTTTCGTAAAATGGTGAAACTGTAAATCATAGGTTCGCCGGTCATAGTTTGTTTTTCGCCAGGTTTGCTGCCATTGATATCAACTTTTGCCGTTGCATATTGTGCAGCGAAAGAAGGATTTTTCAGGTTTATCGCATCAGGCAGAATAACGTATTTCAGTTGGTGCTGAACGGCCACACTCCGATACAGAAAAATGTAGTCAATGGTATTGGTTTCAAGCAAAGCAAGCAAATCGGTTTCTTTCGGACGCATATAGGCTTTGTCTTTAGCAGTGAATTTACTGTAAAGACCATTTTTTTTATAATGCTTTTCAGCTAATTGAAGCATCATTTCAGTGCGGTAACCACAAGGATCGCTGTTGGGATCGGAACGGCCAAAAGCCACATCTGACTTTAACAGTATATTCATCCAGTTTTTCTCATTTATTTGATTTGAAAAGCGTGATTTTACAGAATACACAACGCATAATTCATTGCTGGCGAATTTAATATTATAGTCCGCATATTTGGGAATCAGCATTTTATCAATTACCGCATAATCGGCTGAAGCCATTATATCACAGGGCTTATCAAGGTCCGTGATTTTTCGGGCTGAAGCAACTGAACCGGCTGCTTCCATCAAAAAATTGACGTTAGGATATTGCTTTTTAAACTCAGCAGCCATTTCTTTGAACGGAACCGAAAGACTTCCGGCATGAAAAATAACCAGGTCGCCCGATATTTGCGTATTCTTCTGGCTAAAACATGAACAAGAAATGATTGAAAGAATCAGAATTACAAAAAACCTCTTCCCCGCAGATGCTAACTGAACTCTCATAAATTCTTTTTTGCAAAAGTATTGATTCGATATGATTAAAGGTGCATATCGAGTGGATTTTTAGAATAAAGTTCTTGCTGTTTGAACCCGGCAAGTCAGATTCCCAGTTGGGACAATTTTTTTTCGAGGCGATTGTATAAATCGGCAACCGTTGAATTATTATAAAAAATCTGGTCAGCCTGCTCAATACACTTACCAATATTCTGCTTATTGGGGTCTGTTGATTGCATTTCGCGTTCCTCGTTTTCGATAAATGTTGAATATGAAATCCGGTCGGTTTCGGAGTTACGCATTACAATTCGGTCGTAGCGCAACATCGGATCGGCATCCACAGCCAGAAGCAGGAAATTTCCTTTTTCGCGCAGCGAATCCACTTCGCCGGGCGTGCGGATACTTTCGATAATGCAGGTTGCACCGGTTAACAAAGCTTGTTTATAAAGCTGATCGATAATATAGGATGGCGAATAGTCGGCTCGTAATTTATTGGCAACCAATACCATACTGTCACGGTTTACAACTAACCCCTGTCGTTCAATCTCTTCAATCAAAAATCCCCGTACCGAAAAGTGTACAAATCCCTTTTCCTGAATCAGGTAGTCCACGATGGTTCCCTTTCCTGCACCTAATGTTCCGGTAATTCCTATGATCAGCATGGTGATTTGTAAGTTAAAGTTATAATTCTGTTACTTGTTGCAGGTTGCTTGTTGGTTGATATGTAACGGAATTGATTATATTGGATTAACCGGAATAATTGCTCAGTATCAGCAACATCAGTTTTATAGAACCTGCCATCCTCAGATTGCATTTTCAGTTGTCCTATTTTTGCGGACAACTGAAAGCCTTCCATTTTCAAAGCGTTACAATTTGTAACGCTTTCATTTCCTTCTGCAAGAAGTCGCTTCTTAAGAACCCTCCAATAAACCTGAGGATTATTACTATCTGTTAATACTTCGATAATATCTACAACGGAAAAATACCATTTCTCTTTTTCAGCATCCCAATTGGAAAGTATTTTTTTATTTTCAAATAATTTCAGGTCTTTCATTGCTGCCAAAGTTTCGTTACTTGTAGGGAATATTTGTCATTGAAAGTGTGGAAAAATAGCGGGGTTTCAGATTGTATGAATAGTCTGGATATTGAATTGTGCAGAAGGTATAAGTTATTAAAACTTATTCTCCCTCAACTCCTTAATCCATTTTCCCCCATCCACTTTAACCGGTTTATAGTTGAAAATCTTATCAAGTAAAACTTTTTCGTCACTTTCAGCAATCAGGTTTATTCGGTGTTCGGGTTTTACAAAGCGCTGATCGACAGAATGATCGAGGAAAGTAATCAAATGATCATAGTAACCTAACACATTAAATAGCGCTACCGGCTTGTTTATAAGATCCAGCTGGTTCCAGCTCATGACTTCAAAAAGTTCATCCAAAGTTCCGATACCGCCGGGCATAGCAATAAATGCATCCGATAGCTGGTCCATCATCGCTTTGCGCTCAGCCATGGTATTTACAACATGAAATTCAGTGATGCCTTTGTGAGCCACTTCGCGTTCGATGAGGGTATGCGGCATTACTCCGATTACTTTTCCGCCAGCCTGCATCATGGTATCGGCAATCTCCTGCATAAGGCCTACATTGCTTCCCCCATAAACGAGTGTAATTTCTTTTTCAACAAAAAGAAGTCCCAGTGCGCGGGCTTTTGCAGAATATTCTTCACGGCTTCCGGAACTCGAGCCGCAGAAGACACAGATCGATTTTATTGCTTTTTTCATTTCTATAAATTAGTAAGTTCCATATTAAAAACGTTGGCAATCTTATCTTTCAGCACTTTTTTCACTTCTTCCATATCCATTTCTTTTCCAAGTTCCGCCTGCAACGAAGTTACTTTTTTATCGGTAAATCCGCAGGGATTGATAAGGCTAAAGTACGATAAATCAGTATTTACATTAAAAGCAAAACCGTGCATGCTTACTCCACGGCTTACACGAACGCCTATGGCACATATTTTTCGCGCCTTCCCGGGTATGTCAACATCGAGCCACACACCCGTGGCACATTCGAGGCGACTGCCTGAAATGCCAAAATGTTGCAGACAAAGAATAATTGCTTCTTCCAGTTTTGCTATGTAATCTCTTATTCCTCTGGCAAAATAATCGAGATTCAGGATGGGATAACCTACAATCTGTCCGGGACCGTGATAGGTGATATCGCCACCACGGTTTGTATTAATAAATTCGGCATTTTTAGCCTGAAGCTGGATAGCATTTGCAAGAAGGTTATCTTCCGAACCGCTTTTGCCAAGAGTGAAAACATGCGGATGTTCGACGAAAAGCAAATAGTTGTCAGTTAAAAGCAATTGGTTGACTGGTTGTTTGGCCATTTCAATCTTTTGGGTAATGATCTTGTCCAGAAGTGTTTCCTGGTAATCCCAGGCTTGCTGGTAGGGCACTAATCCGAGGTCGCGAAAGGAAACATTCATGTAATTCTGTTTTTTTATCACTGAGGCACTAAGTTCACTCAGGTCCTCTAAGGGTTTCTTCTTAGTGGTTCTGTGTGTTCTCCGTGTTTTAGTGGTTAATATTTATTAGTAAAATCAAACATGTTTCTCCGCATGATAACTGCTTCGTACCAGCGGTTTGCTTTCCACAAATGCGAAACCTTTTTTCAATCCGGCCATACGGTATTTTTCGAAAACATCAGGATGTACATATTCCACAACCACCAAATGCAACTGTGTTGGCTGCAGGTATTGCCCGATGGTGAAAATACTGCAATTTACTTTTAGCAGGTCATCCATGGTTTCGAGTACTTCAGTTTCGGTTTCGCCTAAGCCAACCATAATGCCTGATTTGGCACGTAGTCCGGAAGCTGCTATTTGTTTCAGTACTTCGAGGCTGCGGTTGTATTGTGCGGCACTTCTGATTTGAGGCGTCAGCCGCCGAACGGTTTCGAGGTTATGCGAAATAATATCAGGTTTCGATTCAATTACGAGTTGGAGGTGTTCAGCATTTCCGCCAAAGTCGGGTATAAGGGTTTCGATAGTGGTTTCCGGATTCAATTCCTTTACTTTTCGAACTGTGGCGGCCCATATTGCAGCACCTCCATCGGGTAAATCGTCGCGATCAACGGAAGTGATAACCACATGTTTCAGGTTGAGGTGTTTTATGGATTGAGCTATTTTTTCAGGTTCATCTGTATCAATAGGAAGAGGCTTCCCTGTTTTGGTGGCACAGAATTTACAACTCCGCGTACATATTTCGCCCAGGATCATAAAAGTAGCTGTTCCTGCATTCCAGCATTCGCCCATATTCGGGCATTTGCCGCTCGAACAAATCGTGTGCAATCCTTTTTCTTCCAGTATCCCTTTTACCTTCAGGTAGTTATCGCCTTTCGGCAATTGTATCTTAAGCCAGTCGGGTTTTCGGATTGGTTTCTCTGATCGTTCAGACATAAAGTAAACTTTGATACGGCAAAATTACCTTTTTTCATGGTTCAGCAGAATTCCTGGATCACATTGAACACACCCTTGTTGCCTGAAAAGGAAATAAATTGTACTTTTGATTCCTGAAACCGAATCAATAATTTGTTTAAAGAATTGATAAATAAAGAATTGGAGAGTTAAGATGAATGATTTATATCCACTGAAATTTAAACCCATTTTCAAGGAAAAAATATGGGGCGGAAATAAAATAAAAACCGTTTTTGGAATGGATTACTCGCCTCTGCCTAATTGTGGCGAAGCATGGGTTTTGTCAGGTTATGGGGAGGAAATAAGCGAAGTAGCCAATGGCTTCCTTGTTGAAAATCAACTGGATGAACTTATTGAAGTTTATATGGGCGATCTTGTCGGGGAAGCGGTGTATGAAAAATATGGGAACAAATTTCCTCTGCTTATAAAAATCCTGAATTCCAGCGACTGGCTTTCCATACAGGTACATCCGGATGATAAACTTGCCGAAAGCCGCCATAACGACCTTGGTAAAACCGAAATGTGGTACATTGCCGATGCCGAACCAGGCGCTGAACTTATAAGTGGTTTTAACCGCGAAATGACCCCGGAACTCTATCTTTCGAACCTTAACAACGGTACGCTGAAAGAAATCATGAATTATGAGAAGGTAAAAAAAGGTGATGTGTATTTCATGCCCGCAGGCCGTGTTCATGCATTAGGCCCGGGATTATTGCTTTTCGAAATTCAGCAAACCAGCGATCTTACTTACCGCATTTATGATTTCGATAGGGTTGATGACAAGGGAAATCCGCGTCAGCTGCATACCGAACTGGCACTTGATGCATTGGATTTTACACATCACGAAACCTATAGAACTGATTACACGCCTGGATTTAACAAAACCATTCCAGTTGTCGAAAGCACCTATTTCAACACAAGCCTTATTCATTTTGGCATACCTGTTGTTAAGGATTACAGCGGAATCGATTCATTTGTGATCCTGCAGTGTGCCGAAGGAAAATGTACTATCGAGTACGAAGGCGGTTTCGAAAACCTGCAAGCAGGAGAAGTGATTCTGATACCTGCCATCATGGAAAAAATCCGGATTGTCCCTCTAATGGAAACCAAAATTCTCGAAATTCATTATCCTTAGTAAAAATAAAACTGCAAACCTCAAATCAAACCTGTATCATGAAAAATATCTTTTTTGCTGCTTTACTTCTCTTTATAGGAACTACATTACTGGCTCAGGAACCCATTGCCGACAAAGTACTTTTCAAACTTCCAAATGTTACCGTTACGGATATGAAAGGTGCTAAAATCAATACCGAAAAACTGTATAATGATGGCAAACCAATGATTATCAGTTTCTGGGCAACCTGGTGCAAGCCATGTATAAAGGAACTTACTACCATTGCCGATGTGTACGAAGAATGGCAGGAAGAAACAGGTGTAAAGCTTTATGCCGTTTCTATTGATGATTCGCGTTCGACGGCACAGGTAAAAACACTTGTAAACGGCAAGAGCTGGGAGTATGAAATTTTACTCGATCAAAATGCTGATTTCAAACGTGCTATGAATGTAAATGCGGTTCCTCATACTTTTGTTGTAAATGGCAAGGGTGAAATCGTATGGCAGCACACCAGTTTCAGCGAAGGCGCTGAACTTGATCTTATAAATGTTGTACGCAAACTTAATGCCGGCGAGCCCATTTCGCACTAAGCCTTTACTTGCCGGATCATTGCAAATAACAACATTTAAACCACAAATCAATTTTCCTCCGGAAAAAACATGTAATCAATGTATTGCATTTTTATCCGGAGGTTTTTTTTTCGTAAGAAATATGTAGATTTGCCAATCATTTTGCTCATCCACAAATCAAAACCCTGTCATTTTGAAAACACAATTTTTTGCTTACACAACTGTACTGGTTGTGATTATGTTTTTTATTCCAAATCTTCTTTCGGCACAAAATAATTCGCTTGGAAGCCAGGTAAACGGGAATTTCCAGATGGATGCTCAATATTACAAAGTCGATTCAGCCATTGGCGCAAATGGAGTACCCGAAAAAATGCTGATGAACAGCTGGAGCAACATTACTTATTCGTCGGGTAATTTTAATGCCGGCCTTCGTTACGAAACGTATCTCAACCCAATAAACGGCTACGACCCGCGCTACAAAGGAACAGGAATCCCTTACTGGTTTGTCGATTATAAAACCGGTCAGTTTCAGGTTACAGCCGGTCATATTTATGAACAATTTGGTAACGGAACTATTTTTCGCACTTACGAGGAACACAACCTGGGTTATGATAATTCGCTGAATGGTATCAGGGTAAAATTCAATCCTGTAAAAGGTATCGAATTTAAAGGGATTTATGGAACACAGCGCTATTTCTGGGATAAAGGTCCCGGGATTGTCCGCGGAGGTGATGCCGAATTTAATATTAACGACCTCGTTGCATCCCTTGAGGACAGCAAACTACGCCTGCAGGTAGGTGGAAGTTTTGTTAGCAAATACCAGGCTGACGAGGAAATTTACAACGGAAATCAGGAGAAACTTATTCTGCCACTCAATGTAGCTGCAGGATCAGGAAGGATAAATATTGGCTACGGAAATTTTGGTCTGAATGCCGAATACGCTCAAAAAATGAACGACCCCAACGCTATGAATAATTTTATTTATAAAAAAGGTGAATCGTTGCTTTTAACTGCATCCTACAACCAGAAAGGACTTGGAATTATTGTTCAGGCCAAGCGGCTGGATAATATGAATTACAAATCGAAACGTACAGAAAATGGCAGTGTGCTGGATATCAATTATCTGCCTGCTATTACAAAACAGCATACCTATACGCTTGCAGCAGTTTACCCTTACGCTACGCAGCCTAATAACGAAATGGGTCTTGAGGCGCAGGTTAATTACAAAATCAAAAAGAATACTATTCTTGGAGGGAAATACGGTACAGATATTAGCATAAACTTTTCAGGAATCAATTCAATTGTAAAGGATAGGGTCAATGATTCAACTTTATTGGACGAATCGGGGACACTCGGATATACATCACCGTTTTTAAAAATAGGAGATGTAAAATATTTCCGCGATTTTAATATTGAAATCGGACATAAATTCAATAACGGATTCAAACTATTGTTCACTTATGTTTATGAGGAGTACAACATTGATGTAATTGAAGGACATACCGGTGAACCGTTGGTTTATGCCGATATTTTTGTTGCTGATATTACTTATAAAATCACCCCGACCAAAGCTATACGTCTCGAAACCCAGGCTCTGATTACAAAAGAAGATGAAGGCGACTGGTTTATGGGATTGCTTGAATACACTGTTGCTCCCAAATGGTTTGTAAGTGTTGCCGATCAGTGGAATTATGGCAACGAGGATACCGAAAGACGTTTTCATTACCCACTGGTAGCTGTGGCTTATAACAACGACGCCAACCGGATACAGCTATCCTATGGCAAACAACGCGAAGGAATTGTGTGTGTGGGAGGCGTTTGCCGCAATGTTCCGGCATCCAATGGCTTTACACTTTCGCTTACAACAAGTTTTTAAAAAAGTAACATCATGACAAGATTAAATTATCTAAAATCAGCCATACTTGCAGTAAGTGTTTCATTTATAATTGCTTCGTGCGATAAAATTGATGAACCTTATGTTATTCATAATAAACCTATTGATACATCAGCTTGTCCTGTACCAGAATTTCCTGTTGTAACCGCACATTACAAACGTGCGCTTCTCGAGGACTATACAGGACGTAAATGCGTGAATTGTCCCGGAGCAGCTATTACAGCCCGTGATTTGAAGGAGAAGTATGAGGATTCGCTGGTTGTAATGGCCGTACACGCAGGTTATTTTGCCGAAATTAAAACTTCCGAAATTGGAACAATCTGGGGATACGATTTCCGCACAGAGGCAGGAACGGCATGGGACGATTTCTTTAAAGTGGGAGCTTTAGGAAACCCTAATGGAATGGTAAATCGTAAAGGATATCCGGCTAATCAACAGGTTTTACCTCCGGGAGCCTGGGCCAATGCAGTAAAAAACACGATAGCCGAGGCGCCTTTGATGGATTTACAGCTTATTACCGAATACAATGCTGCAGAGGATAAACTGTGCATTCATGCCAAAACAAGTTTCCTGCAACCCATTTCAGGGCGATCGCTCAACCTTATACTCCTTGTTATTGAGGACAATATTGTACAGGCGCAGAAAAACAATAACGCAGCCATAGGCCCAACACCCGATATACTGGATTATAACCATATGCACGTGATGCGTGGCGCAGTAAACGGCACATGGGGAACACCTGTACTGCTGAAGGAAAATACATCAGCGGACCCGGTTGTGAAATCATATCCAATGAAATTCGAAAGTTTTAACATGAATACCATAGTTCCCGAAAACTGCCATGTAATTGCTTTTGTTTATGATGTGGATACCAAAGAAGTATTGCAGGCAGCTGAGGCATCAGTGGTTGAGTAGAAAGTAATCAAACACGACAACTAAAGTAACAATACCTGCTGCCGAAAGGAAAAAACATGGTTTAACGTTTTTAGAACCGTGTAAAAACTTTGTTCCATTTTCAGCTTCAGAAACCTCATTTTTCAAAATTCTTAAACTTGACTACCCATGGTTTATATCCGGAAATAGCGTTCCGGCGCAAAACCTGGTAGCCAGTTTATATTGTGTAAGGCAATTTTGATTAAAACAACCCTTCAACCGAAAGGTATCTTTCGCCCGTATCATAAGCGAAAGTCAGGATTTTCGATCCTGGTTTTATATCAGTAAGTTTCTTGTTTACAGCGGCTAAAGAAGCCCCTGTCGAAACACCGATAAATAATCCCTCCTCTTTGGCGGCGCGCTGGGAATAAGAAAAAGCTTCGTCCTTGCTTACCTGAATTATGCCATCGAGTAGCCCTATGTCGAGAACCGAAGGCACAAACCCGGCGCCAATACCCTGCAAAGGATGTGGTCCTGGTGAACCACCGCTCAAAACAGGCGAAAGTTCCGGCTCAACAGCAAACACTTTAAGGTTGGGGAATTTAGCTTTCAAAGCTTTCGCAACGCCGGTAATATGTCCGCCTGTACCTACTCCGGTGATCAGATAGTCGAATCCGCCAGGGAAATCGGCAATGATTTCCTGCGCTGTCGTATTAAAGTGAATCTCAGGATTGGCCGGATTATCAAACTGCATAGGCATCCACGAATCAGGGATTTCGTTAAGCAGTTCGCGGGCACGTTCAATGGCACCTTTCATTCCTTTTTCGCGGGGAGTAAGTACTAGGCCGGCACCATATGCTTCCATGATCTTCCTCCTTTCGACTGACATGGATTCAGGCATTACCAGAAATATCCTGTAGCCTTTTATTGCCGCAACCAAGGCCAGGCCAATACCGGTATTTCCTGATGTTGGCTCAATAATTATGCTATCCCTTGTCAGGATCCCTTTTCGCTCGGCATCTTCGATCATTGCCAGTGCAATACGATCTTTAATGCTATTGCCCGGACTGTTCTTTTCCAGCTTTATCCACACTTCGTGCTCTGATCCAAATAGTTTATTGATTCTCAGATGCGGTGTATTGCCGATGGTTTCTAAAATGGTATTTGCTTTCATGGGTTATTAATTTGGGTTTAGTGTTAATTTAATGTGTTAATTCAAATTGTCGGAAGTCGGAAGACGGAAGTCAGAAGAACTCCGGGAAACTATTTTTTTCTTGATTAGTATTTCATTGTAAGACGATTAATAGTAAGCAACTTATTTTCCACGGATAGAAAGTTAGTTTGGGGTTAGCATGTACTTCGGTCTCCTGACTTCGGACCATTAAAAACCAATTCCATTCCATTAATGGTAGAACCACTATTTTATTTAAATTACAAAATTTAACGGTTCAGGAAAAGTTGAATTATCTTTTATAATGATCTCGCTCTTGTGAAATACGAGTGAGTATGATGGAATGGATTGGGTAATCCAGACATTGCCCCCAATTACAGAGTCGTCGCCAATAACTGTATTGCCGCCTAAAATGGTTGCGTTGGCATAAATTACCACCCTGTTTCCAATGGTAGGATGGCGTTTGGTGGAAGCACTCTCGCGGCTCACGCTTAAAGCGCCAAGAGTAACGCCCTGGTATATTTTTACTTCGTCGCCTATATGGCTTGTTTCGCCAATTACTACTCCGGTGCCGTGATCAATCAGGAACTTTTTGCCAATTGTTGCTCCTGGGTGAATATCAATGCCTGTTACACTATGCGCATGTTCTGACAGAAGACGGGGAAGCACAGGAACTTCTGAAAGCCACAGTTCGTGAGCCAGCCTGTAAACGGATACAGCAAAAAAACCTGGGTAAGCCAATAGAACCTCTTCCACTGAACGGGCAGCAGGATCGGAATTATAAAAGGTTTCGAGGTCGCCTTTGAGCAGTTCATGAATCACAGGAAGTTGTTTGAAAAATGAATCTGTACAGGTTTTTGAATGTATATTTATCGGGTTGGTCTGCTCTATAAACCGAATCAAACTGAGTTGAAGCTCCTTTTCTTTCGCGAGGAAAACATCAACATTTTCATAATCCGGATGAATGCAAAAGAGCCATTCGAAGATTTCATCAGTCCAGGCCGACAATAATTTCCTTTCGAAAGAGATGTTTAATGATTTTGCGTTATGCTCAAAAATACGGTAAGCCATTTTTCTTGTTTTTTGAAGTGAGAATTAATTTTTAATTTACTGTTTTGAATGCAAAAAGCCCTTTCACAATCTGCGGAAGGGCTTTTAATAGTATACCTATTGATTTATCTTTCAAACAGGAACAGTATCACCAGACCGCTTTCGCATGGCGCAAAAACAGCAACAGCAACATGCTGTGAGGCAACTTGCTGCTTGAATGTTGACTTGGAATTGACTTCTCATTGTTTGAATTTCTATGAAAGTAAATAAAAAGGCTCCCTTTTTACAGAGAGCCGTTTCATTGAGTGAAAATCTTTGTTAGCCGGCTCTCAGTATATTAAATACAACAGGTACAACACATCAGTGTGTTGCTGTGAGTATTAGAAATAAGAGGAGCGTTGAGCATTGGTATAAATGTGAGGTGCAAAAATACGGATTTTTACTAAACTAATTTTATTACCGGTTTTTCCATTTGTTATTGTTTTGTTATCTTTTTATTATCCTTATCTGATACCGATTACCTGATTGCTGGAATTTCAGTACCTGGTTTCCAATTCAATACTGTAAAGTCCTTCATCAAACCGGCTACAGTTAGAGAGAGAAAGCATCACCTAATAAAACGGAATAAGCTGGATTTAACCGGAACGCGTATGAAAGAAGACGCCGCCATCGAATTACCGGGATCTGCCTTTTAAAGTCAGCTCAATTTCTTCGAGCGTTGTATTTTTAGCTTTCAGCAAAATCAGGAAGTGGTAAAGCAAATCGGCTGCTTCGTTTTTAAAAAGTTCGTCGTTATTATCTTTTGCCTCAATAATCAGTTCCACTGCTTCTTCGCCAACTTTTTGGGCTATTTTGTTGATTCCACGCCTGAAGAGTTTGTTTGTATAAGAATTCTGATCATTATCATCAATTCGCTGTGCAATAGTTTGTTGGAGCTCATAAAGGAATCCTTTGGCGGGTTCTTCACTAAAACACGATGTGGAACCAGTGTGGCAGGTTGGACCTTGTTGTTCGGCTTTAATCAGGATGGTGTCATTATCGCAATCCACCATGATATCTTTTACGATAAGGTAATTCCCAGAAGTTTCGCCTTTGGTCCAAAGCCTGTTTTTGCTTCGGCTGAAGAAGGTAACCTTGCCTTCCTGCTGTGTTTTGTCAAATGCCTCTTTATTCATATATCCCAGCATGAGCACCTGCAGGGATAAATAATTTTGTATCACAACCGGGACAAGTCCGCCGGATTTATCAAAATCTATAATCATCGTATTGGAATTTTTTCTGTTTTCAAATAGTTTTTCAGGTCCTGTATAGGAATTTCATTAAAGTGAAAAATGCTGGCTGCCAGGGCACCACTTGCTTTTGTTTGTTCAAAAACCTCCTTGAAATGTACTTTTACGCCTGCGCCTCCGGAAGCTATTACCGGGATATTCAGCAAATAGCTGACTTTGGCGGTTATATCAATTGAAAAACCGGATTTGGTTCCATCGTGATTCATAGAGGTTAAAAGGATTTCGCCGGCACCAAGTTTTTCAACTTGCTTGGCCCAGTCCAATGTTTTTAGCGTAGTTTCGGTCCTGCCTCCATTTACAAAAACGATCCATTCGTTTTCTACAAACCTGGTATCAATGGCCACCACCACACACTGACTGCCAAATTCCTGTGCAATTTCTGTGATCAGTTCAGGGCGTTTAACGGCAGATGAATTTACGCTAACCTTATCAGCACCGGCTTTTATGATGGCCGAAACATCTTCAATAGAATTAATGCCGCCGCCGACGGTAAACGGAATATTGATTTCCCGGGCAATCCGTTCGACAAGTTCCGATAATGTTTTTCGTTTTTCGACAGTAGCTGTTATATCAAGGAAAACAAGTTCGTCAGCGCCTTCCAACATATAGCGTCTGGCGAGTTCAACCGGGTCGCCGGCATCAATAATATCAACGAAATTGACGCCTTTTACAGTTCGCCCGTCGCGGATATCGAGGCAGGGAATTATTCTCTTTTTTAACATAGTTTCTGTAATTCGTTGAGTGTAATCCTGCCTTCATAAATTGCTTTCCCGATAATGGCTCCTTCACAACCGATTTCTTTTAATACTACCAAATCCTGAATGGATGAAACACCTCCGCTGGCAATAAGCCGGATGATGGATGTTGCAAGGATTTCAGAGTATAATTCGTTGGAAGTTCCCTGCATCATGCCGTCTTTTGCTATATCAGTGCATATCACATACTTTATTCCTTTGGTTTCAAAATCTTTAATAAAATCGACAACATCCAGATCCGAATTCTCGAGCCATCCTTGTATCGAAATTTTTCGGTTACTGCAATCGGCGCCTAAAATGATTTTATCATAGCCAAAAACCTTCAGCCATTCGGCAAACAAAGCCGGATTTTGAATAGCAATGCTTCCGCCGGTAATTTGCGAAGCTCCGTTTTCGAAAGCAATTTTCAGATCTTCATTACTTTTCAGGCCACCGCCAAAATCAACTTTCAGGCTTGTTTTTGAACAGATATCATACAAAACCTTGTGATTTACAATGTGTTTCGATTTGGCACCATCCAGGTCAACCAGGTGCAGGAATTCTATGCCATTTGCTTCAAAATCCCTGGCGACTTCCAAAGGGTTTTCATTATAAATTTTTTGGGTCGAATAATCGCCTTTGGTCAGCCGGACGCATTTCCCGTTTATAATATCGATTGCCGGAATTATTCTCATAAAGCTAAAAAGTTTTGTAAAATTTTCTCCCCAACACCTGCGGATTTTTCGGGATGGAACTGGGTTGCGTAGAAATTTCCTTTATGCATGGCTGCGCTGAACGGAAGGATGTAATCGCACGTGGCAATAGTTTCATCACAGATTTCAGCGTAATAACTGTGGACAAAATATACATTGTCGCTAGTTTCGATTCCCTCAAAAAGGCTTCCTTTCAAGTTCAGCATATTGTTCCAGCCCATATGAGGAACCAGTTCCAGTGGCGGGAATTTCTTAACCGTTGCACCGAAAATTCCCAGGCATGCCGTATCCGCTTCTTCCGAATGCGCACACATAAGCTGCTGACCGAGGCAAATACCCAGAACCGGTTGTTTCAGTGATTTTATCAAAATATCGAGGCCACGCTCTTTCAAATAATTCATTGCCGAACCTGCCTCGCCCACGCCCGGAAAAATAACTTTTCCGGCATTTCTGATTTCATCTGCATTATCAGTAATAATGCTGTTGTAACCCAATCGTGTTAAAGCATTCTCAACCGACCGTATATTGCCGGCATTATATTTTATAATTGCGATCATAAGGTACCTTTCGTACTTGGAATTGAGAATCCGTTTGTTTTACTCACTGCCATTTTTATCGCTTTGGCAAATGCTTTGAAAATGGATTCTATCTTGTGGTGTTCGTTTTCGCCTTTAGCTTTAATATTCAGGTTGCAACGGGCATTATCGCTGAACGATTTAAAAAAGTGCATAAACATTTCGGTGGGCATTTCGCCAATTTTTTCGCGTTTAAACTGTGCATCCCAAACCAGCCAGGGTCTTCCGCCAAAATCGATGGCAACTTGAGCCAGGCAATCATCCATTGGCAACAGAAAACCGTACCGCTCAGTCCCTTTTTTGCTCCCCAAGGCATTGGCAAATGCTTCGCCGAGGGTAATGGCAACATCTTCAATAGTATGGTGTTCGTCAATATACAGATCTCCGTTTACCCGGATTTCGAGATCCATCATTCCATGTTTGGCAATTTGCTCCAGCATATGGTCGAAGAATCCAAGGCCGGTAGAAATGGAGCTTTTTCCTGAGCCATCGAGGTTGAGCGCTATTTCAATGCCGGTTTCCGAAGTTGTACGGATAACGGTTGCTTTGCGGGGTGCGGAAGTAAGGAATTGGTAAATATCCGACCAGTTTTGTGTAGTTAAAGCTGTTTCACCAACTTGCTCCGAGCCCATATAAATAGCTTTACAACCCAGGTTTTCAGCTAAATTCACATCAGTATGCCGGTCGCCGATTACAAAGGAATTTGCCAGGTCGTAATCACCTTTCGTATAATGAGTAAGCATGGCTGTGCCGGGTTTGCGGGTGGACAGGTTTTCGATCGGGAATGATTTATCGATCAGGATTTCGGCAAACTCAACGTCTTCGTTTTTAAATGCCCGGATGATTTTATTTTGCGCAGGCCAGAACGTTTCTTCCGGAAATGAATCGGTTCCCAATCCATCCTGGTTGGTAACCATCACCAGAATGTAATCTGTTTCTTTCGTAATCCTGGAAAGGTATTGAAAAACTCCCGGGTAAAACTCCAGTTTCTCAAGGCTGTCGAGCTGTAAGTCAACCGGCGGTTCTATTACCAGCGTTCCATCTCTGTCAATAAATAGGATTTTTTTCATAGCACAATTCTTTTAAATGCATCAATAAGTTTCTGATTTTCTGCCGGGCTTCCAACAGTAATCCGGATGCAGTTTTTAACCAAACTGTTCCTGTTTCGGGTTATCACTTTTTGATTAACCAATTCATTATAAACCTTGTTTGCATCGGTCAACTCAACCAGCAGGAAATTGGCATCCGAAGGGTAGATTTTTATTACGGAAGCTATATTTGGTAATTGATTTTCGAGCCATTTTTTCTGCTTGAGGATTATTTGTTTCCGATTTTCAAATTCAGCAGGATTTCCTAATGCCTTTAAAGCTGCTTTTTGGTTCAGTTCGCTTACGTTATAGGGAGGTTTTACTTTGTTGAAATACGAGATGATTTCAAAACCCGAATAAGCAATTCCAACTCTCGCCGCTGCCAGTCCCCATGCTTTGCTGAATGTTTGCAGTACTATCAGATTAGGATAATTGCTGATCTTTTTGAGAAAAGAATCTTTTGAGCTGAAATCATTATACGCTTCGTCTACCACCACAATTCCTTTAAATTTCTGAAGCAAACGGTCAATGTTTTCAATGCTATTTCCAGTAGGATTATTGGGTGAACAGATGAAAATCATCTTTATCGAATTATCATCAAGGTAATTCTCCAGTGTGTCAAAATCAATCTGAAATGCTTCATTTAAGGGAATTTTAATCAGTTCCACATCATTTATTTCGGCCGAAACTTCATACATTCCATAAGTAGGAGTGAAGGTCAGCACTTTATCTTTGCCAGGATTGCAGAAAATGCGGAAAGCAATGTCAATCGCTTCGTCGCTGCCGTTACCGATAAAAATATTGTCAACCCGAATGGACTTTAGTTCGGCCAGTTTTTTCTTTAGCTCTTTCTGATGCGGATCGGGATAGCGGTTCAATTCGCCAAAAGGGTTTTCATTTGCATCAAGAAATACTCCTTTACTTCCCGAAAACTCATCTCTGGCGCTGGAGTATGGTTTCAGCGTTAAAACATTTGGCCGTATCCATTTTTCGAGTTCAAACATAGGTTCAGTTGTTAAGACGCAGGGAAACTGCATTTTTGTGTGCAAACAATTGTTCGGCTTCTGCCATCAGTTCGATAGCAGGGCCGATATTCAGGATTCCTTCTTTTGTAAGTTCCTGGAAAGTGATGTTCTTCACAAAACTATCCAGCGAAACTCCGCTGTAACTTCGGGCATAACCATTGGTTGGCAGTGTGTGGTTGGTGCCGCTGGCATAATCGCCGGCGCTTTCGCAGCTGTAGTTTCCAAGGAATACGGAACCAGCATTGATTATTGCAGGCGTTAGTTCATTCGCTTTTTCGGTTGCCAGTATCAAATGCTCTGGAGCGTAAATATTACTAAAATCAAGGCATTCATTTAGTGAGGATAAAACAATTGCTTTGCTGTTTAGTAATGCCAACTGAGCGATTTCTTTACGTGGAAGGATTTCGACTTGTTTTGAAAGTTCTTTTAAAACCCGGTCAACAACCGATTCCTCATCCGAAAGCAGAATTACCTGGCTATCCGGTCCGTGCTCGGCTTGTGAAAGCAGATCGGCTGCCACAAACGAAGGATTACATGATTTATCAGCAATAATAAGCACCTCGCTTGGTCCGGCCGGCATATCGATGGCGACACCAAACTGCTGGGTCATTTGTTTGGCAGCCATTACGTATTGGTTTCCGGGCCCGAAGAGTTTATCCACTTTCGGAATGCTTTCTGTTCCAAATGTCATTGCGCCGATGGCTTGGATTCCGCCAACGGCGTATATTTTTGTTATTCCAACAAGGCCTGCGGTAAATAAAATGGCAGGATTTATTTCCCCGTTTTCATCCGGGGGTGTGCATAAAATAATCTCTTTGCAACCAGCCAGTTTTGCCGGAATTCCCAGCATTAAAACTGTTGAAAACAAAGGCGCAGTGCCTCCCGGAATATAAATTCCCACTTTTTCAATTGCCCTGCTTTCGCGCCAGCAACTCACTCCCG
Source organism: Bacteroidales bacterium (assembly GCA_038249705.1). Lineage (GTDB taxonomy): Bacteria > Bacteroidota > Bacteroidia > Bacteroidales > UBA4417 > UBA4417. The sequence goes on along the minus strand of JBBSDC010000073.1, from coordinate 1,750 downwards.
GAGTGGTTTCAATTACTTTTGGCTGATCAATTTGTGAAGCATGGAATTTTTCAATATTGCTTTTTGCCAGTTGTATAGCTTCTTTCAGTTCTTCTGAGAGTTTTGCGGAAGCATCTGCAATTGTTTTTTCTTTAACAAAAAAATCTACCATTTCCGCTTTGTCATAGAGCTGGCTGTATTTCTTCACGGCGTTATCGCCATCCTTTTTTATTTCAGCAAAAATCCGATCGACTAACTTGTAAATATCTGCAACTTCGGCTGTTGGGCGCTCAGTTAACTTAAGCCAGTCTTTTCTTTCAGGATTTAAAATCTTATTCATAGTCTATTTTTTTACCTTTTGGCTTGTCATATTTTTAATAAGGAAAGCAATACTCCGGTCTTCCGTCTCCGGTCTTCCGTCTTCCGTCTTCCAACCTTTCACAGAACCATCTTTTCAATCGGAATCACCAGTATTCCCTGGGCACCCAAAGCTTTAAGCCGGTCGATAATATCCCAGAAGTCATCTTCTTTTACAACAGAATGAACACTGCTCCATCCTTCTTCTGCAAGAGGCATAACAGTCGGGCTTTTCATGCCTGGTAAAATGGCTGAAATTTTTGATATAGCATCGTTAGGTGCATTCAGCAATATGTATTTATTTTCCGATGAATTCCTTACGGCTTTTATCCGGAAAAGTAATTTTTCAAGTATCGCCTGTTTGGTTTCATTCAGCGAGGGAGAACTAATTAAAACGGCTTCGCTTTTGAAAACCACCTCAACTTCTTTTAAACCATTCATCAGCAATGTGCTTCCGGAGCTTACAATATCGAAGATGGCGTTTGCCAGGCCAATACCCGGAGCAATTTCAACGCTTCCGCCAATTTCTTCAATCTCTACACTCAGGTTTTGTTCTTTGAAAAATTTATCCAGGATTTTAGGATAGCTGGTAGCAACTTTTTTATGGTTGAACCAGGAAATACCGGTATAATTTTCATCTTTCGGGATGGCAAGTGAAAGTTTACAATTGGCAAATCCCAGTTTTTCGATGGTTGTTACATTCTTAGCCTTTTCCCAGACTTCGTTTTCGCCCAGGATGCCAATATCGGCGACACCTTGTTCAACATACTGCGGAATATCGTCATCGCGAAGGAACAATACTTCTATAGGGAAATTTCTGGCTTCGGTTTTTAGCTTGCGGTCGCCGTTGGAGAGTTTTATTCCGCATTCTTTCAGCAGTTCAAGCGATTTTTCGCTCAATCGTCCGCTCTTTTGAATTGCAATTTTAAGTTTACTCATTTTCGTTTGTTAAAGTGTCGGAGTAAACGTAGCGGAGGTTTATATAAACAAAAAACCCGCCTGTTTGCTCAGACGGGTTATGAAATATTATGTGATTACACAAATCATTAACTCCTCGCCTGAAAGCCAGTATGAAAATGATGATGGTGTAATTGAATGAATTTCATTGGTTTAATTTGATGCAAAGATAAACATTATTTTTAATTCAGATGTGATTATTTTTTGACTTCCGGGATCCAAATCCTGATAGAAATAGTTTCCTTATTGGGAATTAGTTGTTTGTGTTTGATGATGTTTATTCTCCAGGCTGACTATTTGTTTTCGAATTCAGATCAAACATACTTTCTCCCGGATTGATTTATTCTCGATATCCGATATTTGTTCATGTTAAATACCGGAGCGGAATGCGTTTTTAGTCTGTAAACAAAAAGAATTGAAATTACAGCAAACAATATGACTTCCATGGTATTCAATT
>JBBSDC010000072.1:0-19901 GCA_038249705.1 Bacteroidales bacterium | reverse complement strand
GTGAATAGTGAATAGTGAATAGTGTCTGCACACCCGCAGGGTGTCTGACACTGGAAAGAGTGAATAGTGAATAGTGAATAGTGATCCTACATCCTTAATTTTACTCTGAGTGAAGCCCCTGCCTGCATCGGGCAGGGAAGTGCCGATATCCGAAATTATTTTTCATTATCCTCAGCAAACCATTCTGCATACGAAGTAACTGTTTCGCGCAGGAGCAGATGATGCAGTTTAACATTTGCTGGTAGCCGGGGTTTTAGCCTTTCAACAAAATCAATAAGCATATTTTCGCTGGTAGGCTGGTAATTGACCAGTATTGTTCGCCCGAACATTTCAGTATCAGGGTTGAAATCATTAGCTGAATCCCGGCTCAGAACAAGAGCATGATCGAATTCATCTACAATACAGTTACGCACAATTTTCTTCAGATCGCCAAAATCCATAACCATTCCAAGTTTTGCTGACGAAGTATCCGAAACGGGCATACCTGTTACGGTAACCAAAAGCTCATACGAATGGCCGTGGATATTACGGCAAAGTCCGTCGTACCCTTTCAGGGCATGAGCCATTTCAAATTTAAATTCTTTGGTAAGTCGGATGATTTGCACGAAACAGGTGTTAAATATGGTATTTTTATTTTATTGAAGCAGGCAAAGGCGATCTGGATTCGAAAAAAATTCAAATACTCAGAAATCTGATTTGCCAACCGTAATTCTTACTTTTTGATAATCCTTGCCTGGTAAAGTGTATTGTAATCATTCAGCGCAAGCCTTATAAGATAAAACCCTGATGGTAAATCTTCTACATTCATGCTGGCTTTATCGCCTGTAACTGTTAAATTGGTATTAACAGGCAAACCGGTTGAGGAATAAACAGTAAAAGTATAGTTTTGTTGATTGAACTCAGGAGGAAGAGTAATAGTACAAACTGACGAAGCCGGATTAGGATAAATCTGCAATGCAATTTGCGCGGGCTCTTCAAATATACCCGTATTGGTTCCCCATATGCTGTTTGCATATTCGGGATTATCGATAAACGGGTTGCGGTTATCCTGTATGTTGTATATGGCATTGTTCCTGTCAATTTCCTTTTGCGAAACCGGATCAGTTTGTGCCCAAATCAGCAGCATTGCTTTTGCCCATGGTTTAAACTGCGAGCCTGTTACCATTGCACTTCCGGGCCAACCGCTATCCTCTTTGTAGTATCGTGTAGCCATGTAAAAATAATTCCGGGCAAAATCACCTTTGTATTCATCGCGGGGTTCAAATACCACTCCTGTGTAACCCGGAGTTGAGCAATTCCCAAGTTTGGAACCATTCAATGATGTCCACGTTGCTGTTCCAACATCACCAAAAGGATAATTCGAACGTTTCCCATTCACATAACCATCCGTAGGAACGAGATGAAACATATCAGTATTCATAGGGCTTGTATCGTTAAACCAGCTTTTAGGCCACGAATGTTCGCGGTTGTAACAGTCGCTTTCGCCGCTATAACTCCCGCACTGATCACTTACGAAAGTAAATTCATAAGGGGGCGTTCCACCTGGGATATCCGAATACATATCCCATACTTTCCCGTTGGGTTTCTTATCCGTTGTTTTAAAATGAGTCCATAGCGAATTGTAAGAAACAACGTTATGGTTATCAATAATATCGTGAAGTGCCTGTTGTAAAGCAGTTCCAGTTTTTCCAGCAGCTGTATTATAATATCCCTGTGGCGGCTGTGCCTGAGTGGATGCAAAAAGGCTTATTGCAAGAAGTACAAGTAGTGTACGATTCATTTTGTGTATTGATTTTGTGATTATTAAATGGAGTAAAAATGAGTACTATTATTCATAAAATTCTTAAAACCCTACTATTTTTGTTGCCATATGTATGGAAGCTGCCAGCAGAAGAAGACCGCCAACAGGAGCAAACCTGAGTTTAAAAGCTGCATTTCCCATCCGCGAAGAAACAATAAGTCCTGATAGGATGCCCGTAAGTAATATTGTTCCTGTAATCAACCAGTGCAGGTATGGAAACATTGAAAGCAGCCCGATGGCAATTCCTATGGCTAAAGGTGTTATTCCTTCAGCAATAGCTGCCAGGAACGTAACTTTTGAGTCGGTATAATCAAATGACTTTTCTTCAGTTTCAGATTTGATTCCGGTGAGCAATACTTTTAGCCCGAAAATCAACATTATGCTGAGGCTGATTGCCATATTTACCCGCACTTCTACGCTACCCGTTTTGTAACCGATCCAAATTCCTGCTCCTGCCATTAAATACTGAACAAAAAACATGATTCCTGAGTAGTTAACTTTCTGGATCATAGTTTTACCCGATAAGGAAATTCCGGCATTGATGTATGTCAACCAGGAGTTGAAAACGACTGCTAATGCCAGAATTACAATTTCGAAGTTGTTCATACTATACAGGGAATAATATCAGGAAGTATAAACCATTGCAGCAATAACTTCAAGCTGAGCCCGATCCACCTGATCGAAAGAACCAAAAGCTGCACTGTCAACGTCAAGAACTGCCATGATATGACCTTCCGGATTTCGCACAGGTACAACTATTTCGGAATTGGAACGCGAATCGCAGGCTATGTGTCCGGGGAATTTTTGTACATCCGGCACAACGATACTTTGATTTTGATTCACTGCTGCCAGGCAAACACCTGTATTCTGCAGAACCTGGCAGGCAACTGGTCCCTGGTAAGGGCCAACAATCAGTTTTTCACCATGCACTATATAAAAACCGCACCAGAAGAAATAATCAAACTTATGACTTAACACAGCCGCAATAGTCGCCATCCTTGCCACCGGATCGGTAGTTTTGGTGAGCAAGCCTTCGAGCTGACTGATAATACGCTGGTAACGGCCTTCTTTTTTTGATTCGTCCATTTACAAAAAAATTGGCCACAAAGATACGAAGTATAGTCGGGAAATGTAATTTAACTTTTGGAGTGGGATTGGCGACTTTTGCATAAAATGAAACGTAATACGGCTAATTATATCTCTGTTGCACATCAGAATTCATATTCATATCATGAATTTAAAATCCGGACAATCAAATTCCATTTTAAATATTGTTGACTCCTATTAGAGAAACTTACATATTAACCTCCTCAAAACTCATGAATAGCCGAGCTTCGTTTTTTTACAACTTTTTTATGTTAATGCCCTACGGGCAATTTCCCTATTGCAAATTTTCTTTTCTTGATATTGAAGTCCTACGGACTATAGCAGATAGTCAGGTGCTCCAACATTCAACACCAATTCTATCATCATTAGGTTGAACAGCCACCGTTATTCCTACCTCACTTACTTTTGGGGAAGTTATTTTGAAAGTTTCACTTAGCCAACTTTTTCAGCACACAACACATCATAAGAAAAACCCTGGTTGCTTAGTGCAGCCAGGGATTCTGATTTTTAGGAAACAAAGGAAATTTTAACTTAAATTTTCCGCAGTTTAACCGTAAAATGCCTGAGAATAGGTGCTTCCTGCTCAATAGCCAGTCCGGTTTTAATTTCGTTACGGCGTTCGTACACATTACCCATTGCAACAGCCACATAATTCATATGGTCGTTAGTATAGGTCCGGCGTGGAATGGCAAGGCGCAGTAATTCAAGTGTCGGATAACGGTTTTCGCGGGTAACAGGGTCGCGGTCAGCCATAATAGCACCTATTTCTACACCCCTTACCCCTGCTTCGAGATATAGTTCAACAGCCAGCGTTTGTGCCCTGAAATGCTCTTTAGGCATATGCGAAAGCACTTTGCTTGCATCAACAAAAATAGCGTGACCACCATATGGTTGCTGAACAGGAACACCGAATCCGGTAAGTTTGCTTCCAAGCAATGCAACCTGCCCAACCCGCGATTTCAGGTATTCAAATTCGGTGGCTTCGTACAAACCTTGGGCGATAGCATTCAGATCGCGACCGGCAAGTCCGCCATAAGTAAGAAAACCTTCGAACATGATATTAAATACAGAAGCCTGGCGATGGAGTTCAGGATCGCGAAGCGCAATAAAACCGCCTATATTAACAATAGCATCTTTCTTACTGCTCATGGTCATGCCATCGGCATAGGAAAACATTTCGGCTACAATTTCGCGAATGCTGCGATCCTGCTGGCCTTCTTCACGTGTTTTGATAAAATAAGCGTTCTCGGCAAAGCGGGCGGAATCGAAAATAACAGGGATATTGTATTTCTGCGCAAGCTGTTTTACGTCTTTTATATTAGCCATCGAAACAGGCTGTCCTCCTGACGAATTGCAGGTAATGGTAACGATGATCATCGGGATCTGCTCCCTGGGATATTTTTTCAGAACATCTTCTAACTTACCAAGATCGAGGTTGCCTTTGAACGGATGGTTAATGGTAGTATCAAATGCTTCATCAATCGTGCAATCAATAGCCGTTGCCTTGCGGAACTCAATATGCCCTTTGGTTGTATCGAAGTGCGTATTTCCGGGTATAATGTTGCCTTCTTTAACCAGAACGCTGAAAAGCACATTTTCGGCAGCCCGGCCCTGATGGGTTGGCAAAAAATATTCGAAACCCAGTAACTCTTTTATGGCTGATTTCAATTTATAATAGGAGGAAGCGCCGGCATAGCTTTCGTCGCCGAGCATCATTTCACTCCATTGTTTATCGCTCATGGCGCCGGTGCCCGAATCGGTTAGCAGGTCGATAAAAACCTGATCGCTTCGGAGATTAAATAGATTGTAACCGGCTTCTTTTATCCATTGTTCACGCTGTTCGCGGGTACTTGGGCGGATGGATTCCACCATCTTTATTCTGTAAGGTTCTGCAAAAGGTAATTCCATTTTTTTGAAGTTTTTAAATAAAAAAAAATAAGCTATAACTCAAATACTCACAAAAAATATGAATTCATCGCGTCTTTTGATATTCCTGAATATAAATTTTCTGATTCCTGACATCTTCCTGAAGTTTTTTACCTTTTTCTGGAATGCCAAATATACATTAATTTGTTACAAATCATTGAAAAGCAAAATTTAGATTTCAAAAAACTGCTTAAACTTTTTAAAATAAGCCAATCATTTCGAATTCAATCTAATATAAATTTAATAATCGAAACAGATTAGTACCTTCATTACCAAAATATCTAGTACGAATACTATCAGAATTATACTAATTGCAGGTATTGTTTCATCCTTATATGTGTTAAGGATTTAAAGAATTCAATTTCCCCTTCTGTTAAAATAGCAGGAAAAGTACCATTGATAAAGATATTAGATCATTCGTTTGAGGAATCTGGTTTAGTGTAATTCCATCATAAACCTTCAACATAGTGTTAAATGTTAGTAATTCCGGAAGACTTTCATTTTCAGATTATCATTGCTCGAAATCGAAGATTCCGGCCTGAACAACTTCTTTAAAAACAGTTCCCGATTCAATGAATTCATCCTGTTAAAAGCAATATTTTCGTTGATAATAATATTTGGGAAATTCAATATTTGAATGGTGTAATCTGTATTTTTGTACATCAAAGTTCCAACTATAAAACTAAGCCCTCAATTTATTTTTTTCAATGGCCAGTCGCATTTATGCCGATCGTAAAATAGTGATTATCAGTACATTTCTGATTATAGGATTTATTTATCTAATACGTCTGTTTTACATTCAGGTTATCGACAGAAGCTATACACTTTCCGCCAACAACAATGTTTTGCGTTATGTTACCCAGTTTCCAGCCCGTGGGTTAATTTACGACCGCAACGGAAAATTGCTGGTATATAATGAAGCTGTTTACGATCTGATGGTAATTCCGCGACAAGTAAAAGATATTGACACTGCCGAATTGTGTCGTTTACTCGATATAACATCCGAAGGCTTTGCTGAGCGGATGAAGAAAGCACGCGATTATTCGCCTATGCTGGCAACGGCTTTCGAAAAGCAAATATCGAAAGAAACGTATGGATACATTGAGGAAAAACTTTACCGTTATCGTGGATTTTTTGTACAGCCCCGTACATTGCGAAAATACCCTATGTCGATTGGAGCGCACCTGTTGGGGTATATTGGGGAGGTAACTCCGTCGCAGGTCGAAAAAAAACCTTATTACAAGCAAGGTGATTATATCGGCATTAGTGGTATAGAACGGGCTTACGAAACAGAGCTTCGAGGAATAAAAGGTTTGAAAATCCGCATGGTTGATGTTTTCAACCGCGATGTCGGAAGTTTCGAGAATGGCCGCTACGATACAGCTTCGGTTATGGGCAGCGATTTATACACCGGTATTGATGCCGAACTTCAGGAATACGGCGAAAAGCTGATGGCTAACAAACGCGGAAGTATCGTTGCCATTGATCCGGCTACGGGCGAAATACTTTGCTTCCTTTCGAGCCCCGGATACGATCCTAATCTGCTGGTTGGAAGAGTGCGGGGAAAAAATTATGCCCGACTGAATACAGATCCTATAAAACCATTGTATAACAGAGCCATCATGGGGCAATATCCTCCCGGGTCTACATTTAAGATGGCTACGGATATGGTTGGTTTGCAAATGGGTGTGATAACCAAAGAAACACGCTTTACTTGCCAAGGTCTCGGTTCATCACCTATCAGGTGTACACACAGCCATGTGTCGCCACTTGATGTTTACACGGCTATTCAGCAATCGTGCAACCCTTTTCACTGGCAGGTTTTTCGGGCAATTATGAATGATCCAAATTATGAAACTGTTAAAGAACGCTATGAAGTATGGCGCGGACACATGATGAGCATGGGATTTGGCCGTATATTGGATACTGATCTTGCTTTCGAACTGAAAGGCAACCTTCCTTCCTCCGAAGTGTTCGATAAAATATATGGCAAAGGCCGTTGGAATGCTATGACAATACGTTCATTATCCATTGGGCAGGGAGAAGTTCTTACTACTCCCCTTCAGCTTGTTAACTATGCATCAATTGTAGCTAACGGAGGTTTCTTCTACCCTCCTCATGTAGTGCGGTCGGTTGCAAACGAAAAAAATAAAACCAGATTCTCTTCGCAAAAGCATGTTCCCACTATTGACGATGAATACATAGAGGTTGTGCGTGATGGAATGGTAGAGGTTTTCGAAGGTGCGCACGGAACAGCAAGAGCCTGGAAGATTGATAGCATTACCATGGCCGGGAAAACCGGAACTGCCGATAATCCTCATGGTAAGCCACACTCAAATTTTATCGCTTTTGCACCGGTTGAAAATCCGAAAATTGCCATATGCGTAATTGTGGAAAATGCCGGTTTTGGATCAACGTGGGCAGCTCCGATAGCTTCGCTGATGATTGAAAAATATATCTTGCATTCGGTGAAGCGAAAAGAACTTGAGGATCGAATGATTAATGCTAACCTGTTAAACAATTGAAAGAGCAAAAAGGATTATTCCGTCATATCGACCGCACGCTGGTGCTTTTATATCTCACGCTGGTACTGATGGGATGGGTAAGTATATACGCTGCTGTATACAACGAGGACTATGGCAGCATTTTCGACCTCTCGCAATCCTATGGCAAACAGATGTTGTGGATAGTTACATCTTTATTAATCGGGTTCCTGGTGATCCTTACCGATGCAAAGTTTTTTAATGCTTTTGCTTATCCAATTTATATCGGGACCATTCTATTACTGATTTCAGTTTTATTTTTCGGGACCGAAATTGCCGGATCAAAATCGTGGTTTCAGATAGGGGAATTCAGACTGCAACCTGCAGAATTCGCCAAATTTGCTACCAACCTGGCATTGGCACATTTTTTAAGTGCCCTCAATTTTGATAAACGGAAGCGAAAATCCCAGATCATTCCCCTCCTTATCCTTATTATACCTGCGCTTTTAATCCTGTTGCAGAATGACACCGGTTCGGCCATTGTATATGCAGCACTGGTACTTGTACTTTACAGGCAGGGAATGCCGGGAAGTATACTTTTGCTCGGTCTGGCGGTAGTGATACTTACGATAATGGCTCTGCTATTTAACCAGTATGTAGTAATTACTGTTATCGGAGTTTTGCTGGCAGGATTTATATTTTTTATCCGGCGCACCTTACGCAATATCCTTTCAGTAACGGCTATCTTCATCGTTGCGGTACTTTTTATACTGAGCGTGGATTATGCGTTCGAAAAAGTGCTCGAAGACCACCAGAAAACACGTATCAATGTGTTGCTAGGCAAACAGATTGACCTCAAAGGTGCAGGCTATAATGTAAACCAGTCGAAAATTGCTATCGGGTCAGGAGGATTCTGGGGCAAAGGATTCCTTAATGGAACACAGACAAAATTTAATTTTGTTCCTGAACAGAGTACTGATTTCATATTTTGTACCGTTGGCGAAGAATGGGGATTTGTTGGTTCTTTAATAGTAGTGCTACTGTACCTGTTTTTGTGTATACGGATCATTCTGCTGGCAGAGCGACAACGCTCGGAATTCAGTCGTATATATGGCTACGGCGTAGCATCTATATTGTTTTTCCATTTCTTTGTGAATATCGGAATGACCATCGGTCTTATGCCTGTAATCGGCATCCCCCTGCCCTTTTTCAGCTATGGCGGGTCTTCATTATGGGCATTCACAATACTGCTTTTTATCTTTATCAAGCAGGATTCGAACAGACTACAACTGGTTTAATTTACAAAGTCAGGAAACTTCATTCTTCGTTTCAGGCATATACTGAAATCACGTATGGGATGATAAGGAAAGTGGTGGAAACTTTCCATCGAATGCTATGTTCACTATATCCTGGTTAGCTGAATTGAACTCTTTCGGAGTTCTGGATTATGCGTTTTTAAGTTCCACCCGTTTCACGGTGGTTATTAAAAATTAATCCTTTAAGGATTTACAATTCTGATTAAGCATAAAGTGCAAAAGTTTTGACAAAGTAGTAATAAAAGCTTGCATCTCATTCAATAAACAAATTGTTATATGGTTCTATGCCGATCAAATATGTTTTTTCCAGCAGACCCTACATAGTTTCTTTTGTTAATTGAATATCAAGCAAATAAGTGTATTTCAAAAAGTTCTAGCTTAAAAGCGATATCCAACACAAGTGAATAGATGCACTTTTAAAACTTCACACAAAAAATATTGTAAGGTGTGTGTTACAAAATTTTTATAGATAGTCACTTTGGGATACTACATCACTAGGGTTGCTTTCCGGCAATAAAAAAATGCCGCTTCATTGTGTGAAGCGGCATTACAAAAATTCAGTTTCTGTTTAGTAGAATAACAATCTGTTATCCTTTATTTCTGCTTTTTCCTGAAGTACATTCTGCAACATACCTGCGCGACCCTGGAAGTAAAGTTCCATTTGTTTTTTCTGATTAGTAAAATCAGCAGTAGCCGGAGCTACTTTTAACTCGTCGAGAATAAATACATATACACCCTGTTCGCCTTGCACAGGACCAGCTAACTGGCCTTTTTTTGCAGCAAAAATCTGACCGGTAAGTTTAGCTTCGTGCCCGTAGTTTGGAATATTGGCGCTGGCAAACGACACATCAACAGTATCAATCCTGATATTCGGGAATTCCTGGATGAGAGCATTTACATCTTTAAGTTTAGCAAACTGATTGTTCACTTTCTTAATAAGAAATTCAGCTTTCTTTTCGCGAATCACCAAAGGTTTAATTGGATCTTTTAAAATTTCGAGAGGAACATATCCTTTTTCAATTTTGTTTTTTAGTGCTGCTACTACATAAATGCCTTCAACATCAAAAACATTGGAAACAGCACCTTTTTCAGTGTCTTCGTTAAACGACCAGCGTACCACTTCGCGCGCCTGTTTAAGTCCAGGAATGGTGTTATCACTTTCCGAAAGTTTATCTGCTTTACGCAGATTCATGCCTTTGTCAGTAACTGCTTTTTCAAATTTCTCAAGTGTGTTGTTTGATGCCGAAAAAGCGCTTGCTTCGTTGTAAAAATTTTCGATAGTTTTAGTTCCCGGCTCCATTGCAAAATCAACACTTGCAATTTTTACTTTTACTGAAGGATCTTTTTTACCAGCTATTTTGATGATATGATAGCCAAACTGAGTTTCAACTTTCTTAATTTCACCAATTGAGCCTTTAAGTACAGCTTCATTGAATTCAGGAACCATAGTGCCATCAGCAAACCAGCCAAGATCTCCGTTTTTAGCTTTTGCAACCTCATCATCGCTGATTGAACCGGCAATAGCTTCGTAAGCAGCCGCATTTTGTTTAACAACATTTACGATACTGTCAGCCAGTTTATCAGCAGCTTCGCGGGTGCGGGTAGCTGTTTTAACCGGTGTCCCTGCATAGGAAATAAGAATATGACTTGCTTTAAGCGAATCAGGTTTGGCCTGACGGTCAACGATTTTAAAAATACGGATCATACCATTGTCCTCCATAGGCTCAAATACCTGGCCTACCGGAGCATTGAAAAACAGCGAATCGAGGTATGGAGCAAAGCTGCCCTTTTTACGCCAGCTGCTATCATAACGGTTATCTGATGTTGAGTTTACAAAACCTACAATATCAGTTGTTGCAGCAAATTCCTGATAGGCTTTTTGAGCATTTTCTTTTAAAAGCGCCTTATCATCGTCTGACAAAACAGGCTCGAAGAGCACATACTCAATTTCCCGGGCAGCCTTATCCTGTTTGTATTTATATTTGTTTTCGTTGTAATACTTTTCGTAATCGGCATCAGTAACCTGCACAAGGCTGTCAGAAACTGTCTGATAAGGCATACCAGCAATACGAATCTGTGCCATTGTATTTGACTCGATAAAATTACGTTTTGCCAAAGCAGTAGGAACATAAAATCCTTTTGTTATCAGGCTGTTATATTTCATAGTCTGTCGGTCGCTTTTAATAGCTTTCTCCATCAAAAGATAGCGTTGTTTCATATCAGGAGCTACCATTTCGGGGTTATCAAGGTTTTGCAGGAAGTTATTTACCGCTTTCTGATCGAACTGACCTGTTTTTGGATCAGTAAAACTCTGAACAATATATTGGTGTGGGTTATTTCCCCTGATAAGGTCATCAAGTTCTTCAATTGAAACAGAAATGCCAAGTATTTCAAATTGCTTGTTCATAACTATTTCATTTACCACCTGTTGCCATGTTTGCTGACGTACCTGATAGCTTTCTTCAGCAGTAAGGTTATCCTTTCCGCTATTGGTCTTTTGCATTTCGGTATTTTCTTCAACTTTCTTGTTGAATTCAGTAATCGCGATTTTCTCGCCTGCAATTGTACCTATTGTATTTGTTTGTTTTGAACTTTTACGTTGAAAATCGCTGAGCACAAAAAGTAGTAGTGCTACACCAATAATAGCTACAAGTAACCAGTAACGTTTTCGTATTTCGCCAATAATTGCCATTTGTATGTAATTTAATAGTTTACGTGAAAAGAGGTGCAAATTTACAATAATTCCTCAGTTGGAAAAATTATTTTTCAAAACTTAACCTCAGTGTTAAAAATAGGAATCCTTTAGTAATGAAACTATTACCTTATGCATGGCTGAAACCTTTAGTGCTATGACAATAATTCGTGCTTCAATGATTAAAAAAGCGCCCTTCACAACTTCATAACCGCTTAAACAACTTTAGCTAATATATGGTTGAATCCGCTTAACAATTTAAGTTTCGAAGGTAAATATTTTTAAGAAACCTGATTTTAAAGGGTTTTTTTTTGAATAGGTTCATAACTGAATAATAAACCTGTGGTTACTGGCCATCCTGAAAAATTAAGTCAACAGCCGGAATTTACCTGGCGATTTTCAATTGTACTTTATCGATCCTGCTGCCTGATGCTTCGAGTATTGTAAATGTAAATGGCTCAAAAGCAATTTCTTCGCGTATCTGAGGTATGCTTTGGTTGTGACTAAGTATTAGCCCTGCCAGGGTTTCATATTCATCGGATTCGGGCAAATTGAGTGAGTATTCCTGATTAAGGAAATCAATTTCGAGTCGTCCCGAGAGTATATACTCGTTATCGCCGGTTTGTTTTACCAGCAGTTCGTCAACATCAAATTCGTCGTCTATTTCACCAAATATTTCTTCAATAAGGTCTTCGACCGTAACCATTCCGGCGGTACCGCCAAACTCATCAACAACAACAGCAACACTCCGTCGCTGGCTGATCATCATATTAAGTGCGTTGCTGGCCGAAATAGTTTCAGGAACAATAATCACAGGCCTTAATACAGTTTGTATATCCTCAGGCTTACCAAACAGGTCGAACAAATGTACATAACCGGTTAAATTATCGATGGTTTCCTTGTATACCGGAATTTTCGAATGTTGCGAATCGATGAAAAGGGTGTGTATTTCGTCGATGGAAATGCTGTCGTCGGCAGCAAGTATTTCGTTTCGCGGTACCATACATTCACGCACTTTGGTTGAGTGGAACTCGCGAACATTTTGGATCATCTGTATTTCGCTTGATTCGTCAACCTGCGCGGCTGCAGGATTGTAAAAATCGCGGATGTACTCATCGAAATCAATGGTTGAGAACTGGTACTTTACATTGCCGGTTTTTAACCCAAAAACATACCTGAGCGTAAGCTCAGAAAGTCCAAGGAAAAAATACATAAAAGGATAAAGAACCAGATAAATGATGTAAACCGGAACAGCGAAAAAACTGAGTAGTCCGTTAGGGTTAAGCCTGAATAATATTTTTGGTAAAAATTCGGCGGTAATCAGGATAAGGAATGTTGATACAATGGTTTGGGTGAAAAGCAAAAAACCATCGGAAAGCAACCGCTCGGGCAACATACTCCTGAAAGCCGGTTCGAGTAAAGCCGCTGCGGCAATACCATAAATTACCAAGGCAATGTTATTACCCACCAGCATTGTGCCTATAAAACGGGAAGGATGGTGTATGAAACCGGAAATAAGCCTAGAGGACAGCAATCCTTTACCTTTTTCGAGTTCGATGCGCAGTTTATTGGAACTTACAAATGCAATTTCCATCCCCGAAAAAAATGCGGAAAAGGCAAGTGTTAAAACTATAATAATGTAATTGTTCATTGTGTTGAGTGCCATGTTCCGCTCGCAGCATCGGGATCATGAATTTCAAAGGTAAATAATCTTTGCTGACTATTTGTTTTCCTGCACATAAATTGTACCTGAAACATTGCGGATTTCCCAGTTAGAAAAAAGCTCATCCGATTCCATACCACGACCGGTAATAATTCTGTCGGGGGTAGTAATCTTTACAAATTCTTCGGTTCTCACTTTTTTAGTATTGAGGTCGTATATCAGATTTTCAGTATTAAGTTGTTGTTTTTTCTCAAAATTCCTGACTATAACATTACCGCGGGCTTCCATTATGCGTCTGCCATCCCAGCTGATTCCGTAATTGGCGGTAAGCTCAGACTTAGGTTGCATTATGGAGTCGAAAAAAATCATCTTCAGTCCATCAGGTAACTCGGTATAGGCATCGCTCGTTTGAAATGTGATCATTTTAGGAGCAATGAGTTCAAAAGTCATTTGCCCTCTTTCACTTTGTTTAACATGTACGTTATTGATAGTAATATCAGGAATTGAGTCTTTCGACGATAGTTTAATCACAGCCATCATATCATTTTCGCACGAAAAAAGCATTGTTGCCATAAGGATGGCAACAATGCTCAATGATATCCGGTATTTTACTATTGCAGACAAATTTCTGCTCATACATTAGGTGTAAGTGAAAGTTATTTCGAAGCACGGACAGTTGTCGATTCGCCTATCCAACAACCAACAGTATAGCTGCTTCCTTCTTTCACATCGTTAAAAAACAAACGTTCGCGTGTAGGAAAATAAGCAGAATAAAGGGAAATGCTGGTGTTAGCTTCGTCAGCTATAGATGGATCAACATTTTTCGCTTTAATAAATTTATCAACAGCAGCCCAGTAACCGGCGCGGGTTCCAATTTCGTCGGCTCCACACATAGCAGCACTTGCAGCATACATATTGCCGATAAGCAAATAGCATTTGCCATCGTTAGGATTTATAGCCAGTGATTTTAAAGCGTATGAGCGGGCTTCGCTGTATCTTTTCTGATCGTAATTTATTTTAGCCAGATAGAAGCTGGTTCTTGCTTTAGCCGGATCGTCGAGATTAGGCAGCGATTCGATAAAATAACTTTCAGCACCAGGCAAATCGCCTTTAATAAGACTTAGTTTGCCCATCAGATATGCGGATTGCCCTGTGGGTTTGGCTTTATGAAGGTTTTCTGTTGCCAGGTAAAATAGTTCCCTGTCGGTACAGTCTTTTCTATCGAGTAAACGTGTAATTTTCTTCAGCAAAACAGTATCATTGGGTGATTGCTTGAATTTCTTTGAATAGATTTTATCAATTTCGTCGCAAGTTGCATAAGGTTCGAACAGTGATTCGAGGGTCATCATTACATCGCTCCATGTTTTTAACTCTTCGGGACTATCCTTAACCAATAAGAGTTTCTTTTCAACGAGTTCGCCGATCCGATCATAATTTTCAGCTATTGTATCAACAGGGAAACGGTTGTTTTTAACCATATTGCTGACATTTATAAAATAGCGCGACACAATAATTGGCTCACTGTCAATACCTTCGCGTTCAACTGATTTGCGCAAATATTCGTAAATTTTTAATGTATCCCCGGGGCGGTAATTTTCGAGTTCAACTCCTGCACGTCCCCATACCATTCCTTCCCTGCTGGTGGCGGAATTTCCAAAGTATTTTATCCTGGCTTCGTAAACCATTAAAAGTGTATCGATGTATGCATCACGGCTTTTCTGGTCTTTTGTTTCATTTATTTGCGAAACTACCATTTTTACACCGTCAATGTATACATTCTGACTGGCAAGCGGGCAGTTAAAGAACACCCATCTCCAAT
This sequence comes from Bacteroidales bacterium, assembly GCA_038249705.1. Classification (GTDB taxonomy): domain Bacteria; phylum Bacteroidota; class Bacteroidia; order Bacteroidales; family UBA4417; genus UBA4417. Next base: position 5,094 of record JBBSDC010000072.1, on the reverse strand, counting down.
GAGGAAGCGCATCAGCATAATTTTTCTGCTTGTAAAATTCGCGGTATAATGAAGTATGAGTAATACAGGTTACACTGTCCTCGCCATATTTACCATCTGTTTTTTGAGCCGAAACCTGACTGGAAACAATTATAATTATTGCGGAAACAACCAGTACTATTGAAAATTTTTTCATTTTGGGGTATTGTTTGTTTTGTTAAAAAAATTTAATTAAAACGTCGTTTAAGGAACCAACGTTCCTGTAAAGATGTCCCAATTGTAAAACGAACATAGTTTTCTTTTATAAGTCCGTTTTCGGTTGTACCTTGTGTTCCAACTTCAACAGCTATATTCATAGTTGACCTGGATTTTTTCATAGGTAATCCTACGCCAAAACTTATGCCAAGATCATTAATCCTGGTTTCTCTTATTTCGAGATAGCTTTGTTCGAACCTGAATCCTGCTCTATAATTGATACGTTCGTAATACTTTCCTATATCAACCACTGATGGACGGAACTGCCCGCCTAACGAAATCCTGAAATTATCCTTAATCCCCGGATTGTTACCCAGATACTTGAATTCGCTCCATTTCTGCCAGTTAACATCAGCAGTTATAAACCATCGGGTTGAATGCCCAAACATAACGCCTGCGCCTAAAGCAGCAGGTAATATTACTTCGCCATTTTCACCTGCTTCAAAGTTTACTGTATCGTTTATGGTTTCTATATTGGTGAGATAGTTATAGGAGTATGAGTAAGTAAACTTTTCGGCATATCCATCTACAACCTGTGTAGGATGATAGGTGAGTCCGACTTGAATAAATTTACCTTCTTTCAGATTTTTACGATATAACAAACCTGCATCGAAATTTATTTTACTGAGTCTGGCGGTGCTTTTCGTCATTGTATTAGCAAAAGCTGCTGAATCAGGAAATGTAATTGTCCCCTCCTTTATAATACTTCCGAAAATGTAAGCTAAATTTACTCCGACCGACAAATTCTTAATTGGAGAAAATGCATTGCCGAAATATGCATTGTTCAGGCCGCCGCTTCCTTTATAAGTAGTATATCTATTCCCAATGTTTTCTATTACTTGCTTGCTTTGCATTTCGAAGCCTACTTTAGAATATGGCATAATGCCAAGACTTGTTCTCCACCATTTGGTTACCGGAAATCCAAAGTATAGGTTGGAGATCGTACCAAACCTCGTTTTTTGCGATTCATCAATAGTTTTAATAGTTCCCGACCGGAGGTTGAAAGCCCCGTCGAAAACAAAACTATTGCTATCGAAAGCCATATATGAGGCAGGATTGGCAGGATTGATAAAATACGGACTACTGAATGCCGTAGCGGCGCCTCCTATCGCCATATTCATCTGGCTACTTACGCCATATAAATTCCCAATCCCAAAAACTGAATAAGGGGACGAAATTTTAACTTGAGCTGTTGCAACTAATGCGGGCAATAGCAAGGCAACAGCCAATGCAAGCCTACGAATATTCTTAAAGTGTTTCAATGTTGAAATTGAGTATTAGGTTTAGGCCCTCAAGCACCAGATTGGGGGCGGCAAAGGTCTTAATTTTTAATCTTTTATCAAAATAATTATGATCGCCACCGGTCAGAATTATTTTCAGCGCGGGATATATAAGTTTGTACGACGCTATGATTCCTTCAATTTCGGCAAGTGCGCCATTTAATACGCCCGATTGAATGCATGACTTTGTATTGTTGCCGGTGAGAGGAGCATCATCGTAAAAATCAAGTAACGGTAAACGCCCGGTAAAAGTGTGCAAAGCCATATAGCGCATTGCTATTCCTGGAGAGATACTTCCACCCTGGTATTCGCCTGCAGAGGTAATGAGGTCGTAGGTTAAGGCTGTGCCGGCATCAATAACAAGTACATCCGATTGGGGCATGAGTTGCCTGGCTCCGATTACTCCGGCAAGCCTGTCTTTACCAAGTGTTTCGGGAGTGATGTATTTATTAATTACCGGTACCGGAGTGTCGTGGGTAAAAAAAATTACATTGAAATTCTCACCCAAAAAGGCATCCAGCTCTGGTGGATACTCTCTAACAGTTGAAACTATAGCGTTCTCAATAAGTTGATTCTGATCACAAAACTGCCGGATATAATTTACATCAACGCCTTCGAAACTGGTAAATGCAGCCATTTCCCTGCTCTGAAACACAGCAAGTTTGGTGAATGTATTTCCAATGTCGATAACGAAATTCATGGTTTTCAGGTATTGTTGGTAACCCAGAGAACGACAAAATTAGAAAAAGCATTTAACCATTTTTACTCGCCGGGAGTTTATACCTTTGCATTTGTGAATTTTTAACATGGCAACTGCTCGGCAAATATGACTTTTACCATAATAAACTGTTACACTGTTTTCCTTTTACTTACTGTTAATTAAAAAAGAAATTATGCGTCGTTTCATTTTATTTATGCTTATCACTTGTTTCGCGAGCTTTGGTTTATCAGCACAACAGGCAGTGAAAATTTACGATCCTGAAGCTGATGCGAAAGCCGAAGTGTCCGCAGCCGTAGCAAAAGCTTCCGCTGAAGGTAAACATGTATTCCTTCAGATAGGAGGAAACTGGTGCCCCTGGTGCATTAAATTTCATACCATGATAACAGAAGATGCTAAACTTGACAGCTTACTAAAAGCCAATTATGAAGTGGTGAAAGTGAACTTCAGCAAGGAAAATGATAATCACGAATTTCTTGCCACCTTAGGTTACCCGCAACGGTTTGGGTTTCCGGTATTTGTGATCCTCAACGAAAAAGGCACTGTACTACATACCCAGGACAGCTGGTACCTTGAACAAGAAAAAGCTTATAGCCGCGAAAAGGTGGAGCGCCTTTTTAAAATGTGGTCAGCTTTTACCATGAATGAAGCGGAAATTAAATACAAGAAGTAATGGGGGAAGTGGGATGTGAAAATTTATCGTCCTGAAATTTGTTTAGAGTTTTTGTTTTGAAAAGTCCTTCGACATTTTTTGTACCCCTCTGTCCTTCGGACATCTCCCCTTGCGCTTCGGCGGCGCTCAGCATGAAGGGAAGACACTACTGCCAAACTGTAAAATTTTCGCCTTCTCCCTCTCTTTGTCACCCTTCTCCCTCTCACCCCTCTCTTATTCTCCCCGCACCCGTCAAAGCTTTGCTGAAAACATGAGCGTACTAACTTTGTACTTTTGCCGTTTAATTCGTTAATCTTATACTTTTTAATACTACACATTTAAAATGAAGAACAATCGCAGCTCATATATTTATTTGCCTTTAGCTTTTGCACTGGTACTTGTAGTCGGAATACTCACAGGTTACTACCTGATTAGCAGCTCATTAGTGCGGAATTATTCCTTATTCAAAGGTTCGCAGGTAAAAAGCACGCTTACTGAATTAATACATTTTATTGATGAGAACTATGTGGATAGCGTTAATACCAAAAGCCTTAACGATGATGCTATTACAGGAATGCTGCATAGTCTCGATCCTCATTCGGTTTATATTCCCGCTTCGGAATTTGCTGATGCTAACGACCCGTTGATGGGCAATTTCGAAGGTATAGGCATTCAGTTTAAAATTGAACGAGATACGGTGATGGTGGTAAATACTATCCCCGGCGGACCTTCGGAAAAAGTCGGGTTGCTGGCTGGTGACCGTATTGTGAAAGTTGACGACCAAAATATTGCCAGTATTAAACTGGCAAACGAAAAGGTTATGAAATTGCTGAAAGGGCCAAAAGGGACAAAGGTTAAGTTAGGAATTTACCGGAAAGGGTTGAAAAAACTAATCGATTTCACTATTACCCGCGATGTTATACCAACCTGGAGCATTGATATTTCGTACCCGGTAAATAAAGATATAGGATATGTAAAACTCAGCAAATTCAGTGCTACCACCGGCCAAGAGCTTCATGCTGCCATGAAGGAACTAAAAGGAAAAGGCGTAACCAAGCTTATTCTCGATCTGCGTGGAAATACCGGCGGATATCTGCAGGAAGCCATTGCTGTGTCGGACGAATTTTTACCTGATGATAAACTCATTGTTTACACCCAGGGATTACACCGGCCAAAACAAATTGCAACATCAACTTCGAGTGGCATATGGGACGATTTACCTGTTGTAGTGCTGATTGATGAAGGTTCGGCTTCGGCAAGCGAAATTGTATCAGGAGCCATACAGGATAACGACCGTGGCACCATAATCGGACGTCGCTCGTTCGGTAAAGGATTGGTGCAGGAACAAGTTGCATTGAGCGACGGCTCGGCATTACGGCTCACTGTTGCCCGCTATTATACTCCTACCGGCCGTAGTATTCAAAAACCCTATACCAATGGCTCAGACGAATATTACATGGATTTTTATCACCGTATGGAGGATGGAGAGCTCGAAAATGCCGATAGTGTTAAACTGAATGATTCGCTCAAATTTACAACCCCCGGAGGTAAAACAGTATATGGCGGCGGTGGAATAATGCCTGATATTTTTATACCTGTCGAAAGAAATGCAGGTCTCAAATTTTTTAACGAGTCAGTAAACAAAGGAATTTTGTACCAGTTTGCCTTCGATTATACCGACCGCAACCGCGCTGCATTGAAAGCACATAAAGATGTAAACAGGTTCGATAGATCATTCAGTGTTACGGAAAGTCTGTTTGGCGAATATGTTTCTTTTGCCGAAAAAAATGGCATTAAATATCCTCCGGCTGAAACTTCTTCGTCGAAACAGCGCATCAGCGAACTCATGAAAAGTTACATTGCACGCAACCTTTTTGATTCGGAGGGTTTTTACCCGATTTACCTCCGTACCGACCCGGCTTTTCTGAAAGCAGTTGAGGTATTAGGAAAGAAATGAGAATAATCGCGATTATTTTTTCAGGTTGACAAAATTATGAAACCGTCGCGGCAAATAAATTGCTGCGACGATTTTTCATTTTAAAAATATGCACTAAAGCACCACCTTCTTAACCATCTTATTATTTCCCGAATGAACTTTAACCACATATACGCCACGCGAAAGTGCTTGTGTATCAATTACCTGATGCTTTGTGCCTGATTTGAGTTTACCAGTAAGCACTTCGCTGCCGGAAGCGGTATAAACTGAGTAG
>JBBSDC010000071.1:0-19911 GCA_038249705.1 Bacteroidales bacterium | reverse complement strand
TTCCGAGAAGCCCTGATAAGGAACATAAGAGGCATATCCATTGACGAAGGCTTTGTATTGCCCATTTATTTCCATTAAAGAGTAAATGTTTGTATGGTTTGGATTTCCATCTGTGTGATACCTCGACTGGATCGAATCCCCATCGCTTGTTATTTCCATAAATACCAATGACCATACCCATTGAGGAGCCTCAGTATTGAGTCCTGCGCCTATAACTATGTTTCCGGATGCGTTTTGTGTTACAAACACATTACTTATGGATGGTTGGTTCACTGCAAATTTTTTCTCCCAAATTACGTTTAATAAAGTATCAAATTTGATAACTCCAATCTGGCCAAACGGTAATCCGTCGGATTTAATTCTTGCAATCGTAAAGAACTCGCTATCATTTACAGGTATAATGGTTGTGATGTTGTAAAAACTATTACCTGGAAGTTCATAACTATATTCCGCCTCAGTAGCACCTGTGTTATCTGTCTTAATCAACCTCGAACTTTCAGTATATCCCAGCATCTCGTCGCTTATGCATAAAGCTATCAGGTTAAAGTTATTCATCTGCACTATATTTATAGGCATTTCAGCTTTATCAGTAGTATATTGCCTTATATATGCAGTTTGGGAAGATGCAACTTTGAAGACCAGTAATAATAATAAACAAATTAGTTTTCTCATAAGAAAGGAAATTAGATGTGGGTATATATGCAGGGTCAAGCTTATCGCTAATACCTGCTTTTAGTTACAACTGGATGTATCAGCTTAAAGCGGTAAATATCCTTCAGGGCTTACATGAAGAACCCCATATCTGACATTTGCCTGATGTTGATATATTGTGTAACCATTTTCTAAAAAAGATATCCCCCACATATCAATATCAATCAGGCTATAACCAGCTGGCCGAAGTCCTCCCAGAGTTGTTTCGTTATTAATAAGTTCTTTGGTTTTTGTAAGGTAAAAATTAAGGTCGGCAGGTGGAATACAGCCATTCATATTCGGATATTGGCTGCTGTTCCAGTATAGTTTAGCATAGCGATAGTTACTTTTGGCGGCATTCGGTAGTACCGGATACAGGGTAGGCTCGTTTATTCGGACAGTGATAATAGGCTCATACCAGTAATTACCGTAAGGCACACCTTTACACCACATAATCCTTTTCTCGGTTTCTTCGGCAGCATCGGTTATAATGGTTGATGAGGTATTTGGGCCTGCACATATGGCATGATTTTGCCATAAATACCAGAAACAATACGAATCAATATCATTGAAAGTGCATGGCCTGTTAGTAGGTAGAATTCCTACAGCAAAAATACCTGTTACCTTACAAATCAGTGATGTAGCGTTAAGACTATGGGTTTCGATAGCTACAGCAAGCAACTGTTTGTTTTCCTCGTTTTTGGACTGATAAATTGTCCTAAGACTATCGATTACTTGTTCATATTTATTAAAAACTTCGCCTTCGGAAATTTTTCCATTATTCACCGGCAAAGAAATAAAAACAGAATCGATCCATGTTTTTTCAGTTTCGCGTGAAGCATCGCCATAGGTAAAATTTGCTGTTGCACCAATATACCAGATGGCACTATCGATGGTCATTTCGGCAGTGCTTTTAAGCCCTGATTCGCCCTTCGCTTTAAAGTTTTTAATCATGTTGGCTAATCTTAAATCATTAGCCGGAATTTCTTCCTTTTCGTTTATTGATTGCTCTTTTTTACAGGAAGCTATAATGCTAACTGCAAATAAAATGATGAGCAAAAATGTAAAATTGAATTTTGTTTTCAGACTTAAATTGAATTAAAGTTAAAAATTGTATGGATTGAAAATTTATTATTGATTTGTAGGCTTATGCTATTAGTTGTTGTTTCTATATTATTGGTGATATCGGGAATCTTGATTATTTTCGCTGTTAGATGGTGTTAAAATTACAACGCATTTAAAAAAAAGTCAATACATAAATGGTATAATTTGATTCCCAAATGGAATATTATTATACCTTTTTGGAAGTTACCTCCCTTTTTTTATAAGTAGCTTTTTGCCTTAAATGTGTTGTAACTGTTGCCTGCATTGAAATCGGACAAGATTTTTTTTTCGGCGAACAAGGAGATAATTCAGCATGGAAGCTTTGATTGTGGATAGAAAATACTTATTTTAGCAAAATAATTGGGTTCTGTACTAAAAACACAAAATAAATTACTTAACTATATTTCGGATAATATTCCGGATAAAAAGTAATTACGTAATTCTAATATTTCAACCTGTTGTTTGCTTCGGGTGTTAATTTTTGATGATAATTTAATTCAATATTAGTAATAGGCGGTAGCACAATAAAAACACTGAATCACTCAGTAACAGGTACTTCAGAATAAAAACATATAGCTTTCCTCTTCTTAAAATCATCCTTAAAAAATGATATTAAGCCACTTACAGCTTCTCCAATATCGCCGCCGCAGCAATTTTATCAACGGCCAGTTGCAGCTGCAAATCGCCTAGGCTGGCAAATCTCTTCTCGCTGCGGATGCGTTCGATAAATGAAAGTGTAATCTCACGATTATAAATATCGCGGTTAAAATCGAAAATATTTACTTCAATAGTCAGGTGATCAGCATCAATGGTTGGTCTATACCCTATATTGGTCATTCCTTTAAATAATTCACCGTCAATTTGCACCGGCGTAGCGTAAACACCCTGACCAGGAATAAGTTTATGCGCACTGTTTGGCTTCAGGTTTGCCGTTGGAAAGCCTATATTACGGCCAATTTTATTTCCCGTAACCACTTCGCCTGTAATGGAATAGGAATAACCTAACATGGATGCTGCCATTGCAACATCTCCATCAAGCAAAGCGCGGCGCACGGACGAGGAACTTACTGTATTACTCAGCACCGAAACCATTGGCAGTTCGTCAACGGTAAATCCAAATTCCTTGCCCAGTTTGCTAAGCATATCAAAATCGCCTTGCCGGTTCTGACCGAAAAAATGATCGTAACCCGTTATTACATGGCTTACATGTAACTGATCGACAAGAATATTTTTAATAAAGTTATGTGGCGATATTTTGGCAAATTCCCTGTCGAAGGGGATAACCAGCACCGCTCCTACACCAGCCAGTTCGAAGCGTTTCAGTTTTTCATCGAGGGTATGAAGCAGTTTTACATCGGCATGATGCGGAAGCACCAAGCGCGGATGAGGGTCGAATGTGATAACAACCGCCTCGCAGTTTTTCTCCTTTGCTTTATCTGCAAGCCTTGTAATAATTTCCATATGCCCGAGGTGTACACCATCAAAAACCCCAACCGTAGCCACCGGATGGCAATGGGAAGTAAATTCGGAAATCTGGCGGTACACTCGCATGGATTGTAGTTGGTTGAGGCCTGGGATATTTATGTTTATAAAAAAGAAACTCTTGGATTTTTGATGGGGCGAAATGGCGAGGGGCAAGGGGCGAAAATTTCCTGCGAAAGAGGAATTTCAAATTAGATTTTTCTGTCTTCCGTCTTCCGACTTCTGTCTTCGGTCTCCCGTCTTCCGTCTTTCGTCTCCGGTCTTCCGTCTTCCGTCTTCCGTCTTCCGACTTCCGACTTTCGTCTCCGGTCTTCCGACTTCGGTCTCCGGTCTCCCGACTTCCGTCTTCCGTCTCCGGTCTTCCGTCTTCTAACTGCATTGCTACCCTACCAATTCATTCTGCAACAGGTAAGCTGCAATCTGAACAGCATTTGTGGCTGCTCCTTTGCGGAGGTTGTCGGCAACAATCCAGAGGTTTATACTATTTGGTTGCGATTCGTCGCGGCGAATGCGGCCCACAAAAACCTCATCGCGCCCTTCGGCATATTTTGGCATCGGGTAAACGGATTTTTCAGGATCATCCTGCACTACAACCCCTTTGGTCGACGACAGGAGTTTATTGATCCAATCCATCTCGAATTCCTTTTCAAATTCCACATTCACTGATTCCGAATGTCCGCCCGTTACAGGAACTCTGACTACGGTGGCTGTTACCCGTATCGTGATGTCGCCCAGTATTTTGCGGGTTTCGTTAAGCAGTTTGGTTTCTTCGGTGGTGTAGCCATTGCTTTCGAAAGTTCCGCCGTGAGGAAACAGGTTCATATCAATGGGGTGCGGATAAACCATATTGGTGCGTGTTCCGTTGCGTTCGTTCATCATTTGCTCAACCGCTTTTTGGCCTGTGCCCGAAACCGACTGATAGGTAGAAACAACAAGTCTTTTAATTTTCAAATGCTGATGAAGCTGCGATAGTGCGAGCACCAGTTGAATGGTACTGCAATTGGGATTGGCTATAATTTTTGTTTTTACGCTTAATAGTGAAGCGTTAATTTCAGGAACTACAAGAGGAATTCCATCATCCATGCGCCAGGCTGAACTGTTGTCGATTACAAATGTTCCTGCTGCGGCAAATAACGGAGCATATTCCCTCGAAATGGAAGCACCAGCCGAAAAAATAGCGATTTCCGGTTTACGGGCGATGGCATCGGATATGCTTACTATTTTACGGGGCATATTATTGAAAAACAAATCTTTACCTACCGATTTTTCAGATGCTACAGGTATTATTTCGCTGATTTTATCGAAAGGTATGTAGCGCGCTTCTTCAAGTACTTTCAGTATAACGCTGCCCACAAGTCCGGTGGCGCCAACAATTGCAATTTTCATAAGTATGTGTTATTTAGTCTCAAACCGGCTGAAATAGATGCTGCACCCTCACTTGTTTGTCCTGAAGATGCTCTGCTTCATAAAGGCATTTTTATATCTTTACAAAAATTTAATTTCAAGAGTGCAAAAATACTACATTTACCACTGTCGAATGTCAACCAAGTGTATTATGCGAAAAATTCTACTTTTTTTAAGTCTTTTTATAATTCAAAGCTATTCGAGAGCCCAGTTTGTTGAAACTTTCAGTGATGGCGACTTTACATCAAATCCAACCTGGACTGGTGACGAAACTTTGTTTAAGATAAATACAGCTTTCCAATTGCAGTTGAATGCCGCCGGCGATGCCACTGCGGCTCTTGCTGTTCCTATTGTATCATCAACGGAAATGGAATGGAGCGTATGGGTAAAACTATCCTTTGCGCCATCCGACAACAACTTTTCCCGGGTGTACCTTTCGTCCGATCAACAGGATTTAAAAGGTTCATTAAATGGATATTACATTAAATTAGGCGAAGGCGGAGCTAACGATGCCATTGAACTTGTGCGCCAATCGGGAAATATTCATACAGTAATTTGCCGTGGTACCGATGCTTTTGTGGCAGCTTCGTTTGCAATAAAAATAAAGATTGTGCGCAAAACCGGCGGAATATGGAGTGTTTATGCCGATCAATCGGGCGGAAGTAATTTTCAACTTCAGGCTACCGGAACGGATAATACATTTACAAGCGGCAATTTTGCAGGCGTTTATTGCAAATTCACCAGCAGTAACAGCACCAAATTTTATTACGACGATTTTTATGCCGGCCCTGTTGTAGTAGATAACAAAGCACCTGAAGTTCTTTCGGTTTCGCTGGGAACAAAAAATGAGCTCACCGTTACTTTCAGCGAAGCTGTTGACGCTGCAACTGCCAATGCAGAAAGCAATTATAGCTTTACACCCGGTTCGGTGATTCCGGTTTCGGCAACTCAGGATTTAACTGACCCGGCCATTGTTCACCTGACTTTTACTGACGATTTTACACCCGATGTTTCATATACTTTGTCTGTAGCAAATGTTAAAGATCTGGCCGGGAATATGATGATTACAGTTCAATTCCCTTTTGCATGGCACCAGGTAAAAACGTTTGATGTACTTGTAAACGAAATTATGGCCGATCCAACGCCAACTGTAAATATGCCCGACGCCGAATATGTTGAACTTTACAACCGGAGCGCATTCCCCGTCGATCTGAAAGATTGGACACTCGTGCTTGGAAGCAGCAGTAAACTTTTACCTCAGTTCACACTTCCGGCTGGCGGATATGTTATTTTGTGTGATGACGGTTCAAAACCTTTGCTCGAATCGTACGGTCCGGTGATTGATTTCAGTAGTTTTGCCGTTACTAATGCAAGCGGAATAATAGTATTGCAAAACGCTGAGGGTGCTGTAATTCACGCTGTAGCATATTCAGATGCCTGGTACCAAAGCAGTTATAAAAATGATGGCGGCTGGTCGCTCGAACTTATTGACCCGTTAAATCCCTGCGGTGAAGCCACTAACTGGATTGCTTGCAACAATGATGCCGGTGGCACGCCCGGTGCGATAAATTCGGTTAACGCTTCCAATCCTGATCTCTCCGCGCCAGCAATCAGCAGAGTAGGTATTACTGACGAAACGCATATTATAGTCTGGTTTTCTGAAACCTGCGATAGTGCTACTATTTTAAATGAAGCTAATTACATGATTGACAACGGGATCGGAAATCCGGTTTCTGTTACGGTGCAAAGCCCTGATTATCGTATTGCTTACCTTACTTTGCCGACCCCGCTTGTTAACGGTACAATTTATACCCTCACAAGTGCCGGCACTATAACAGATTGCGCCGGAAACATATTACTATCAGGGAGTTCGGCGAAATTTGCGATCCCATCGGTAGCAGAAGCAAACGATATCGTGATCAACGAACTTCTTTATGATGCTCCAACCGGATGCGTTGATTTTGTTGAACTTTTCAATCGTTCGGCCAAGGTTATTGATCTGCAGGAACTGGTGCTTTCCAATTACGACACTGTCAGTCAATTGCCAACGAGTTATCATGTTATAAGCACACAGCCATTCCTGATACTTCCGGGAGAATATTACGCCCTTTCGACCGATAGCGCTGTATTAAAACAATTTTACAAAACCAATGATCCACAGTCATTTTTAAACATGGCTTCCTTCCCGGCCATGAATAACGATGATGGTATTGTTGCGCTTACTACCAAAGGAGGAGCGGTTATTGATCTGGTTGCATATTCGGCCACTATGCAATATCCGTTGTTGTCGAACGTAGATGGTGTTTCACTCGAAAGGATAAGCCCCGAAAGGAGTTCGATGGATGCAACCAACTGGCATTCAGCTTCCGAATCGGTTGGTTATGCAACACCAGCGTATAAAAATTCGCAATTTGGAGTTACAGTAACCGATGAAAATGAAATTACTTTGTCGCCGCAAATTTTTTCGCCTGATAACGATGGCTACAACGATAATTTAATTATTGCCTATACTTTTGGCGCATCAGGAAACAATGCCACCATTACTATTTTTGATGCTACCGGACGCACGGTGCGCAACCTGGTACATAACGAATTATGCGGAACGTCAGGCGCTTTTTCGTGGGATGGCATCACCAACGACAGGCTGAAAGCCTCCATCGGCAGATATATCGTTTTTGTTGAGATTTTTGATATGAACGGAAATGTGAAAAGGTATAAAAAGGGGACGATATTAGGCGGGAAATTATGAGGTAATGGTTAAGGTAGTGTCGAATGACAGCAGCATAAAAAATTCATTTCCTGACCATTAGTAAGGAATTCAATCCAAAAATCCAAAAACCCCAAACTCTCTCTCAATCCCTCGCAAACCCTATACATGCTACACTCAGCTTTACCCCTTCAATACTAAGCAGAATATGAGCAGCTGATTCGAGTGTTGCGCCGGTTGTAATTACATCATCAACAAGCAGGATATGCCGGTTGGCAAGCTCTTCGGGAGCTGTAACGTTAAAAATTTCTTTTACATTTTCCCAGCGGGCAAAGCGCGATTTTCGTGTTTGTGTTTCGGTATTGAAAGTGCGGATAAACGAGGTGGCGTCCATTTCAATATTCATGGCTTTTGCCAGCCCGATGGCAATTTGTTCGCTTTGGTTGTAGCCACGTTTCCGCTGTTTGGCTGGATGCAAAGGTACCGGAACCACTTTGGTAATATCCTGAAATGCTTCGGTTTTAAACAAATCGGCACCTAATATTTTACCCATATAAACGCCAACATCCATGCGGCCTTTGTATTTTAACTGATGGATCAGATGCTGAACTTTTCCTTTTTTTTGGAAATTATACAAAGCAGCTGTATGGGCTAGCTGTGCTCTTCCCCAGAAAACTTTGTCCAGCGGACTATCATCCATCAGGTGGTAATTGGTCTTTGGCAGATGGTAGTGGCAAAAGGTACAAATAACCTCTTCGTTTTTAAATAACGAATTGCCACAAGCGGCGCAAACCCTTGGATATAATAAGGATACGAAATCGTGAACAAATACTGGAATTTTCATAAGCGGAAATTAATAAACTGTTAATGGATAATTATGATCAAAGATAAAAGAAAAAAGATTCCTTATGCCGGATTTTTTTTAATGATTTTTTGTTGAGCTGGTTTAATAATTCTGAATGATTTCAGCTCCAACAATATTTCGTTTTAAAGCCTTAACTGTAATCTCTATCTTTGCTTAACATACTTATCAATTCAATATATGACAGAAAAGAGAAAAGGAAATCCGGCAGTAGTCGGTCTTGCAGGTTTTGGAATGACTACCCTGCTTTTACAATTTCATAACATCGGACTTATGGGACTAGGTCCTGTAGTAGCTATGGGATTTATTTTTGGAGGTCTTGCACAAATGATTGCCGGATTCCAGGAACAGAAAATGGGCAATAATTTTGGCTACAGTGCTTTTGTTGCATACGGTTCATTCTGGATTGGGCTGGGTATCATCTGGATGTTGAATATTTTTGATATTTATAAATCATCCCACACCGATGTTGGTTTATATCTGGTTGCCTGGACGCTTTATACAGTTATCATGTTTATTGCTTCTTTACGTGTTCATACCGCAATGGCATTTACTTTCGGTACGCTTCTGATAGGTTTTATTCTGCTGGATCTGGGCCATTTTGGCAACCCAGTATTTAATGTTATGGCCGGTTACGAACTGATTGTTTGTGCATTAGCTGCCTGGTATATGATGGGCGGAATTATTATTAACGATCTGGCGGGGAAAGTGGTTTTAAGTATGGGGAAGCCCATAATTTAAGGTCTGCTGAAAAGCAAATATATGATCGGCATACAACCATATAACAATTTATTTATGGAATCAGGTGCAAGCTTTTTTTAATATTTTGCCACGTCCTTTGCGCCTTATGCTGAATTAGAATTTGAAATCCTGAAGGGTTTTAATTTTAATAACCACCCGTGAAACTGGAGGATAATAAAAAACGCAAAAGCCAGAACCCTGAAAGGGTTCAAAATTAGTACAATAAGACTATTCAACCCACTTCGGGGTTGATCTGCTGGTCTATAATAACCTCCGGTTGCACCGGAGGTTATTAAAATTAAACTCCTTTGGAGTTTTTCAGCAGAACCTAATTTAGATTTCTGTAATTCTTGGTAACGTAAGATATCTCACATTATTAAAGTGAAATACTAATAGGCTAAGTAAACCACGCGTATCAGCTAATTTAATGATTTCGTAACTCTCCACAAAAAAACCGCCTGAAGTATAACTCCGGCGGTTTTTGATTGATTTAGGTTTCAATTACATAATCTCCAGCAACTCAACATCAAATATCAATGTTGCATTTGGTCCGATAGTTTTCCCTGCACCCTGCGCTCCGTAAGCCAGGTTCGAAGGAATAAAAAATTTGTATTTTGCGCCTTTAGACATTAACTGCAGACCTTCGACCCAACCCGAAATAACCTGTGTTACGCCAAATGTAGCTGGCTCGCCACGGGCAACTGAGCTGTCGAATACAGTTCCGTCAATCAAAGTTCCTGTGTAATGCACTTTCACCTGATTTTTTGCTGTTGCTTTCTCGCCTGTTCCTTCGGTTATAACCGAATATTGTAAACCGCTTGGTAAGGTAATTACACCGGGGTTGTTTTTGTTTTCTGCCAGAAAAGCAATTCCGGTTTCGCTGTTAGTGCCTTCGGATTGTTTCTGCATACCTTCGAAAAATTCGTTCAATATATGGTTCACCTCATCGGGCGACATGCTGATTTCCTCGTTGTTTAATATTGCATTCAGACCTTTTGTAAAATGCTCAATGTCAAGTGCTTCAACACCCGAATTTTTTAAATTGCTTGCAATGCTTAAGCCTAAAGCGTAGCTAATGTCTTTCATAAAATGTTCTTTTTAACGTTTAAATTTTTGCGCTGCGAAGGTAAAGCTTTTCGACCGATTTGCCTTTAATTTAACAAAAATTGGTTCGAATTCAGACAAATTGATTTTTATTTTACCTGACTATCAGTAAAAAGGCTCAACTTAACATCAATATAAAACCTTTGTGTTTTCGAGGCTTTGTGGCAATTTTTAATACTTGCACAAAGGCTCTAAGTCACAAAGGGTTCACTAAGATATAGGACAATTCAGATAGTGAAACTTTTGAAATATCTTCCCCAATATTAAGTGAAGTTGGAACAACTGCGGCTGTGCAACCTGATGATACAGAGGTTAGTGTTGATTGTTGGCGATGCCTGTTCAGGTGCTTTTGCCCGTAGGGCATTAATATCAATAACAGAAAATCCGGAATAGGAGCATTGCCCGTAGGGCATTAACAATAAAATGACTGTATATATAACGAAGCTTAGCCATACATAACTTTTAAGGAAATCAATATGTAAATTCTTCTCAGGGAATTTGTTCGTCAAACGAATAGTAATAATGCAAATATTTGAAAAATTATCATTTTGCTATCAGGGTAAATAACCGTTTGAGTGTATTAGTTTGAGAATGTTTTTTTTCGGTGTTGAAAAAGAATTCTTCCCGAAAAGAAATAACAGTTGAAATACAACCATCGACCTCATAAAGTAACCTTTGATTCAAGCTGTCGATCTTTAAGTGTTCAATTATACTTCTGCCATTTAAGTTAAAACTTTACTTACTATGAAAAAACACCTGTTTTCTTTTTGTTTTACCATCCTGTGCGTCGGCACGGGAATACTGCTTTCCGCATCGGATCCGGTGTATTATGGTGATTTTACGCCCGTTTTCATGCAAAGATCCGAAATGGAAAAGGCTGTTAAGCTGGAAGCGGCGCAACCTCTCCACAATCCGGGGAAAATTTACCTATTTGATAAGTATATCCTTGTAAATGAGAAATATAAAGGAATACATATTATCGATAACAGTAATCCTGCGGAACCAATTAACGTGGCTTTTCTGCATATCGACGGTTGTATTGATATGGCCATGAAGAACAATGTATTGTATGCGGATAATGCCATCGACCTGATTGCGCTGAAAACCACTGATAATTTTGCAACTGTGCAACTTACCGAAAGGCTAAACGGTATTTTTCCTGAAATTGAATCGCCCGACAGGTATTGGTCACCGTATTACTTGAATAAATTCAGACCGAAAAATGGAATATTGGTCGCATATAAAAAGAAAAGCTAAACCTGTAAACGATGAAAAAGATCAGAATAATTTTCCTTTTCTCAGCCATAGCCTTGGTTGCAACCGCCTGTTCGTACAGCGAAAAAAGTGATTCTGAAGGTGGAAATATATCCGGACAGGGTGGTTCGCTGGCGCGGTTTACTATTGCCGGCGAATACCTTTACACGGTTGATCAGTCCTCACTTCATACCATAAACATCACTGATGTTGAACATCCCCGGAAAGTTGCCGATAAATCTCTTGGAGTTTATACGGAAACCATTTTCCCATACGAAAACTCATTGCTATTGGGTACCGAAACCGGAATGTTTGTTTTTAACCTCAGCAATCCGGCAAGCCCGCAGCAAACAACTTATTTTCAGCATATACGTTCCTGCGATCCTGTGGTTGCGGAAAACGGGTTTGCATACATCACGCTCAACACAGCCAACCAACGTTGTTGGAATGGAATGAATGAGTTGCAGATTGTCGATATCAGCAACCTCAATTCGCCACAGCTTGTAAAAACATATAATCTTGCCAGTCCGCTGGGGCTTGATATCCATAACGATACACTTTATGTATGCGATAATGGGCTTCGTGTACTTGATGTTAAGGATAAGAAAAATCCGGTCGAGATCGGTTATTTCGGCGATATTGATGCACAGGATGTTATATGCCAACAAGGACGAATTATAGTAATTGGTTCAGGCGGACTGCATCAATACCTGCAAACGGCAGGTGGATATCAAAAAATAAGTACAATTCAAATACAGCCTTAACCATGAATAGATTATATATTATTCTGATTGTTTTTTCCTTATTTTCGACTTTCAGCCATGCTCAGGAAACGGAAGTTTTCAAAAAACAAAAAGGTTTTGGCTTTGTGCCTCAATATTCTATTTCGGGAGGTTTACGAATGGATATTGACCTCAGCATTTCAAAAGTTTCGAGCCAGTGGCTTATTATCTCGCCCCAGGTTTTCTGGGTTACAGGTAGCAGGTTCGGCCATGATTTTGAATCATTGAAAGGCGTTGGCCTGGATGTGAAACATAAAATTTATCTGCAACCTGGAAGTATGAAGCCCGATGGATTTTATCTTCAGTATGGTGTAATGGCCCAGTATTTTTCAATTGTTGATACCCGGCAATACGGTGAGTATTATATTGAAAACGGTGTTACCTATTATGGCGTTTCCGAAGGTGAAATTGAGAGTCGCCTGTTAAAAGTAGGAGGCAATTTTCATTTGGGATACCAATGGCTTATCGGTCAAAATGTGTATGTTGATTTATATGCAGGTCCCGGCATACGCATCAGCCACAACAACCGCACCGATGGTTTCGATACCTGGTACAATGATTTTTGGGCCGATTACGGGTATTCGGGCACTTTGCTTGATGCAGGATTCAGGTTAGGTTTTTATTTCTGAAAAGGATCAGTACTTCTATTGATTGAGAAGATATTACCTCATTAACATATAGGATTATATGCTGATTAGGTGGAAGGAATTAAATAATACCAGACTCTCCGAAGCCCTTGGTATTATTACGAACGCCCATGGCTGACTGCCCCGTTGGATTATTTGCGCACGCAAATAGCTATTGGTAGAAAACAAGATTCAAAATTGAACACAGCCCGCCATAGGCTGACGAAATAAAATTTAACCGGACAACCGTGTTTTCATTCAAATATTTCTCCTTCTCTTCTAACAGCACTTTTGCCTGTATGGACTATTGAGCTTTGGGATCAGCCGATTCGATGATGCGCTTTTCGAGAAGTGGTTTGTAGCACGATAGGTCACCGGCAAGCCTGGAATAACGCGGGGAATATTCGAGGGTTGTAATTTTATTTAGTGCAATTCGGGGTCTGGTTCACATAGTTAAACGGATTACTGGCAAAATAAATCATAAAGCCTAACAAGTTTCTCTTAGTGAAACTTTCAAAATAACTTCCTCAATTGTAAGTGAGGTATGAATATCAGCGGCTGTGCAATCTAATGATCAGAGATTGTTGTTGAATGTTGGCTACACTTGGTCAGGTGCTATAGTCCGTAGGACTTCAACATCAATAAAAAGAAAATCCGGAATAGGAATATTGCCCGTAGGGCATAAACATAAAAAAGTTGTGAAAAAACTAAGCTCATCCCTTCATAAGTTTTGAGGAAGATGTTCGATGAGTTACTCTTAGACAGACTTATTCCTTTCTTATATGCGAATTGAATTAGCTGAACATAGATGTCAGAAAAATGTCTTTCATCCAGACTTTTTCAAAACGAAACAATCTTCATATCCCTATTATCAGGGATAAGAGCCAAAAAAAATCATCAGAACATGCGATTGCAGCATACAACAGCCTGAAGTTACTTTGCACATTGTTATCAATGTACTGTGCGACTCATGAAAGCAACACTTTTCACTACACTCATCTTCATAATTGTTTTAACGGGTAAAGTAAAATCCGCAGAATTGGGAGATAGTCTGGAAATGAAAACGCCGACAAATTCAGAACAAGCAAACCCTGCGCAGCGAAAGAATTCATTTCATACAGAAGCTTCCTACACCGGCGATATTTGCATTAATATGCTGGGTGGAATAAATACAGGAACAAAATACCTTGGTATGGCAAACCTAAAACTTGGTTTTGATACTAAAATGGCAGGTCTGTGGAAGGGCGGGCAGTTTTTTATCAACGGAGCTGTAACTCACGGTAAGTCGCCAAGTGAATTTTTGGTTGGCGATTTTCAGGCGGTTTCTAATATAGATGCAGGCGATCATATTTATATACACGAATTATGGTACAAACATCAATTCAAACGTTTTGAAATTACATTAGGGCTGCAGGATCTGAATGTTGAATTTGCCGCAAGCGATAACGGAAGTATGTTCATAAACAGTTCGTTCGGGATACCACCAGTTATTTCGGATAACATTCCGGCACCCATTTTCCCGCTCACCGCCCTGGGTATCAACAGCAAAATAGAAATCACTGATAATGTTTCACTTTCAACAGCAGTTTACGACGGATGTCCTACAGCATTTGAGCACAACATATATAATACTAACTGGCACCTCAGTAATAAGGATGGCACACTGATATTAAATGAGTTAGCCTGGTCGATGGAATTTTTTCAACTTCCTGGCACCTACAAAGCAGGTTATTATTTTCATTCTGGACTTACACAATCGGATCCCGAAACAGGATCCGCAACTGAAGTCTTTGATAACAACTACGGGTTTTATTTTATTGCAGATCAAAACGTTTGGGAAAAATCGGATAGCGAACAGAGCATTGGCGTATTCGCACAGCTCGCTTTAAGTCCTGCTGCTATTAATACGCATCACTATTATTTTGGAGGAGGTTTAAATTACTCAGGCTTCTCGAAGAAACAGCCAAACAATGCGTTGGGTCTGGCTTTTGCCAGTTCCGGATTTGATCAGAAAATCAAAAAAAACGAAACTACAATCGAAATGTATTACAAAAAACAGATCCGCGAAAACCTTTTCTTTCAACCGGACATTCAATATGTGATAAATCCTGCCGGTACGGATGAGGTTTTACCCAATGCTTTGGTTGGGTTACTGCGTTTTAATATTGCGTTCTGAGGGATTGTATTATTTATCATGATTTTCGAATCATAATAAACATAAAAAATAGAGAACCAGGGTTTTAGGCCTTGCAAGTAAATCCGTGACAGCACATTGGCTACAAATTTAAAATTAAACATAAAAAACGAATTGAATAAAACAACTATAGAAAGCCGCGAAAACACACCTTTGGTTAACCATGCCACAGGCGACCGGTTTTTATCAGACCTTCACAACGGCGAATCGGCTTTTATTACTAAAGTGAGAGGTTACGGCGCTTTCCGCAAACGTATTACCGAAATGGGTTTTGTATCGGGTACACTCGTTACTGCTATTAAAAAAGCACCTTTGCAGGACCCTGCCGAATACGAACTGATGGGTTACCGTGTTTCGTTGCGCAGGAGTGAAGCCGAGCTTATCGAAATTTTACCTACCGATTCCCATGGCCATGATGAGAAATTGTATAATGGAACTCATCTGCTGGAAACAGTGCCTCAAATCCTGCGCGAGCAAAGCCGCCATATTCATGTTGCCCTGGTTGGGAATCCGAATTGCGGCAAAACAACGCTTTTCAATTATGCTACCGGCAAACACGAACGGGTTGGCAATTATGGCGGTGTAACGGTTGATTTAAAAACGGCACGGCTGAAAAAAAACGACCATACTCTTTTTGTTACTGATCTGCCTGGAACGTATTCCATTTCGGAATATTCGCCCGAAGAACTGTTTGTCCGCCATCACCTAACCGACGAAATGCCCGATGTGGTGATTAACGTGATTGATGCTTCCAATATCGAACGCAACCTTTACCTCACCACTCAGCTTATCGACATGGATATAAAAGTGGTTATTGCGCTTAATATGTATGATGAGCTCGAAATAAAAGGCGACCAATTCGATTATAAAATGCTTGGCAAAATGATTGGTATCCCCATTGTTCCCTGCATAGCTTCGAAAGGAAAAGGCATTGATAAACTGCTTCAAAAAGTAATTGATGTTTATCTCGATACCGAAAAATCAGTGCGGCATGTGCATATCAGTTATGGAGTCGATATTAACCAATCTCTGGAGAAACTTATCAAACTGATCGAACAGGATAAATCGCTCACTGATCGTTATCATTCTCTTTACCTGGCAATTAAACTGCTCGAAAACGATTCGCATTCATTTATTTCGCTTGCTGAATTACCGAATACTACAACCATTATTACTACCGCCAAACGAGAACAAAGCAGGCTTGAAAAAGCGTTTAACGAAAAAACGGAAACCATTCTCACCGATGCGAAATACGCTTTTATTAAAGGAGCCCTGAAAGAAACCTATCATTTGGCACCAGAGCAAAAACGAAAAGCAGGCCACGATGCCGATTCGGTATTAACGCATAAATGGCTGGGATTTCCTGTATTCCTGTTTTTTATGTGGGCGATGTTCCAGGTTACTTTTACGTTGGGTAGCTATCCTATGGACTGGATTGATGCAGGGCTCCGTTGGCTCAGCGATACTATCGGAAATATCATGCCCGAAGGAGCGCTGCACGATTTGATAATTGATGGCATAATTGGCGGCGTTGGAGGTGTTATTGTGTTTCTTCCCAATATCCTCATACTTTTCTTCTGCATTTCGTTAATGGAAGATACTGGCTATATGGCTCGTGCAGCCTTTATTATGGACCGGCTGATGCACAAAATCGGTTTACACGGCAAATCGTTTATTCCTTTGCTGATGGGTTTCGGCTGCAACGTACCTGCAGTTATGGCTACACGCACACTCGAAAACCGCAAGGACCGTTTGCTCACCATGCTTATTATTCCGTTTATGTCGTGCAGTGCACGCTTACCGGTGTATGTTTTGCTGATATCAGCGTTTTTTCCTGTCAGGCAGGGATTGGTGCTGTTGAGCATATACATAATCGGCGTGCTCTTGGCAATAGTTATGGCACTGATTTTCAAAAAGATATTCTTCAAAAAAGCGGATGTTCCTTTCGTGATGGAGCTGCCTCCTTACCGCATGCCTACGCTTCGCAATACAAGTATCCATATGTGGAACAAAAGTGTGCAGTACCTCACCAAAATGGGAACTATCATCCTGTTTGCTTCAATCCTGATTTGGGCGCTGGGCTACTTCCCGCGTAACAGCGAAAACGCACTGAAATATGATGCAGCCATAATGAATATCGAAAATGATATTACAATGGCCGAAAACACTAAAGAATTACAGATAAACAAACTGGTGATTGAACGTGAGTCGGAGCGGATGGAGAAATCGTATATCGGAAAAATCGGACATTTTATTACTCCGGTTATAGCACCACTTGGCTTCGACTGGAAAATAGGTGTAAGTATTATCACCGGTCTGGCTGCCAAGGAAATTCTTATTGGCTCCATGGGTGTTCTGTACCAGTCGGATCTCCAGGCGGAAGAAACTTCGGTTGGACTGCAGAACAAACTACAGCAGCAGGTGTTCACTAGTGGATCGAGGATGGGCGAAAAGGTTTTTTCTCCCCTTGTAGCATTTTCGCTTATGCTTTTTGTTCTGATTTATTTCCCCTGCATAGCGGTAATAGCCGCAGTTAAAAGGGAAGCAAACTGGGGCTGGGCGGTATTTACCATGGTTTATACTACTGCACTGGCGTGGATAGTAGCATTTGCAACCTACCAGATTGGCAGTTTATTTTAAAGCAAAATACGCTATGATTCAGAATGTTATAGTCGCCGTTATAATCCTCGCTGCACTCGCATATGTGGGGTATTCAATTTATCGCTCCGTTAAACCGGGTTCCGATCCGAAAAGCAGTTGTGGAGGTTGCACGGGCTGTGAACTCAAAGACCTTAATAAAGGCTGTGCAACTCCAGTTGCAAATGCCGGGAAAGGCAAAAATAATGAAGCTTTTCACCAGAAAGTAAGCGGGAAAAACTGAGAGCACGTTTATCTGTTTTTTTTGCAAATTCTCAGAGATATTGCGTTTTCCCGAAAACAAAAATCACCCATTATCCGATTTTGTGACGGATATTTGCAGTTGTAAAAACACCATTGTTCAGTGTGTGCATTTCACTTATGGACTACAATGAGCAAATTCCATCCCCAAATATGACTTTCAAAGAACTTATCCTTGCCCGCCAGAGTGTTCGCCGCTATGCTGCCACACCTGTTGAACCTGAAAAAATAGACCTTTGCCTCGAAGCAGCCCGTCTGGCTCCTTCGGCAAGCAATTCGCAACCCTGGAAATATATTGTCGTTGACCAGGAACCACTACGTACCGAATTAGCTAAAGCTACCTTCAGCGATATTCAGCTTATCAATAAATTCACCCTTCAGGCACCGGTCATGGTGGTTATTGTGATAGAAAAAGCCAAGCTGATCACACGCCTGGCCATGCTTGTGAAGAAAAAGGAATGGCCTCTGATTGATATCGGAATTACTGCAGAGCATTTCTGCCTACAGGCCGCCGAACTCGGTTTGGGCACTTGCATGATCGGCTGGTTCGATGAAGACAAAATTAAAAAGCTGTTGCAGATACCTTCGGATAAATCAATCGGGCTGGTTATAAGTGCAGGATACGCGGTTGACGGATACCCACAGAGGATGAAAATCAGGAAAACAACGGAGGAAATAGTACGGTATAATGAGTATTGATTCCCTCTAAGTTGAAGTGGTTTTACCATCACGAGTCACAGATTTGAGCCAGCCTGTTATCAGTAAAACGCAAACTCATTTCTACCTATTTCCCTCTATTTAATCTTCTTTTAGAAAGTTTCTTCCAAATACGATGAGCCATATCAATTTCGGTCTCTGAAAATCCGAAATGCTCTTTCAAAATAATTTGATTAGTAATTTTTAAGACTTCCTCTATATCGGTTTTATTCCGAATTAATTTGTCAATTTCTTGTAGTAGTGATGCATTTTCTATGTGATAGGGGAGTAAAACCCTTTCGGCTTCGTTGGGCATCAACTCTAATACTCCACCTCCATGGCTTCGTCCGCAAACTTCGGTAAATGCCAAAGAAAGTGAATTGTAGTAACTTGCGGTTAATGCTTCGATGTTTGTTCCAGAATGGACAAATACACGGTGCATGGTATCAGTAGTATATGCGGCGGCTTGGTTAATAATCAGCCTGGGATATAAATTATTTCTCCTTATGAAAAGGGCATCGGATATTTTTAAGGATGGAACAACGAACCAATCGTCGCGAATACCAGTTTTATAACCCTTATGGATTTCAATACTCTCACCGAATTCAATATATTTGACTGCCCCGTTTTTTTTATTTAGGTTGTTCCGGTCTGGAAAAACCAGCAAATGTGCTTTTGCTTTTGAAAACTTATTTTTCTCCCAATCCTTATTGGTAAAAACAACACTGTTTACCTGTACACTTCTGCCAACCATTGGCCTTGCATATTCTTGTAAATCATATTCTTCAACTGTTGTAAGCGGAACGGTGAAAAAATCGTTTGAACCAGTCGTAATTCCAACTTCCACTTTAGCGAACTTCCCCAGAGCAGGAATGTTTCTGTCAATAGCTATATTTTCTAAAAAGTTTATTTCTTCCTGTTCCAAAAAATAGAAAGTCCATTTGTTAGACTTAAAATCAATTTTCTTTTTTGGGCTTCTGAGTCTGGCTACATCAAGCAATTGAAGCGCACTAGCATCACGCAACTCAATATGCTCAATGTTGTGAGTTTTTGTTTTGTTCTTCTCGCATAGCAATAAAACAACTTCTTGTTGGATGTTTGGGAAAACTAATTTCTCAAAAGATATGATGTTGATTTTGTTGTAAAAAAGTGCAATGAAATTCCTTAACTGTAAAGCAAAAGAAACCTGTAATATTTCGGCAGGCAAAACAAACCCGATTTTCCCACCTTTGTCCTTGAGCAGTTGGGATGCGCCAACAACAAATGAAACCCAGGCGTTTGTTAATTTCGAATATTTTAGTCCGGATTTAATAAAAATATCCTCTGCCTCAATCTGTTGTTTTCTGTCGAAAAACTGGTAGCGTATG
>JBBSDC010000070.1:0-20040 GCA_038249705.1 Bacteroidales bacterium | reverse complement strand
TTGGTATTCTGAATGCAATTACAGCCAACACCTATGCCATTGCCGAAGACACAGGTAGTAACCAGCGCAAAATTCTCACCGATCCACTTACCAATTATAACCAGATTGTTATTGACCAGGCTCTCAAAAATAATTCCGATTTTTACATTACTAACACTAACGTGCTGCGCGACAGCCATTTTCGTGATGCAAATGTAACTGCAACAGGACTTACGCTTAACGACAAAGCGAATTCATACCGCCTTATCCTTTCTGCTGGCTTAAGTCAGGTATTTTTATCGCCCGAAGAAAATGGATTAAAACAGGATATTTCGAGAGGGTTTAAATACGGGATCAGTGCATCAAAAACAAATGGTAATTTCCAGTGGTTACTGAGTCGTTCGGCGATGGACAATAAATTTGATGCCAATGATATGGGTCTTACCATATATAATAATTACAATAACAACAAAGGCAGTTTGAGTTACAATTTCTATAAACCGTTTTGGTTACTCCGCAATATGAGCAACACGCTAAGCTTCACCAACCAGAACAATTATACTACTCATAAACCCGAAACAGCTAAAATTAAGTATAATACCTTTTTAACTACACTCAATTACTTTTCGATGTGGGCAGAAGCCGGCCATCATTTAACCGAGACCTACGATTATTACGAACCACGAACTCCCGGAATGTACTATCTGAAACCTAAAAGCATATGGGGATATATAGGATTTTCGTCGGACTACCGCAAGCAATTTGCTATCGATGGCGAACTAAGCGGATATTATTCGGCACGCGATGGCTCTAAAGGTTTTCAGGTTGAAATATCACCGGTTGTTAGATTAAACGATCATTTCATGTTCAATCTGTCGAGCAGTTTCGAGGAGAATACCAACGATTACGGCTATGCAGGCAAAGAAACCGATAAGGTAATATTTGGCAACAGGGAAATTAGAATCAATGAAAATGCATTCAGCAGTAAATACCTATTTAAAAATGATGTAGCATTGAGCCTGACAGCCCGCCATTATTATGCCCGTGGCAAATACGACAGTTTTTATACCTTGCTTGATAACGGTCGTTTGGCACCAGCAACTGACTATGACAAAACACATGATTTCAGTTTTAATTCATTCAATATCGATATGGTTTTCTCGTGGATATTTGCTCCGGGCAGCAGCCTTAATTTTGTGTGGAAAAATGAAATCACTTCCGAAACAAATGCAGTTTCCGGAAGTTATTTCAATAATCTGAATGCAACACTTATGGAACCGCAACTCAACAATATATCGCTTAAAATACTTTACTACATTGATTACCAGAGATTAAGAAATAATGCAGGATAAACGTCTCATTATTTTTCGCGTTTCTAATTAAAACCGGGATATGGTGTATTGTGTATATCTTCAACATCCACTCACAGTTTATTTTACATAAATCGTACCTTTGCGGCCAGAAACAGAAGTATGATATCCGGGAAAAACATTCACAAATCGTATGGTTCGCTCGAAGTGCTGAAAGGCATCGACCTTTTGATTAATAAAGGAGAAATAGTATCGATAGTAGGCGCTTCGGGAGCCGGGAAAACCACCTTGCTTCAGATTATAGGAACACTCGACAGGCCTACTTCGGGTTCGATAGAATTCGACAATCAGGATGTGTCAAAGCTCAACGACAAACGAATGGCATCGTTCCGCAATAAAAATATCGGATTCGTATTCCAGTTTCATCATCTTTTGCCTGAGTTTACGGCACTCGAAAACCTATGCATTCCAGCATTTATTGCCGGCAGATCGCAAAAAGAAGCGTCAAAAAGAGGTATGGAACTTCTTGAATTCCTGCGTATGACTGACAGGTGCGACCACAAACCATCGGCACTTTCGGGAGGCGAACAACAGCGCGTGGCAGTAGCCCGTGCTCTTATGAACAACCCTGCCGTAATACTTGCTGACGAACCTTCGGGAAATCTGGACTCAGCCAATGCAAAAGAATTACATCATTTGTTTTTTACCTTGCGTAAAGAATTCAACCAAACTTTCGTGATTGTAACGCATAACCAGGAACTGGCTGATATGAGTGATAGGAAACTGTTAATTACCGATGGACGTATCCTTTAAAATATCAAACGTTAAAGATTCATAACATCAACAGATTCAAATCAATAAATTAGTTAAATCGTCCGATTTTAGCCAATAAATCCGAAAAAAGACCGTTATCATTTTTCAGTTCCCAAATATCAAACCAATTTATCAATGAAGAACCAAATTCCCCGGAAGGGCTCAACTATAATTTTACTGCTTGCAATTGCCGGAATTACCTTTTTATCTTTTATTTCGAATCCCTGTACGGCACAAACCAAACCCAATACAACCGGTTATCCGGAGCTGATAAACCAGGCTGAAGCGGCATTGGCGGCCAAAGATTATTCAACGGCGTTAATGCTTTTCGAAAAAGCAAGTTTCGCTAAACCTGAGCTTAAATACGCTTCCGGAAAAATATCTGAAATTAACGCCATACTTGATGCAAATGCGGGTTCGAGAGCAGCACTTTTCGAAGATATGATCATTAAAGCAGAAAATTTTTACAAGCAAAAAGAGTATCCCGGGGCGAAAGCAGAATACCAGAAAGCCCTGTCGATAGACCCTTCCGCACAATTTCCCAAGGATCGTCTGAAACAAATAAGTGCCGTTTATACCGATCCATCCGATCAGGAATATTATAACGGGGCTATTGCCAATGGCGACAGATCGTTGGCGGCATTGGATTTTGATAAAGCAGTTTTGTTTTATGAAACTGCACTTGCAGTGAAACCCGATGCCAAAGCAGTTAAGGATAAAATTACGAATACAAAAAAACAACAGTCCGAGTTTAAAATAAAAGTTGAGCAATCAGCCAAAATCATTGCTGCCGCTGATAAGTTGCTGCAAGCCCAAAAACGAACCGAAGCATTAGCCGAATACCGGAAAGCATTGGAGCTAACGCCATCGAACCAGCACGCCACTGAGAAAATCAGCGAGATTGAAAAATATCTTGCCGATACAAAAACACTTCAGGATACTTACGACAAATCAATTGAACAGGCCGATCAGTTTTACATCAACCGCGATTTTGCCAGTGCCCGCATTAAATACCAGGAAGCGCTGAAATCGAAACCCGAAGCCCGGTATCCGAAAGAAATGCTCGAAAAGACAAAAAGCGGCGAATCGCAACTGCAATCGGATCAGCAGAAATACGATGCAGCACTTGCCAGTGCCGAAAATCTTTTCAAAGATGGTGATTATGAGGCCGCTTTAATAGGTTTTAAATCTGCCCTAGCCATAAATCCGACCGAAACCTATCCGAAAACTAAGATCTCTGAGATCGAAAAACTGATTACAGAACGTACTTCCCGCATGGAAGCATATGAAATTGCAATCAAAAATGGAGATCAGTCGCTAGGCGAAAAAAAATACGATCCTGCGTTAAGTCATTACCGTAATGCGCTTTCGTTGTTGCCGGGCGAAGCATATCCAAAACAAAAAATTCAAGAAATTACTGCTTTAGTTGCGTCTCAAAAATCTATTGACGAGAGTTATAAAAATTCAGTAGCTGAGGCAGATAAACTGTTTACCAGGAATTTATATGCTGAATCTATAGTTGCTTATAGAAAATCGCTCGAACTGAAACCTGACGAAACTTACCCTCAGCAAAAAATTACGGAAGCACAAAATCAGCTCGCACTTTTCAAAAGCAAGGATGAAAACTATGCATCAGCAATTAAGTCAGCAGATACCTATTTCTCAGAACAAAAATTTGATGAAGCTTTGGCTGAATACAAACAAGCTTTAACTATTAAACCTTCGGAAAAATATCCTCAGGATAAATCAGCAGAGATAAATAAGATATTAGCTAAACTCAAAACAGATGCCGACAAATACTCAGCTGAAATTTCGAAAGGAGATAAAGCCTTTGAAACAGCCAATTACCCGCTGGCACTCACTTCGTTTCAGGAAGCATTAGCTATTAAACCCACCGAACAGTATCCTCAGGATAAAATTGCAGAAATAAACGCAGTCGTTGCCGCTCAAAAAGTTGCCGATGAGAAATATAATTCTGCTGTTAATAACGGAGACCAGTTGTTTGCCGCAAAAGAATATGACAAGGCAACCACCGCATATACCGAAGCAACTGAATTGAAAAAGAACGAAAAATACCCTCAGGATCAGCTGGCAAAAATCAATAAAATTCTTAACGAAGAGCGTTCCACTGACGAAAATTATGCCCAGGCTATTACTGAAGGAGATAATAATTTCGCCGAGCAGAAGTTCGACCAAGCTATTGCCTCATACAAAAAAGCAACAGGCATAAAACCATCGGAAACTTATCCGAAATCGCAGATCGAAAAAATAAACACTTTAGTTGCCGAACGGAAAAAACTGGATACTGAGTATACGGCTACAGTTGCTTCGGCTGACAAACTTTTTAATACGTCAAAATACGATGACGCCATTGCTGTTTACCGCAAAGCATTGGAGCTGAGGCCAACAGAGAAATATCCTTCGGAAAAAATTACTGAATCCGAAAAACTGATTGCTGATCTGAAAGCACTTCAGGAATCGTATGAAAAAGCAGTCGCCGATGGCGATAAATATTTGACGGACAAAGATTTCGCAAACTCACTGGCATCATTTAAAACTGCATACGAAATCAAACCTCTAGAAACATATCCGAAAGAAAAAATTACCGAAATACAGGCAATTCTTGATAAGGATAAAGCCGAAGGACAGCGTTACCAGGAAGCCGTTGCACAGGCCGACAAACTATTTACGGAACAAAAATACCAGGCAGCACTTGAGCCATATCAACGGGCTTCGGGCATAAAACCTGCCGAAACCTATCCCAAAGATCAGGTTGCTAAAATTAATCAGCTGATTGCCGAACAGAAAAAACTTGACGAAGATTACCAGAAACTGATCACAGATGCTGATGTTCAGTTTAAAGCAATAAAATACGATGAAGCGCGCAGCTTGTATGTAAATGCAGGCACTTTAAAACCAACTGAAAAACTTCCTAAAGACCGGATTACTGAAATTGACGGTTTAGTTGCCGGAATTCAGCAAACAGAACTAAATTACACCAACTCCATCAAGGAAGCTGATGCGTTTTTTAATGATAAAAAATACACTGAAGCAATTGGTTCGTACAACATTGCTTTAACTATAAAACCGGCTGAAACCTACCCAAAATCGCAGGTTGAGAAAATCAACACGCTACTGGCCGAACAAAAAAAACTAGATAATGAATACCTGTCGGTTCTTGCTTCAGCGGATAAATTATTTGATGAAAGTAAATACCCCGAAGCTATTTCCGATTATCGTAAAGCCGTTACATTGAAACCTTCGGAAAAATACCCATCGGAAAAAATTACTGAAGCCGAAAAGCTGATTGCCGAAATAAAAGCACTTCAGGAATCGTATGATAAAGCAGTGGCTGATGGCGATAAAAAGCTTAAAGAAAAGGACTATGAAAATGCACTGCTTGCTTTCAAAAATGCTAATTCGGCAAAGCCGTCTGAAACCTATCCTCCTCAAAAAATAACTGAAATTCAGACTATTCTGGATAAAAACAAAGCTGAGAATGGTCGTTATAATGATGCAATTACTGCCGCTGATAAATTTTTTACCGGTGAAAAATACCGCGAAGCTCTCGAACCATATCAGCGCGCCAATACCATAAAACCGGCTGAAAAATATCCACAGGAGCAAATTGAGCGTATCAACCAATTACTGGCTGAGCAGAAAAAACTCGACGAGGACTACCAGAAACTAATCACTGATGCAGCTGTTTTCCTCAAAGATGAAAAATACAGCGAAGCCCTTAATCTATACACCAATGCAGGCGTGATGAAACCTTCGGAGCAACATCCAAAAGATAAGATTGCAGAAATTGACAACCTAACTGCAGGCTTAAAATTGAAAGAGGAAAATTATACGAAAGCTATCAACACCGCCTCGGAGCAGTATGCAGCAAAAAACCTGTCAGCATCAATAAAATTGTACGAAGAAGCACTTGGCATCAAACCTGTTGAAAAACACCCACAGGAACGCATCACTGCCATTAAAGCAGAAATAAAAGTAATTGATGATAAATATTCGGAAGCAATTTCGCTAGGAAATTCAAAACTGGCTTCGAAAGAGCTTATGGAAGCAATGAATGCCTATCAGAATGCGCTTGAAATAAAGCCTTCGGAAGAATATCCAAAAACAAAATTAGCAGAGATAAATAACGCTCTTGCCGCTCAGAAAGAAGAGCAGGAGAAAATGTATGCTTCGTATATTGCTGACGGCGACAGACTTGCTGATTCAAAAGACTATATTGGTGCCCGATCGGCATTTACCAAAGCAACCGGAATAAAACCATCGGAAACCTACCCTAAGCAACGCATAAACGAAATAAATAAAATAACGCAGGAAATTGAACTGGCTCAAAAGGCAGAATATACCAAAGCCTTAGGTGAAGCTGATAAACTGTATAATTCAAAAATCTTCGATCAGGCTATTGATGCGTACGAAGCTGCTTCAAAAATCAATGAGAATGATCCATATCCGTTGCAACAGATCAGTGTAATACAAAAATACATGTCGGATCATGCCATTCAGGATTTGTTTGCCGATGTATACCTTATTGCTGAAGGTACTGAAAAAAAGTTCACATTTTCATCCATTGAACCACGCCTGCGAAAGAACAATTATATCCTTCTTAAAGCCCGTTCGGCAGGTAAATCAATACCAAAAGTATATCTGAATTACGGTAAGGATAATCAGAAAAATGGAGGTATAGTTCTTCGCAGTCTCGATAAAAATGAGATTAAA
The DNA here is from genome assembly GCA_038249705.1 of Bacteroidales bacterium. Taxonomy (GTDB): domain Bacteria; phylum Bacteroidota; class Bacteroidia; order Bacteroidales; family UBA4417; genus UBA4417. Next base: position 13,204 of record JBBSDC010000070.1, on the reverse strand, counting down.
GATTACCTTATCAGGATAAGTGTACAGGACAAATGGTACCGCGAGGACAATAACTGGATAAGCCTTTTCGTGGAAACCGGCGATATTGAAATAACAAAAGTACAGATTGCAGCTGGTGATGAGTAAAAGCTAAATAATTAATTAACAGTTTATTACAAAACTCAAATTAGCTATCAATCCTGAATTCTTATACTTATGGAGTTGTGAAAAATATCCTGACTACACTAATTTGACCGGATAAATGGCACAAAAAACAATATCCTGACTTTAGTATAAATTTCAGATATTTGCCCCACGACAAATCAGGATTTCGAATGGTTAAATTAACGGAACACTTCAGCAAATTCACAGAAGGAATAGTTGGAGTTAAAGCGGAATATAAAACGCCATATGGCATTCAGAAAATGCTTTATGCTGACTGGGTTGCCAGTGGCAGGCTATACCAACCAATCGAAAAGCGTATTTCGGAAGTGATAGGTCCCTGGGTAGCCAATACACACACCGAAACCTGCGAAAGCGGTCAGCTCATGACCAAAGCGTATCATGAAGCCCAGCATATTATCAAAGAGCATGTCAACGCCGGATCTGGCGATGTACTTATAACTTCAGGATTTGGAATGACGGGTGTGTTGGTGAAATTCCAGCGGATGCTCAATATGAAAGTTCCTGAAAACAATGTTGCAGGCGAATTTGTATATTCAGGCAAAAAGCCTGTGGTTTTTATTACTCATATGGAGCATCATTCCAATCATACTTCATGGTATCATACAATTGCTGATGTGGAAGTGATTCCTCCTGATAAAAACCTGCTGGTTGATCCTGAAAATCTGAAGCAACTACTCGAAAAGTTTAAGGACAGGCCTTTAAAAATAGGCTCATTTACAGCTTGTTCAAATGTTACCGGTATCGAAACGCCGATTCACGAATTAGCCCGCATTATGCACGAAGCAGGAGGATATTGTTTTGCTGACTATGCAGCTTCGGCCCCATATGTGGATATAAACATGCATCCTGATGACCCAATGGAAAAACTGGATGCCGTATTCTTTTCTCCGCACAAATTTCTGGGCGGTCCGGGAACTTCAGGGGTTCTGGTATTTGATTCGGCTCTTTACCACTGCAGAGTTCCTGATGCTCCTGGCGGTGGCACCGTGGATTGGACCAATCCCTGGGGCGAGTATAAATTTATCGATAATATTGAAGTCAGGGAAGATGGTGGAACACCTGGCTTTCTGCAGGCCATGAAAACAGCCCTGTGTATAAACCTGAAAAACAAAATGGAAACCAGCTTGATGCGCGAACGCGAAGAAGAACTGGTAAAAATTGCTTTCAGGGAGTTGTGTTGCATTCCCGGAGTGCACATCCTGGCTGAAAACCAGAAAACGCGGTTGGGAATTATTTCATTTTATATTACCGGAATTCATTTCAATCTGGTTGTAAAACTGCTTAGCGACCGTTATGGTATACAAATGCGCGGAGGCTGTGCATGTGCGGGCACCTACGGACATTTTCTGCTGGATGTGAGTTACGAAAAATCAAAGGCTATCACCGACCTGATTACACATGGCGATCTCTCGCAGAAACCAGGCTGGATAAGGCTTTCGCTTCATCCTACCATGACAGATGAAGAGCTATCCTTTATAATTGATGCTATAAAAAAGATATCAGTACATCACCTCGAGTGGGTGAAGGATTATATTTACAATAAGCACACAAACGAATTTAAACACACCAACGAATTGAACCACAAAGATGAGTTAGTGAGGAATTGGTTTGTGCTGGAAGATTAAAACTGAGGTGAATAATTTTCGGGCATTTGAAGCTTCAGGAAGAAAATCTGATAAAAATCCTGGAATACAATTTCTTGTTTTTACGAAACTTATACTATTCGGCTTTGCGCAAAATAATCAGAGTAATCTCCGGACGGGTTGCAATACGACCGGGATATCCGAGTGTTCCTAATCCACGGTTAACATAAAGATATTGAATCGCTCCATTCGGGTGAATTTTTTCATACAAACCTCCCCACTGTTTAAAAATAAGGGATGCCGGGCTCCATTTTATCTTACCCCTTTCGAAAGCTAACTGAAACGCGTGGGTATGACCGGATAAAGTAAGATCAATGTCGGGATATAAACTATTAATTTCACCATCCCAATGTGATGGATCGTGGGAAAGAAGTATTTTAAACTGAGCTGATTCCGTACCTAAAACTGCTTTTTTCAAATCACCTTTTTTCCCAAACCTCTTACTCGCACTCCAATTCTCGACACCGATAACAGCAATTAAAGCAGAATCCCGTTTCAATAAAACACTTTTATTCATAAGCAAATGCCAGCCGATCCTGTTATAAAACCCAAGCAGATCACTATTATTTAAATCCTTGGCTTCCTGTGATTCCCATGTCGAATATTCACCATAATCATGATTTCCGAGTATTGTAAATATCCCATCCTTTGCCTTAATATTCTTCATTTCCTGCTCATAGGGGTAAGCCTCATAGGTGTTGAAGTTTACAAGATCGCCGGTAAAAAAAATCACATCCGCTTGTTGATCGTTTATTATTTTGATGATTTTCCTTAATGGGCGGTCGCTAATAAAAGTACCAAGGTGGATGTCGCTGATTTGAACAATTTTATATCCGTTAAAAGCTTCCGGCAAATTGCGAACAGGTAATTCGACAGTATGTAGTTTATAATTGGCAACCCAAAAAAACATTCCAAGGAAGTAAATCAGCATTACAAAAGCAGAAATTCCCGCACCAGTAAGCAGAAAACTTCGGGGTCTGTACCATCCGCCGGGTTTGCCGGTATCTTCAGGATCTATCCTTTTAATTAAATTTAAAGGAATGATAAATAAATCACTTGCTATAAGCAGAGAAAGAAATATTCCCTTTCCGATTAATAAAATCATTACTATTCCTGGAAAATATACCCTAAAAAAGGAAGGCCACAAAGGATATGGCGAAATAAACCCGGAAATGAAAAACAGCAACAACATGTATAAAGGCAGCCAGTATGCAACTGTCAACACTTTTCTGAATCTGGGCATAAAAGCCTTCTGTACCGACAGCCAGTAAAGCATATCAACTGCCGCCAGAACTGCCAGTAAAACTAAACGACTTGAATATTTGGGTAGCACGTTTCCTCCAATTACAAGTATAACTGCCATAACCACAGCTATCTGCAAAACATACCCAAATTTAAAATTCTTCATTTGCCGTGATTCAAAGCATGTGAAATTAATTAAAATATTTATTCATTATTGAAATAACAAAAAAAAAAAAGTTGCCAAACTAAAGCAACTTTCTTTTCACATTGATGAATTTGAATTTATTACGAACTGGCTTTCACATAATTAACTAAACCTTTGGCTTTAAATATGCCAACGAGTTTATCAGGTAGCGGTGAAAAGTGATATTCGTTCCCGGCTATGGTTACCTTGCCGTTTTCGAAATCTATTTCCACGCTATCGCCTTGCATATATGCATCTACTGCATCAGGAAGAAGGATAATAGGCAATCCCTGGTTTACTGACGAACGGTAAAAAATGCGGTTAACACTTTTACATATTACAGCTTTTATGCCTGCAAAAGCCAAACCTACTGATGGATGCTCCCTCGAACTGCCACAGCCAAAATTAGCCCCGGCAACAATAATATCATCCTCTTTAACCCGTTCGGCAAAACTATCGTCGAAACCTTTAAACAGGTGCGGCATAATTTTTTCAGCTTCCGAACTTTTTACACTATATGTCAGGTTTCCGGCAAACATCTGGTCGGTATTTAGGTTATCGACATCGGCATAATTCCATGTTCCGTTTGCAAACCGATCATCATCAGCACTTACATCCACTGTTTTACTCTGTTCAATTGTGAAAGGATATTTGTCGTTAGTTTCCTTTCCACGCGGGTCCGAAATTTCGCCTTTGAGGGCCGAATAAGCTACAACTGCCGGCGAAGCAAGGTAAATGAAGGATGTTTTGTTACCCATCCGGCCTTTAAAATTGCGGTTTGCAGTCGAAATAATAGTCATATTATCAGCAGGAATTCCTTGCCCTGTTCCCAGACATGGACCGCATGAAGGAGCAAGCACACTGGCACCGGCTTCCATAAATGTCCGGATCAGGCCTTCGTCCATAGCCTGAAGATATATTTTTTGCGAAGCAGGAATTATAAGAAGCTGGAAACCGTCGGGTACTGTATTTCCTTTAAGTATGGTTGCAGCCTCGCGTAAATCTTCAATCCGGCCATTGGTGCAGGTACCAATCATTGCCTGCTGTATTTTTGTTCCACGAACTTCGGCAAGAGCTTTTACATTATCCACATTATGAGGAGCTGCTACTACCGGAAATAATTCATCCAGATTTATAACAATTTCTTTGGCATAAACTGCATCTTCGTCAGCCCAGGTTCCTTTTATTTCAGTGCCAAGGTGGTTTTTTAATACTTCATCAGCAGGGAAAACTGCATTTTTAGCTCCCATTTCCGAAGCCAGGTTGGCAATAGTCATTCTGTCAGAAACTGATAATGATTTCACGCCTTCGCCATGATATTCAATTGACATGTAATCGGCACCGCTCGATCCAATCATTCCAATAATCCAGAGCGAAAGGTCCTTGCCGAATACGCCCGCAGGTAATTTCCCGGTAAGCGTTATTTTGATGGTTTCGGGCACTCTGAACCATGTTTCGCCCTGCCGCCACAGTCCGGCTGTTTCGGTACGGTCAATGCCTGCCGCGAAGGCATTAAAGGCGCCAGCGGTACAGGTATGACTGTCGCTACCAACAATAATCATATTTGGCCTGGCATAATCGCCCATAATCTGGTGACAGATGCCTTTTCCTACATCATGAAATTTCTTTATTCCCTGTTCTTTAACAATATCGCGGATTTTTTGGTAGTCGTTGGCCAGTTCGGCGCTTGTAGGAGGTGCGTTATGATCGAGAACAATAAGCAACTGCTCAGCATCTTTAACTTTTTCGCCACCCATTTTTTTGAATGTATTGGCGATACTAGCTGTATTATCATGAGTAAGGATAAGGTCGGGTCTGCGGAATACGATTGCTCCTGCTTCGGCACCCAGAATTTTTTCAGCAAATGTTTTTCCCATAATTTATTTATTTACCTGGTTATGTTTACATTACAAAGTTAAAAACCACAAAAACAGTATTTGTTTTAAAGCAGTAAATTTCGAAAAAAGTTCCAACAAAAAATGAATATTATGAGTTTTGACAAAAAAAAACTCCTGCAACAAAAATGTACAGGAGCTTTATGAAAAAAAAGGTTTCCTGTTTAAAACCAGAAACCTATATCAACACCTAAACGTGGAACTATTCCACTGTATCCATACTCAAATACGCCATCATCATAATAATGATCTTCGGAATTATAGCCAAATGTCTTGCGAAGGCCTCCGCCTGTATAAATATCAAGATTTATGCGGTTGGCAAATGAAAATGACCAGCCAAAAAGCATACCACCACCAAAAGCATCAAAAGTATCAGTCACCCACATATAATTACCGTTATAATCATACTCATTACTTTCAGTTTCATAATACTCGTTCAGCAAATAGGGCGCAAAATATAGTCTGTGGCTCATTTTGGGCTTAATAACTGTAAAAACATGAAATTTCATTTGAGCTTCGCTGCGTACGCCCATCACTTTTTCATAATCCGAATCTTTAAAAGCCAGTCCTGCTGCAATCAGAAAACTGGTATTCGGATTGACAAATCTTTCGAATCCCATTTGAAATGTGCTCCGGGTGAAAAGTGCTGCCGACATTTTCAGCATGTTTTTGTATTCGGGCGAATTTGCTGTAGCAAGCACCTGGGCATTTGCTCCGTTAGCCATACTAAGTAGAACAATAAATGCAACAAGGATTTTTTTCATAATTGAGTGGTTTACGATTGATTATTAGGTTAGTGATGAATAAAGGAAACAAACTTACTGCTTAATTGCACGGGCTTATAATTAACAGATACAATAACATCAAATACTACTCCAAAATTGTGCTTGAGGCAATTTTTTTTTAAGTTTGGATAGTTTCGAATAAAATATTGACGAATTAGAAAATAAATTTGTACTTGTCAGTTTAATGATTACTTTTGCACTCCATTTTTGAAGGAACATAACTGTTTTTTCATAACCACTGGAGAGGTGGGTGAGTGGCTGAAACCAACAGTTTGCTAAACTGTCGTACTCGATTAGGGTACCGGGGGTTCGAATCCCCCCTTCTCCGCAGTTCTTTTAAACAGATTGAAATTAACATAGTTCGGGGTATAGCGCAGTCCGGTTAGCGCACCTGGTTTGGGACCAGGGGGTCGTAGGTTCGAATCCTACTACCCCGACAACTTAATAGCCTCTGGCAATGCCAGAGGCTTTTTTATTTCCCGAAACGAGGTGCAAATTTATTAATCCTACCATCTTAAAACGAAAAAGGGAATCCTATTCCTTCCGGGAGTCAGTTGCAAAAAAGTCATAAGGATGGGGTTGTTACCATGTCAATCTCCTTATGCAGCCTTTTTGAGGAATCCGGAGTACTGGATTCTGATCCCGAATATTCCCTAACAGAGGAGAGGATAAATACTTTGTTAAAGAAAAACTTTTGCCAATAGAAATCCCGTTCCTATCGAAACTACAGTTGCTACAATCCCGGGCAAAAGAAAACTATGATTGATTACGAATTTCCCAACCTTGGTTGTTCCTGTTTTATCCATCTCTATTGCATTCAGTAATGTTGGATAACCGGGGATAAGGAAGAAACTGTTTACAGCAGGAAACATGGGGATAAGCGATGCAATGGGCAATCCGAGTGCAATTCCAAGTGGCATCATAGCTTTTGTAGTTGCACCCTGGCTGAACATGAGAACACCCATGATGAAAATAGCAATGGTAAACGTCCATGGATAGGAAGTAGTCAACTCACCAAGTAATTTTGAAATCATCTCCTGGTTTGCTTCCATAAAAGTTGCAGCCATCCACACGACTCCAAAAACGGAAACCAATGCACTTGCCATTGAAGTAAACAAACTTGATTTTACGATTTTTGCCGGGCTTATTTTTGTAAACAGCATCATGAGTGCGGCAGCGGATAATGCGATTACCTCAATAACGGTAACCATTTTTAATGTACCATCTTCATTTACATGGAAGTTGGCATTTCCTGCAGCAGTTGTTGGAACCAACTGGGGAAACGAACCGCTTAATACAATCATAAAGATAGCACCCGCAAAAATCCCTACGGCTATTTTAGCATTCTTATTCCCTTTTTGATAGGAAGTTGAATTATCGGTTAGATGTTCCATGGAAGCAGCAAATTTCGGATTTTTCATTTTTTCAATAAACCCCGGGTCGTCATTCAATTCTTTACCGTGTTTATACATTACCAAAGCTGCTGCTAACGAACCAACGAAACTGGCAGGAATAGCAATTTTCATGATATCGAGTGCTGCGCCTGGGTACGCAAGTATGGCTGCAAAAGCTGCTGTACAGGCAGCCATTGGACTTCCTGTTAATGCTGCGTGGCAGGCAATAACAGATGCACTTAAAGGCCGTTCAGGTCGTATCCTGTTTTTTGCCGACACATCAGCTATGATGGGAAGCAAGGAATAGATAACATGAGATGTACCTGCAAACAAACAAAGGGTGAATGAAACTAAAGGAGCAATGATGGTTATATTTTTCGGATTTTTGCGGATTATTTTTTCTGCAACACCTACCAGGTAATCCAAACCACCGGCTGCATCGAGAGCAGCCGAAGTGGTTACAATAGCAAGTATGATAAGCATAATATCACCTGGAGGTGCTGCCGGGTGCATATTGAAAAATGCAACATAAATAAACATGCCGAGGATGCACATCAATCCAAGCCCAATTCCACCATAACGGGATCCGATAAGAATCATCGCCAGCAGAATTGCTAATTCGATCCAGATCATAGCTGTAGGAATATTAGTTGTCGATAAATTTAGGATTGATCAGATTTTCAAATGAAAAAATCTCATCCCACTTTTCCTGTGTAATGTATTTATGTTCAACCACCGCCAACTGGTGAATGGATTTGCCTGTTTTTAAGGCTTCACCCGCCATTCCTGCACTTTTTTCGTACCCAAGAACTGGATTCAGTTGTGTTACAATTCCAATAGAATTCATCACCATATTTTTAGTGATTTCGGCGTTGGCTGTAATTCCAACAATACATTTTTCGCGTAAGGTATCCAAGGCACGCATCATAAAAGTGATGGAGGTGAAAAGTGAAAAAGCTATTACCGGTTCCATTACATTAAGTTGCAGTTGACCTGCTTCGGCAGCCATGGTTATGGTAACATCGGCACCTATTACATAAAATGCGGTTTGGTTTACCATTTCGGGAATTACAGGATTTACTTTGCCTGGCATAATGGATGAACCTGGTTGCACCGGGGGAAGGTTAATTTCATTAAACCCGCAACGTGGCCCGGATGAAAGCAACCTCAGGTCGTTGCATATTTTCGAAATTTTCACCGCAGTTCTTTTCAACACTCCCGACATCATAACATAAGCACCTGTATCAACAGTTGCTTCAATTAAATTTTGGGCTACTTTCAGATTCAGCCCGGTGATGTCGCATAAGTGTTTTGTACATACTTCGGCAAAATCTTTTGGGGCATTTACACCAGTGCCAATTGCAGTAGCACCCATATTGATCTCCGAAAGCAAACCTTTCATATCGTCAATACGAAGCAATTCTTCGCGGAGGGTAACAGCATAAGCGATAAACTCTTCTCCCAGGCTCATTGGCACAGCATCCTGTAATTGTGTACGCCCCATTTTCAGAACGTTAATTAATTCTTTCCCTTTGGCTTCAAATGCATCAGCAAGTTTTGATATCACTGCTTCATATGCTGTAAGTTTATTGATTAATGCAATACGGAAGGCCGTAGGGTAGGCATCGTTGGTCGACTGCGAACAATTGACATGATTGTTGGGATGACAAAAACTGTAATCCCCCTTTTTCTTCCCCATCATTTCAAGAGCTACATTCGCGATTACTTCATTCGCATTCATATTTACTGAAGTACCTGCACCTCCCTGGATTAAGTCGGTTAAAAACTGGTTGTTAAATTCGCCTGCAATTACGCGATCGGATGCTTTGATGATATATTCAGCAATTTTTGGATCAAAAACACCAAGGTCGCGGTTAGCCATTGCAGCTCCTTTCTTAACATAGCCTAAAGCAGCAACCATCAAAGGTTCCGACATAATTGGAACTCCTGTGATATGGAAGTTTTCCATGCCGCGAAAGGTTTGAATTCCGTAATAAGCATTTTCAGTGATTTCGAGTTCGCCTAAAAAATCGTGTTCTTTTCTAGTGTTCATGATTATAAGTTATTTTGTGATAATTAATTTTAACGTTTCAAGAATTTGCAGGAATTGAATGACAGCTATTTCAAAAATACGACTATCACTCATTGTGATTTATAAGTTTAAACAGCAGATAAACAGTCTAATTTATCCATTAAAACTCTCTATTTATAAAACCACAAGAGGAGTAATAAAACCGATCATAATTCTCCCGGTATTTGAATTTACCGATCCAAATCTTGTTTTGGAATAATTAGTGAAATTATAGAATCTGGCTACGTAAGTGGTAAAGAATTTTAGATTTAAGCCTTTGAAAGGATAAAATTCCAGAGAGGGTATTAATCCCCAGGCTGTGCGCAGATGATTATCTTTATCAACATCCTGATTGCCATTCCAATAAGCATCACTCACCATTCCGATGATTGAAGCCTTCCATTTGGAATTTAAGGTATATTCGACATGAAGCCAATGCTCGATATATGCTGTATTTAAAGCCGCATATGGGTCATAACTATCCGGCACAAAACCTGTGACAAGTGTGGTACGGTCAATATCTTCCTTTTCGTATTTAAAGTCGTATTGAACTAACCAGTTTTTTGAAGTAAACTGATTGCCCAATGCTAAATAATAGATATACTTATTTTTAGCTTCTTTTATCAGCGTATAATTCCAGAGTGTGGAAAATTTACCATCCAGAAAATTCCCTCTCCAGTTGCCCACAAAAGCAGCAGGAAATTTCGTTTCTTCAACACCGGGAACAGAATCATATATTTCCGAAAATGACCTGGTTCTTGAATTTAACACCTGTAATGTAAATTGATGATTTTTTGTTGCTTTCCAGGATACCTGGGCTCCTGTTAGGAAATTGTCAGCATAATCTACTATATCATTGTATTGATAGATGTCAATAGGGTTTGCGTCAAATTCGTATCCTCCATAGTCAGCACACATTTTACCAAAAGCTAAACTAACTGTTGGCGATACTTCAACGCCGATAAAAGCTAAGTCAGTGGAATGGCTAATATTATCAACGGACTGTGTTTCCGGGTTACGTGTATAACGGTCGCGAAACCTAAAAAAAACATGGTCGGTTACCTGTCCTTTTATTTCCAGACGGAATTGGTTCATCGCAAATTTGTTATTTGTAAATTTCCCATCCTGGAAATAACTGTTATTGGAATATTGCATATTTGCAATGATTGACATGTTTTTCAGCAGTAATGCCTTATCGATCGGAATGATCCGGATAGCTTGGCGGTTTGCCGTATCCGACTGTTTCTGCAATTGCGCTGTTGCACCAAAAGTAATTAGCACAAAACAGCTTATTAAGCATATAATTCGATTCATTATGGTTTATTTTACACTATTAATTTAGTATTTAAAAAAATATCCCTGTAGTACTTTTTTATCTTTGGTTTGTGTAAGTCCAAGCATCAAAAGAATCCTGGCTTTTTGAGGATTAAGATCATCACTTACAATTGTTCCCAGTTTAGCATCATCTGTTTCATCAAACAGCGTAACGCGACCAGAAGGGACCCGGGTAGAGCGGCAAACAGTTATGCCTTTGCTTATTGCTGCTGATACAGCTTCTGTGTTTGTCTTATTAAGATTCCCATTGCCTAATCCTGCAATTACTATACCCTCAAAACCAGCTTTAGCATATTCGTTGATAGCGAGGTTAGGAACATCACAATATAATTGTACAATGGCGACTTTTGGAAGTGTGGTCAACCCGCTGATATCAAAAGGTGTATTCTTATTGGCATCACGTTGTGACTGCATGTAGTAAATTACTTTTCCGTCGTACACCTGACCTAAAGGTCCGCTGTTAGGTGCGTTAAAAGCATTTAAATGTGTAGTATTTATTTTTACAACATCGCGGCCTGTGTAAACACTTTCATCGAAAGAAACCATTACGCCCCGACCTTTTGAGAGCGGGCTTGCGGCAACAGTAATGGCATCGAATAAATTTTTAGGTCCGTCGGCACTCATACCAGTGGCCGGGCGCATCGAACCTGTTAAAACAACAGGATTATCATACCGTACAGTAAGATTCAGGAAATAAGCTGTCTCTTCCTGCGTATCAGTACCATGCGTAATTACGATAGCATCTGCCTCATTATTTTTGAAAATTTCATTAATACGTTTATTGAGTTTCAACCAGATATCAATGGTCATATCCTGGCTGCCCACGTTTGAAATTTGCTCTCCGGTAATGATGGCTATTTTATCAATTCCCGGCACTGCATTGATCAGGTCCTGAATGGGAAGTGCTCCTGCAATATAGGATGCATGTTCAGTGGATGTGCCTGTTCCTGCTATGGTTCCTCCTGTGGCTAATATTTTAATTCGTGGAAGTGATTGTGCGGCTATTCCGCCACAAATAAATGATATCAGCAGTATGGTTAGTATTTTTTTCATTTTTTTGACTTTAATTGTTTATATTATTTAGTTACTAATTATTTCAGGATTTATCAGTTAACCGGCAGCATATGATGCGCCGTTTATTCTTGTAAAAGTTTTCTGCTCAATGAACGATTCAAAATTACACGCTGTTCCAGCGATGAATATTACACAATTATGGAATTAAGTTACATATTTACCACAGTCGGAAAGTGATATATGTTACTTTAATCAAAGGGTTCTATTTGGGATGTAATGTTTTGGTGCATAAGCAGAACATTATTACATATCAATTATTTTAGTTTGGTTTTCCTGCTCAGTTTGTGGATACTATCCGGTAGAGCTAAATAAAACAATAGGTATAGGCGCTTAGGCATCCTTATGGATACCTTGGAACCATAAGGTTGGTTGAGAGGAATACACCGCCATTGTTGTAAAGAAAGAATGCAAGGTTATCTCAATGAATACCATTATTGATATAACAGCATAAAACATTTATACAATCTTCGATTTACCCGTAAAAAGACTGGCCTTAAATGATCCAGTTCATTCATCCATAGGCAATTCAGAGGGATAACTAAACGCCTATACCTATAAAACAAAAAACCTCCGGAAGCTGAAATTCCTGGAGGTTTTAGTTTTCGAAATGACCAATTTTTATTCAGTTGTAGGACTTACAGGTACCAGGCTGAAGTCGAATGCCAGAGATTCGCCCGCATCAAGCATTGAGTGCTTTTCAATATAATTTGCAGCCGAACTATATTCATATTCCCATGTACCGTTACATAAAACCATATTCAACCTGGATATTATGAATATATTCAAACTTTTCCATTAAAAATTTGTTGCTGTAAATCAGTTTAGGCTGATTACCGTCTTGCCATAATTTACTGTATAGGTAGTAATTCTTTTTAGTGACTTACCGGCTTCTGCAAATTTACTAAGCACATTGTGATAACCTTCGGGTTTTTCAATTTCAAGTTTATTCGTAATGGCTCTGGAGGTAAATTTTTTCACATCGCGTAATATTTTTGATTTAGTGGATGTGCGCACTGCCTGAATAATCATATGAACATGGTTAGGCATAATGCACACTCTTTGGCAAGCTTTGGCTTGAGCGTTGGCTCGTGGGGCTTGGCAATGTGTGTGGCTGTGAAGCATGGGCTGAATTCATTATTCCAATCATTATGCAACTTTCTGTTTGTATAAATGCTGTTGAAATTCTATAAACAGTCGGCTGATGTTTGCAACGTTACCCAAAATTTCTTTTGCATCTTCCAACGATTGATATTTGTTTGTCAGCAAGATAGGTAATTTTTCTTGGTCAAGTTCCTCAACGCCTGTTTCAATGTATTTGCTCAATACAAATTCTATAAACTCTTTTTGCTTGTTATCAAGCAAGGCGAAAATTGTCGCTTGTGCTGCTGCAACTCTTGCTTCTCTTGTCATTGGCTT
>JBBSDC010000069.1:0-20060 GCA_038249705.1 Bacteroidales bacterium | reverse complement strand
GATAAATGATGCTGCATATTGGATATCTCTGGCACACATGCCTGGTTGGGGTTATTTAAAGACAAATACCCTAATAATAAAGTTTTTTCATGAGAATAAGCTAACGATTGAAGATTTTTTTCAGCTTCCGGAAACGGATTGGCGCAACAGCTATGAGTTGGAACTTAAAGATCTGGAAGATCTGAAGAAAGCCAAAACTGAATTGGCAAACAATGCTTTTCTGGCCGAAACATTGGATAGCGAAGGTTATGAACTTATTCCCATCACTTCGCCCGAATACTCCAAAACATTGAAGGAAAATTTAAAGGCAGCACATGCTCCCTCATTGCTTTATGTTAAAGGTAACAAGCAGATTCTGGCTGAGAAATCGATAGCTATAGTCGGATCACGAACCGCTACGGATATTTCGCTCGAATTTACGAATAATATTGCCCGGCTGGCAAGCAGGGAATATAAGGTTGTAGTGAGCGGATTTGCCAAAGGCGTTGATAAACAGGCATTGGATTCGGCCATTTTGCATAAGGGACAAAGCATCATTGTGCTTCCCCAGGGAATCATGACATTTGGTTCGGGATACAAAACGTATTATAAACAAATTGTGGAAGGTGATGTTCTTGTACTTAGCGCCTTCCACCCAAAAGCTCCGTGGAGGGTTGAGTTGGCCATGGCCCGTAACCCAATCATTTATGGACTGGCAGCTGAAATATATGTTGCCGAATCCTCCGAAAAAGGAGGCACCTGGTCAGGCGTAATTGACGGACTAAGGAAAAACAGGAAAATATTTGTCCGAAAACCAGATCCGACGGAATCGAATGCCAACAACCTGCTTATTCAGAAAGGTGCGGTTGCAGTTGATCTTGACGGCAAGCCTACTGAAAGTTTTAGTGCTGATGAAAACGCTACTCCGGCCCCAAAAGTAAGTGACGAGCCTGTTTCAGTGGATGATCAGGCAATTCTTGTTTTATTAAAACGAGGTTCTTTTACAATTAAAGAGATTATCAACAGGTTGGGATTATCCATAAGCGAAAGCAAACTCAGAGCGTATTTGAAAACTCATAAAGATGTGGAAATTGGTATAAGCAGTCCCATAAAATTTACACTTAAAGCAGATAAGCCACAGAAATCATTGTTCGAATAAGCTGTGGTTTGTAAAATCAAAAGAAATGTATTTGTAAAATATAATGTATGAAATATCATGCATTAACCTCTAATACTATGTTTAATGACTGAAATATCAGACAAATCATGGATGGCATCAAGCGATATAGCTTTAATGGCTACTATTGGTGCTTTTATAAAACACCACCGCTTGCTGCAAAATAAAACTCAGGGCCAATTGGCTGAGGAAGCCGGCATTGTTCGTTCAACCTTGAGTCTTTTCGAAAAAGGTGAAAATACCAGTATAATCGTATTCATTCAACTTTTAAGGGCTTTAAAACTTTTGCATGTATTGCAGGAGTTTCAGGTAAGGCAGCAGATCAGCCCCCTACAGTTGGCGAAACTTGAAAAGTCGCAGCGCATCAGGGCCAGCCGCTCGGTTAAAAAAGATACAAAATCCAAATCGGACTGGTAATGATAGCAACCGCCTATGTAAATATCTGGAACAGCCGGGTCGGGGCTATCGCCTGGGACGATTCTACCGGTTTAGGTTCTTTCGAGTTTGAGCCTTCATTCACTCAGGGGAACTGGGATCTCGCCCCCTTAAAAATGCCTTTACCGGAAACAAGAGGTCGTGTTTTTAGTTTTCCTGAATTAAGAGACAGTACAGCTTTCAAAGGCATTCCGGGTCTATTGGCCGATTCCCTCCCCGATAGGTATGGAAATGCGCTTATCAATACCTGGCTTACCAGGCGGGGGCGACCATCAGACAGTATGAATGCGGTCGAAAGACTTTGCTTTATTGGCAAGCGTGGTATGGGTGCCCTGGAGTTTGAACCCGCGGTACCTTTAGTTTCAGATACTTCCACTAAAATTGAAATTGGCGACCTGGTGCAAATAGCAAATGATATCCTCAGCGGGCGTAAAAACTTTACAGCCAACCTGGCCGATAATGAAGAAAAAGCGCTGGTTGACATATTGAAAATTGGCACTTCTGCCGGTGGTGCAAGGGCCAAAGCAGTGATTTCATTTAATCTTGATACCAAAGAGGTACGCAGCGGGCAGATTTCCGCCCCTAAAGGATTCACGCATTGGCTGCTAAAATTCGATGGCGTTTCCGACAGCCAGTTTGGTGCATCATCCGGATATGGGCGTGTCGAAATGGCTTACCACCTGATGGCAAAAGAGGCAGAAATTGAAATGACAGACTGCCGGCTTCTGGAAGAGAATGGTCGTGCTCATTTTATGACCCGCCGTTTCGACCGCGAACCTGGTAAAGGCAAAATTCATGTACAGAGTTTTTGTGCCTTACAGCACTGCGACTTCAACGATATAAATTCATACAGCTACGAGCAGCTCTTCGAAACTATGCGATTGTTAGGCTTGTCCTATCCCCGTGCCGAGCAACTGTTCAAGCGAATGGTATTTAACGTTATTGCGCGTAACTGCGACGACCATACGAAGAATTTCGCATTCATAATGGATAAGTCTGGTGAGTGGGATATCTCACCGGCCTTTGATGTTTGCCACTCATTTCATCCTGCAAGCACCTGGGTAAGCCAGCAATCGCTCAGCGTAAATGGCAAAAGACAAAATATTACACGTGCCGATCTGTTATCCGTTGCCAGGCAAATGAATATCAAAAAAGCGGATAGCATCATTAACCAGGTAAATGAAGTAGTCCAA
The DNA here is from genome assembly GCA_038249705.1 of Bacteroidales bacterium. Taxonomy (GTDB): domain Bacteria; phylum Bacteroidota; class Bacteroidia; order Bacteroidales; family UBA4417; genus UBA4417. Next base: position 17,276 of record JBBSDC010000069.1, on the reverse strand, counting down.
AACTGGTCGCAATATGCAGAAGAAACCGGTGTCGAAAGCAAGCTTTTACAAGCAATCCAATCAACTCTCATCAATATAAATCATTAACTATATTCCATGAAAATAATTCAATGCTTCCCCGACATGGAAACCGACAGGATGTACTGTCCATTAACTGATGAAGTTATTTTTGCTCCGGGATACGAAGAGATAAATGAAGACGCTGAAGCTTTTATTGCTTACTGGCATGGCGAAGTAATGGATCAGCCTTTGATTACAGACGACAAATTGAAAGCCGCTTGGAATGAATACTTCGGGAAATGGGAAGAATCCGATAATCCTGATATTTGGGAGGCTGCGGAAAAATTCCTGAAAAGTTACAAAAACCGAAAATGGAAGGTTCTCGAATGCACATTTTACGGAATGGCCTGCGGCCCTGTTTACTAACAAAAGAGGAATTTGAAGAAGAGATAATACGACGGCAACTAAGAGCCTTTTTTGGTAAGTGATAATTCTTTGAAAAATGTAAAATTATTTTTTATTGACATAAACGTTAAGAAAATGCTCGCTGTTATATGGATGAGTATAAACTCCCCGAAATTAGGACAGCTATTAAGATATAAAGTATTAACTTTAAAAATTTAACTAGCATGACGACAACCAGAAGAAAATTTAGTAAAGAGTTTAAGGCTAAAGTGGTACTGGAAGCTCTAAAAGAGAGGGAAACCTTAGAAAGTTTAGCAAAGAAGTACGAGTTGCAACCGACTCAAATCTCGCTCTGGAAAACCCAGGCAATGAGTAATTTTCCTGCTCTTTTTTCATCAGTGCAGCCAAAAGACAAGGAGAATGATGTAGATGTTCAACAACTGTATGCTCAAATAGGAAAGCTGCAAGTACAGAACGAATTTCTAAAAAAAAAGCTATAATGACACCCAAAGTCGCGAGGTTAAAAATGGTTGAGTGTAATCATCCCAAACTAAGCATTGTTGAGCAATGTGAATTGCTGACAATTACCCGAAGTAGTTTGTATTACAGTCCGTTGCCGGAGTCAGAAATGAACCTGAATATTATGAGTGTATTAGATAAGCAATACTTCAAGACCCCATTTTATGAAGTATTACGACTAACAGCCATGCTGAATACAGAGGGCTTTCATGTAAATGAAAAGCGTGTGCGACGTTTGATGAAACTCATGCATTAAAGAACAATTTTCAGGGAACCACGAACTACTGTTTCCAAGAAAACGGATTAAAAATATCCGTATTTGTTACGAGGGTTAAAGATTGAAAGACTGAATCAGGTTTGGGCGATGGATATTACCTATATCCCTATGCGGCATGGTTTTATGTACTTGGCAGCTATCATTGACTTACACAGCAGATATGTTGTAAGCTGGTCTGTATCTAACAGCATGACAGCAGAATGGTGCTCAGAAGTATTGCATGCAGCCATACAAAAGCACGGAAAACCTGAGATTTTCAATACCGATCAAGGAAGTCAATTTACGAGTGAGGTGTTTATCAATGTGCTTAAGACCTATGAAATCCGTATTTCAATGGATGGGAAAGGCAGAGCTTTAGATAACATTTTCATCGAACGGCTTTGGAAAAGTGTTAAATATGAAAACATTTATTTGAATGTGTATGAGAATGGAGTGTATCTATTCAAAGGACTTACAGAATACTTCAGATTTTATAACAACGTAAGACTTCATCAATCATTGAATTATGAAACACCAGGCAGGATTTACAACAAGGCGGCCTAAAACCAGAATAACTTTTTTTGACCTTATTAAGGAGGTCAAAAGGTTATTTCCGGTTTCGTCCGAGAAACAGAATATATCTTAACTTTGCCCTAAAGCTGTCCTAAGAATGGGGAGTACTTTAGTCAGACTGTCCCCGGCACAAACCTTCCTTATGTTGTTCATCTTAGTAATGTAGCCATGGAAATTCTGATTGCCTCCAGGCACACTCAAAAATTCAACCTTGAACTGGCCATTCAGGCAGCACTGCTTCATGATGTTCTGGAAGATACACCAACTACTTATGAAGAATTGAAACTCAATTTTGGAAAACAGGTTGCCGATGCCGTTTCTTCGCTTACAAAGAATTTCCAATTACCAAAGGAAACACAAATGGAAGATAGCCTATATCGTATTTCAACCCAACCTCACGAAGTTTGGGCTGTCAAACTCGCTGATCGAATAACCAACCTGCAAAAGCCACCATCAACCTGGGATATAAAAAAGAAAATCAAATACCATTCTGAAGCACAAAAAATTCTCGAAGCCCTTGGTTCAGGAAATGCCTACCTTGCATCACGCTTGTCAGCTAAAATAAAAGAGTACGAGGTCTATTTCGCCTCATAACAAGTACAACTCATTAGATATGAAAAAGATCCTCTACATCGACATGGACAACGTCCTCGTCGATTTCTCTTCCGGAATTGCAAAGCTCGATGAAGCCACCAAAACCGAATACTATGACAATTACGACGAAGTTCCAGGCATTTTCTCACTAATGGATCCAATGAAAGATGCCATTACATCATTCAATCTCCTAGCTGATAAATACGACACATACATTCTCTCAACCGCACCCTGGAAAAATCCCTCAGCCTGGTCTGATAAAGTATTATGGGTACAAAAACATCTTGGCGAAAAAGCCTACAAACGCCTGATCATCAGCCACCACAAAAACATGAACAAAGGCCATTACCTTATTGATGACCGTGAAAAGAATGGTGCTAAAGAATTCGAAGGAGAATTAATAAAATTTGGCTCAGATGAGTTTTCAGATTGGCAAGCAGTTTTACAATATTTGATGTAAAAAAAATCCAGCTGGCGCTTGCTCAGAAATATTCCGTAAATCATTCCATTAATAAATATACCCGAAAAGGTATAAATTATCATCCAAAGCAAAATAAAATACCCTTTCAGGTACATTTTCTAGTATGAAAATAAAGGCTTACTGTCCAATCCACATGTAAATCATATTTTCATTGATTGATTGGCAATGCTTATTGCCTACCGAAAAGGCTGCTATCTACCGGCAAATAAGCAACAAAACCGGTATCCCTGTTTTTGCCGTTGAAAAAGACTGGTGGGTGGTGCAGTCAATGTGTGTCAAAAAAAAGTGAACAATGGTTCATTGAAATTGACAGATCAATTTATAGTTTTGAGATATATCTTTGAATAAGCTCAGCTATTTCATCAAAGTTTGGTTGCTCCCTGTAGTAAATCGCAGCTGAAGCCCGGTAGCGTTCTTCAAATCTTTTCCGGATATTTTGATCGTTCAGTAACAATGCAGGATGCTCAGGCAATGGTATTGCTTTATCCGCTCCACGAAACCGGGCTGCCTTGTGAGCAAGATATTCAGGGGTGCCAATAAATTTCTGGATCTCCGGGCTTTTCAGTAGGCAATATACATCGTATTATTGTCGCATAAAATTCACTGGCTGCCCACCTTGTGTTTCCTTCCGGTATTTGTTTACGATAGTTTGAATTTTTTCCACCAATGTATATCCTGGCAGATAGCATAATACATTTAAAGCAATATTGTCGATGTATTCAAAAGGTTCATTCATAGATTTTACATGATCCATTACCCAGGATGAAATAGTAACGGACCGGTTGGGTGCAATTGCATCAAATCCGGCTTCTAACAATATTCCGTCTTTCAACCCATTTATCGCTTCAGTGTAAGAGGTGTAATATAAACGAACTCCTCCGCTGCGGTATTTATCAGTATCATCAAAAGCCGTATCGCGCTCAACTTCTATCTGAATTTTTTCTGAAAGCAAGTCATAAAAAGACTTCCTTGCTTCTCTGACCTCAGGTTTATCATCCTTGCCTTCTATAGGTAGACCAAAGTTGGTTCAAATATGAATATCTATATCTTCAGAAAACCGTTGAATCAATCCGAATCCTTTCGAAAGTGATGTCCCGCCTTTTAACTCAAACTCAATACCTTGTTGCTTCAATCCGTAAAGTGTATGCATGATCCAGTAATCCTTTTCTACAAGGGCTGGATCAATATGCTCATTTTCCGATACTATCTCTAATAATTCTTTAAATTCCGGATCGTTGTGTATGAAATCAGGCATATACGTGTGTTTTTTTTGAGTATTGCAAAAATCAACTTTCTTACACTTCCGGTCCCATATTTATTTGCCATTTTCTTTAATTCTTCTGCATCGAATAGATTGACATTTCTTAGGAAATTAACCAATACCTTTTCTGAATCCTCAGCTAGTTCGTTCAGGTTATTCAGAAGGTCAACAATCAGGTATTCACGGCTAAGGGTTGTTGGAAAAGCTGACTTTAACTTAAAAAGGAAGTTTCTGCCATTTAGCGGGAAAACTCCTCTGCGCTTGTGATTATATACCCAGGTGATATTGTATAGCTGAGTTAAAAGAAAAAACCACCGAAACGTCTGTTTTTCAGTGGTTTGCTCTTTTTTGCATTACTATTCAGCGGAGAGACAGGGATTCGAACCCTGGGTACCCGCGAGGGTACAACGGTTTTCGAGACCGCCCCGATCGACCACTCTGGCATCTCTCCAAGTGTGATTGAGGGCTGCAAAGGTAGATATTCGAAATGTATTATCAAATCAAATATCAAATATTATCTCCTAAGCCTCCTCCAAATCAGTGTTAGGCTCATACGTTCTGTGCTTCAGAAAGTAAAACAAACTGATGAACGCTAATACACCATAAATTACAGCAGCTGCAAGTATCGCTGTCCGTAGACTGTACTTGTCTGTCAGCCAGCCCCATATAGGTCCGGTTATCGCAAAAATTAGCCTGATCAGGAAATTCCGGACTGATAGTACTGTAGCTCTTACCTCGGATGTGGTAATAATATTGATATAATTGCGCAGGGTAGGAGTGGCGAGACCGCGCGCCAGGTAGAAAAGCAAGAGAACCGCTAATCCGCTGTATCCCGGCATAAAAGTAAGTGCCAGAAAGGTGCTGAAAATCACTACCGTAAAAGTAATTACCGTTTTGGGAATTCCAAAGTTGCTTTCGAATCGCCAGGCGTACATAGCTGCTATTCCGACCGAGAGGTTTAAAATAGCCCATGCAACTCCGTAAAGTGAAACAGGTAATTCAATTTGTCCGAAATAAGGTTGGGCGAACCAGGCCATTGTGAGCGTTGAAGCCCCTATTATTGCCGAAAAGAAAGTATTCCATTTTAATTTTAAATTTCCATGAAGCACACCATGCATTATGGATTGTATTTCTTTAAAACCTGGTTTTGCTTTGACAATCAATAAAGGAGGTTCTTTTAACATTAATGCGGCAGGCAAGGCTATGAGGGCCACACAGGCCTGCACATAAAATGGAGTTCGGAGTGATGCTACTGCCAGCAAGCCGCCAATTATTCCGGCAAATGCTTCTCCAAAATTACCGATGGAGGTTATGCGGCCCTCCATGCGTGTATATTTGTCATTTTGCTTTCCGGCTGCCAGTGTGTCGTAAAGCATGGCCGAATCAGCTCCTGAAACAAGACTCTGACTCAGGCCTAAAATAACTTCAGCAATTACAAAATGCCAGAATCCGAAGGAGAAACTGTAAACAAGGTAACCTGTAAATCCCAGGGATGCTCCAATAAGAATGCTGCGTTTCCGTCCAATTTTATCAGCTAAATAGCCTGTTGGAATTTCCAATGTCATCAGTGTCAGCGAATAAGCACTTTGCAAAAGGAAAATGTCCTGCATTGTGAGTCCGTTCGATTTGTAGAACAGCACAATAACAGGCATTATAAGATTCATCCATTTGGCAATTTTTACCAGGTAAAGCGCCGTAAGATTTCTTTTTACTGAAAATGCCATAAGTAATTCGGATCAGCAGCAAAAGTACTTTTTTGCGCCGAAACGAAAACAGAAAATCCTGCAATGGAGAAGCTATTTCCGGGAGTACCTCAAATTTCGAGAAATCTCACGTCTTACGTTTTGTAATGTTGCTTTTTTTTATATTTTTGCAGTCCCAAAGGAGAGGTGGCAGAGTGGTCGATCGCGGCGGTCTTGAAAACCGTTGATCTGCAAGGATCCGGGGGTTCGAATCCCCCCTTCTCCGCAAAACGGAGCATTTACCCCGCCATCGGCGGGGTTTTTCGTTTTTAGTCCCGGACTATGCTTGCATTAATTGAGGAAGTAAATCAACAGTTTTAGGCTGAGTTAAGCCAAGGAAATCTCTGACAATTTATAATTACATTAGTTAAAACGCTGATATTTAATCAAATAAATCTTTTATTTTTGCCTGTCTGAAATGAAAACATCTTAATTTATCCAAATGGGAATTTAAATCCGACAAGTACTTTTTTTATTTCAGAGTATTGATGATTTGTTTTATTGATTCAAGACCAATTTCTTCGGGTAGCACAATAGCAGGATCCTTGAAAACATATCCCGAAACATCATCATCAACCTGTATGTTGCTCAATGATAATGCCGTACAAGTAAACACAAGGTCAAGCGTCTGGTATTCAATCTCACCGAATACATATTTGTTGGTGAACGTTCCTGCGAACTCAATGGTATCGATTGTGAGGTTTAGTTCTTCAAAAACTTCTCTTTTTAATGCATCTTTTGCTGTTTCGCCCAAATCGACAAAACCGCCGGGCAGATCAAGTAAACCGGCAGCGGGTTCGTGTTTTCTGACCGTGAAAAGGACTTCGTTTTTATCATTCCGGATTATTGCTGCTACCGCCGCATTCATATTTACAAAATACCTGAAACCGCAATTCCCGCATTTCAATGATTTTTCGGTGTCGGGCACAAATTTCTGTTGGCCACATTTCGGGCAGAACTTAAAAACCTTCAACGGGCTGTAAATACTTGTCATAGTTTAGCTTTTCAAGAATCCAATAGTTTCAGAATGCAAAATGTAAAAGTATAGAAAGACAATTCATTTTTTCATTCTTACTGAATGTTCTGTTTTTTTTATTCTCCGAAATGAATCAAAAACACTTAACACCAAACGCGAAATATAAAAGTGTTGCAGGATAACCTTACTATAACATTCTTAATTCACTGTTCTATGTTTTTGATTACTTTTTTTCTGGCTTGTCCAGATTAGAGAAGGGCTTCGTAAAGTACTTCGACTGGGTGCAATGCGGTGCGTCCTGTTCCATCTTTTATCTGATGGCGGCAACTTGTACCCGGAGCCGAAATTATAGTGTGTTCGGGTGTTTTGCGTACCTCGGGTAATAAAACCAGTTCACCCACTTTCATCGAAACATCATAGTGCTCACTCTCGTATCCGAACGAACCGGCCATTCCGCAACACCCTGATTTAATTTCATCAACCGAATAATTTGCTGGCAATGAAAGCATCTCGTTGGTTGGACCGGTTGAAGCCAGCGATTTCTGATGGCAATGCCCATGCAGACGGATATGTTGCTTTTTATCAGTGAATTGCGATTGAATAATTGCACCTTTTTGCACTTCCTTCATAATAAATTCGTCGAACATGAAGCAGTTTTTTGCCAATTCCAAGGCTTTTACTTTGAGTTCAGTTCCTGCCAGATCGGGATATTCGTCGCGAAAACTCAGTATTGCCGAGGGTTCGATTCCCAATAATGGGGTTTGCTCATTGATAACAGGGAAAAGTTTCGCAATATTCTCCTTTGCCAGTTTTTGAGCTTTTCGCACCATCCCTTTCGACAGGTATGCTCTTCCACTTTCTACATGATCAGGGATTTCAACCCTATAGCCCAGTTTGTTAAGTAATTTTACTGCTTTAATCCCGACTTCAACATCATTAAAATCAGTGAATTCATCAGCAAATAAATATACCTTTCCTTTAGTGTCAATATTTTCTGAAGATGGAATTCTTTTAACCCAGGCTTTAAGTGTAATTTTATAAAGAACAGGTATAGAGCGTTTTGGCGCAAAATCCAACGTCTTTTTCATTATACCTGAAGTAAAAGCATTGGTAACAAAGAAGTTAAAAACGGAAGGTGCTATCATTCCAAGTTTGTTCAGCTTCGAAATATTGGCTATTATCCGCGTTCGCAATGGTATTCCATTGGCATCGTGCCAGTGTTGCAGAAATTCAGCTTTGTATTTTGCCATATCCACATTACTGGGGCATTCGCTTTTACAACCTTTGCACGAAAGGCATAAGTCCATCACCTCATAAATTTCTTTATGATCGAACCGGTTTTTCTTTTCTGAATTGGTAAGGAATTCGCGCAGAATATTTGCTCTGGCTCTTGTAGTAGTATTTTCGTCCTTTGTTGCCATGTAACTGGGGCACATGGTGCCGCCCATAACCGCACTTTTGCGGCAATCGGCCGAGCCATTGCATTGTTCAGCTGCACGAAGTATTCCGTGCGTACCTGAAAAATCAAAAATTGTTTCTGGCTCTTTTACAGCAATGCCGGCTTCGTAGCGCAGGCTGCTGTTCATTTTTGGAGTTCGGGTTATCTTACCCGGATTGAAAATATTTGATGGATCCCAAGTCTCCTTTATGGTTTCGAGGAGTGCATAATTTTTTTCACCAATCATCATGGGGATAAATTCGCCCCTTAGCCGTCCGTCGCCATGCTCGCCACTTAGCGAACCGCGGTATTTCTTAACCAGTTTTGCTGTTTCAAGTGCCACGGTGTGAAACAGTTCCACGTCTTTCGGATCTTTTAAATTTAAGACCGGACGCAGATGTAGTTCGCCGGTTGCAATGTGCGCATAGTAAACACAATCCAGATTAAGGCTTACCAACAACTGCCTGAAATCATTCATGTATTCGGGCAAAACCTGGGGATTTACCGCTGTATCTTCAATTACAGCCACGGGTTTAGCATCGCCGGGCAAATTGGACAGCACGCCTAAACCCGCTTTGCGCAATGCCCATACCTTATTCACATCCTTATTATAAACCAAGGGGTAATGATATCCATATCCAGCCTGTCGGAGATCATGGATAACTGCATCTGCTTTTTGGTCTATTTCTACTCTTGTTTGCTCAGAAAGTTCAATAATAAGAACGGCTTCAGGATCGCCCTGTAGGAAAAACCTGTTTTTTCGTTGCGAAATATTAGCCTTGGTTTGTTCAAGTATCACGCTATCCATCAATTCGATAGCAACAGGATTATGCTTTAATGCGATAATATTTCCTTTAAACGCTTCGTCAAGCGTATTACAGTGAACACAAATAACCGCTTTTTCTTTTGGAGGCAGCGGTACTAAGTTGAGTTTGATTTCAGTAATGAAACACAAAGTTCCTTCGGATCCTGCAATCAGTTTGCAAAAGTTGAATGATTCCGATTCGGTTGTAAATGGTTCTGTTTCAAGAAGTAAATCAATGGCATAACCTGTGTTGCGGCGGTGTATGGATTTATCAGGAAACTGTGACCGGATTTCCTGTTGGTTTCCTTTATTACTTAATATCGAATTGATATTCCTGTAAATGTTGCCTTCGAGCGAATTGAGCGTGCATTTTTGATCGAAATCAGATTTTGTGAGTGCGCCAAAAACCACTTCTGAGCCGTCGCTCAACAATGCTTTTACTTCAAGTGTATGATCACGTGTGCTACCGTAAACCAATGAATGTGAGCCACATGAATTATTTCCTACCATTCCGCCCATCATACAACGGTTGGATGTGGATGTTTCCGGGCCAAAGAATATCCCTAACTGCTCAAGAATTTTATTCAGTTCATCGAGAACAACACCCGGCTGAACTCTTACCCAGTGTTCCTCTGCGTTTATTTCGAGCACACGGGTCATGTATTTCGATACATCGGCAACAATTCCTCCACCCACAACCTGCCCGGCAAGTGAAGTGCCGGCAGTACGCGGTATAAGTGATGTTTTTAGTTTGGCGGCAAACGAAATAAGGTATTTTAAGTCTTCAATATCAGTAGGTTGTACCACCAATTGTGGTATCTGCCTGTAAGCCGACGCATCGGTAGCATAAATTAAACGGGTGTATTCGTCAGCAAATACATCGCCTTTAAATGAAGCTTTTAATTCACTGAGTTTGTTATGGGGAATTATGCTGCTTTCCATCTTATTCTTCCACTAATTCTTTCAATGGCTTGAAATAATACCTGTCCCAACCGTCAACAATATTATCAAATGCTTCGTCGGGTATATTGATGTGTAGTAATTCAACATCTGTAGAGTTTCCTTCGTTGTGCAACTTAATGGTAACTATTGACTTATCTTCGGGCGACAAACCCTCTTCGTCTTCGAAATACCATTCCTGTACAATTTTTTTACCTGTTTCAATTTCGATATTTATCCCGGTTATATCGCCGTCCCATAACGAAAACTCAGCACCGGCAACCGGTTCCATTACAGCCAAAGCTCCACTCCATATTTCAATGGTCAGTGGATTGGTAAGTGCAGTAAAAATATCCTCAGCTGTAGCTTTAATATGGTAATGTTTCTTAATGTTTTTCATTTTATAAGGATTTGAAATTTAAAATCTTACGTTTATTCCGGGAAGTAATTTAAAAATCGGCATTTTCAAATATTCAGTATACAATTCCTGGCCATTATTATAAACAAAAGCCTGTTCGGAATAGCTGAAATCAGCCTGTAGCAATAAGCTTACATGTTCATAAATATGATATTCAAAAGAAGCACCGGTCAACACTCCATAAGTGCGATCAAGTGAACCCGTTTTCCAGAAATCAAGTTTCACTCCTCCAAATGTATCAACTCCGAAAAAACGATCAGGTGTCCGGGCAGTACACATTCCACCCATCAATTTAAATGTGGAGAAAAATTTATTATAAATATTGATTTTATAATAAACTCCGCCCATTAAATTCTGAACTTTGTAAGGTCCTGCTAACAAGTCCATTGATGTATAGGAAGGCTCACTCTCAAGATAATCGTCGCGGTAATACCCGGAAGCAAAGCCGAATGAGCTGTTCGAAATATCAATTCCGAAACCGATTTTGGGAGTAATAAACCAGGCAGCCTCAAAACTGATACTTTTTCCTAATAAAGCGTATCCGCCGGTTTCAAAATCGTGTGAAGCAAATTGCCCCATCGGCAAGGCATACCCAACACGTACGCCGGCAAATGAGTTGAAGTTTTGAGCAAATATCTTGGTAATGCTTAAACTGCTTACAATGAGTAAGATAAGTATTGATGTGGTTTTCGTCATTAGTCTGTTCAATTTGCAACCAAAAGTACTAAATTGTAAGTAAACATTTGAGTACCTTAAAATCAGTTGTAATTAACATTTAACTTGATTGGAACCCTAAACGGAATGGCTATATAAGTTTGTTAAACAATGCATTATAATAAAAAAAAAGCAGATTACCTGTAAAAGAATAATCTGCCTTTTAAAATTTTGAACACGAAATACTCTATTTCTTGTAATAATCAGTGCTTTCGAAAATTTTATTTGCTGATTTTGCAATAAATCCTGAATATAGCTTTCCATCGGTATCCGGATACCTGTATGCAAACTCATAGTAACACGATGGTATTTCGAATGTGCCCTCAACAAAATCAATTGGCAGAATACCCGCTTTTGTACTCGATTGCTCGAGAAGTTCTTCGGGCGTTCCTTTAACCTCTCCACCCGAACTGTTAAGTTTAAAACCTTTATCCTTAAGAAATTGGTTTACCTTAAGAATTGTTTCAGTCTTTTTAAGCGAATTAATGCTCACTGTGAAATGATTGGTAACAAAACCGTAAACATAAAGCCATGCAGCATATTCCGACTCATTGCGGAGCCTTTCATAGGTTTCGTATGAAGGCGGGCCCCAAACGTTACCGGCAAAAATCATTTCGTTACCGAAAACCAGTTCATCAGGAACACGTTCAGCACATTGTTTTGCAATCGCTTGCAGTTCAGGACTGAAATGTTCGGTCATTAACTGACTAATAAATACCCTTGGTGCAGCAGTATTGCTTTTATGCTCGTAATGTTTGGCTGTAAGGTGTTTATCCTCAAAAATATAGTATCCTTTTTGTATATATCCGGCTTCCAAAAATGGCCGCGCCAGTACATCCACATTTAGTCGGGTATCGAAAAATGTGCGAAATGCAATATGGTCGTTTTCAACCGTTTCGCCTTCAGAAGTAAAACAATCGTAAATAGATTTTGCTTCAGGGTTTTGGGCTATATATCCTGACCATAATTTGTCGAAAATTTCTTGTTCCTGCATATTTGGAAAATTAAAGTTGTTATTTGTGGGTATTGATTGTTAAAATTGGACTAACTGAAAAATAGTTCTCTGAATGAAACAGTATTAATGCCTGTCTGTTCAAGTTCCGGTAAATTATTTTGAACAAAATTGTCAATTTCTTCTTCTTTGTGAAATTTCCCTATCAAATTATTCAATACCGATGGAAATGGCTTATTCGCCGGTTGGCTGCTACTAATTTCTACAAATTTACCGCGTTCAACTTTAAATGTCACAGGAAAATTATTTGTAAAAGACTGTATGTGAATAGTAAATGAGTAGGAAGGCGAATATCCGAAATTCCATTCCCAGGTTTTATACTTGGTTTCGGCTAAGGTTCTGATGGCTTCGGATTGGTTAGGTGCGGTTTCATAAACCTCCGATCCTTCATAGAAGAGTAACAACCAATCAATAAATAGTTTTATAAATTCATGAATATCAATGTTGTAGGGTAGGAGTGGGGCAATATTACCCACATCGCTGCGAACGGATGCCATTGCTTTACTCAGATATTCTTTGTCGGGCGATATAGCATTTTGTAATGTTACAAGATCGGTTGAAAAAAGGATAGTGCCATGATGCAGCACCCTGTTGTGAAAAATATGTTCGGCATGACCCGAAAACTTCTGATTTCCGATGAAAAGACTGTTTCTTTTACTTATATTAACCATTAAACCAAGGCTTTGCATGAACTTTACTATAACCGAAGTAAACTTACTAAAATCAACCTGGTTGGTGGTGCTTGTCTTGGTGATAAAACTGAAATTTATATTTCCTTTATCGTGGTAAACTGCTCCTCCACCGCTTATCCGTCTGATAACAGGTATGTTATGCTCCTTTAGAAACTGATAATTGATCTCACCTAATGCATTTTGATGTTTGCCGATTATTACCGATCTGTCATTGATCCATATCATGCAAATATCATCAATTGAATGCTTTATATAGTATTCTTCAGCAGCAATATTTAAGTATGGATCGGAGAATGGACTGTTTATTATCAGCATTTATTGGTCAACAGCTTTGAGAAATGAACAATGAAATTTTTATTCGGGAACGAATTTCGGTATGCAAATATAAAGGATGTTAAAAGATTTATCTTTACATAACTTTAACAATCATAATTTCAAAATCAGTTAGTCGCTTATGCCGTTAAATATCAATATCAAAGAGCAATTGCTAGCCCGTTGTATCGCAATCAAAGAGGAATCTGTCGCCAATATACAATCGGCCATGGAGGACGCTCAGCAAAGTGCAAACGAATATGGTGCGCCCAAAGACCGGTATGATTCTTTCAGGGCTCAGCTAATGCGCAAACGCGATATGCTTGCGCAACAACTTGCACTGGTTGAGGAAGAAATGCGTTTCTTGAGGCAAATAAAACCAGGCCTAATTTCAACCAAGGTTGAACATGGTGCACTGGTGTTGCTCGACTCCCAGATATTATATATATTAATAGGTATTGGTAAAGTAAGTATTGATGGCAATACTATTTATGTGGTTTCACCTGTCGTACCGCTGGTTGAAGCAATGAAAAATCTAAAGTCAGGTGACACATTTAATTTTCGTGGTCAGTCAATGACTATTAAAGAGATTTTTTAGGTTTATACCAGAAACAGAAATTTACCTATACGGAGAAATCAAAATTATCCTTTTTGGTTTTATTATAAACTTCGCGGCTGAAAATATAGAGCCTGGCGGGTTTATGCGCTACTCCAACCTGTTTCTCATTCAATGGAATAAGGTATTTCATACTCGAAATTTTCTTTCGGAAATTACGTTTGTCAAAAGTAGTTCCCAAAATAACTTCGTACAATTTCTGCATTTGCGAGAGGGTAAATTTATCAGGCAGTAATTCGAAACCTATTGGCTTATTCAACAACTCAACTCTCAGATGTTCGAGAGCTCCGTGCAATATATCCATATGATCCATCACCAGGTCAACTACTTCATGAACGGGGCACCAGCGGGCATTATTGTTTATTGTTACTTTCATGTTTCCTTGTTCTGATATATCAATGAGCGAATAATAAGCGATAGTAATTACGTGTTCTTCAGGATGGTCAATCTGCCTTAGCCAGAATAAATCGCGTTCTTTCCTGTGAAGCCTGTCAGGAGAACCAAATGATTTGAATTGTTTCAGATAGATATTACTCAACCCTGTATTTTCTTTTAAAATACGTTCGGCCGAATCGTCAAGATCTTCGTCAAGCCGCATTAAATCGCCCGGAAGTTTAAGGTCGGCATAATCAGTTCCGTTAACTGTGATATTTCTTTCTATCAACAGAACTTTAATATCAGTGAAATCAAACCCGAACACTACACAATCTACTGATACATTAGGGATAAGTCCTTCTTGCATATTTTCAAATTAAACCGCTACAGCGCTTTATAATTTTTTTTTATTTGTGGCATAAAATTATAAGATTTTAATAAATAATTGCGATTATAACTTTGTAAAGTATAGTTTAATCCTATAATGCTGAATAAATGTTAATTAGGATAATAAGGTGGCAAAATAAGTTTCAATATTTCAGTTTAGAATTGATTTTTATTATAAAATTATTTCAAAATACTCCTAATTAATTGTATGGATAGTGTATTTTTGACATCATCTTATGCTTTCACTCTATTTTAATATCTTAAAAATCGAATCATGACTGCAACTCAAAACAGGATTATTTCGCTCGATATGTTTCGTGGCTTAACAATAATGGCTATGATCATTGTAAATACTCCCGGAAGCTGGAGCCATATTTATCCTGTATTGTCGCATTCAGTTTGGAATGGATGCACTCCAACCGACCTTGTATTTCCGTTTTTTATTTTTGCAATGGGTTTTGCAGCTGTGCTATCCATCAAAAAGAGACTACTCAAAGGAACAGCAAAAACAACTCTTGTTCTGCAATTGATAAAACGATCAGCAATACTATTTTTATTAGGGCTTATTCTTAATACTTTTCCTTTCAACGATCTTGCTAACATTCGCATCCTGGGTGTATTACAACGGATTGCTATAGTTAACCTGGTATGTGGTTTGTTTCTGATTTATACTGATGTAAAAGTGCTTTGGTATGTTTCAGCTTTTTTATTGCTTGGATATTGGGCATTAATGGCTTTAGTACCTGTTCCCGGTTTTGGACCTGCCAACCTCGAACCCACAACAAACCTGGCCGCCTGGCTCGACAGGCTCATCCTGGGGAAACATGTTTGGGTTTACACTATGGTTTATGATCCGGAAGGCATATTGAGTACATTGCCAGCCCTTGTTAGCGGATTTGCCGGGGTACTTGCCGGAAACTTATTTAAGAAAACGGACAACGAACGTGATAAACTCATTAACCTGATAGTATATGGTAATATTTTGATTGTTAGTGGAATGGCCTGGGGATTATTGTTTCCGATAAATAAACAACTGTGGACCAGTTCTTATGTTCTTTATACATCCGGACTAGCAATGGTTGTGCTGGGGATTTTTTATTGGGTGGCTGATATCAAGCGTATAAGGAAATTTTCGACGCCTTTGCTGGCTTTTGGTACAAACCCGATTATCGCGTATTTTGGATCGCAGATTGGCGCAACCCTTTTGGGATACATCCTTGTTACTTCTGCAAAAATTAGTCTGTACGAATGGCTTTTTAATTTTTATTTGTCGTTAGGCTTATCTCCGGTAAATGCTTCGTTGTTAGGGGCTATACTGTTTACAGGGTTCTGGTTGCTGGTTGTTAGCATTATGTACCGAAAAAAAATAATTGTGAAGATTTGATCTTGTGAAAAACCGGCTAATAGTATTCTAAAGTAAGCTACTCTGCTATTTCTTATAGCTCCTGATTACTTTCCCCGCCAACGCACGAATCCTTTCGCGCGTTAAAATCATAAAAGTAAATTAATCTTCGTCAGCTTCTTCTTCGAATGCCGTTGCATCGCATTCATATTCCATATTTTCAAAATCATCCTTGTTCAGCCATTTCTCCGAAGTTGTCATTACATATTGAGCGTTTCCTTTGTTTTGCAGTTCCCAAAGTATTCCTTCTGCTTCATGGAACGAAACATTGCCATCCAATTGTTCTTTAAATAACCTGTTTATCAGGTTACTTTCTGAAAGACCAATCCGAAGCGCTTTTAAAGCCAGTTCTTTTGTTATTTCCGTTTCATCATTTTCGGCCTTCATCTCAAATTCAACGATCACTGCTTTGGCATATGGAAATTTACCGTTGTAGGCTTTATAGAGCATCTGGTTAATGGCAAATAAATGTTTGTGGATGTAAATATCCGAATAGTTTTCCGAAACCTTTTCCCGCAGCATTTCCTGCGAAAGATTATCTATCTGACCCTCGTTCAGTGTTTCTGATAGTTTGTATTCAAGCATTAGCGCTGCGGCTTCTCTTGGCTCAAAGTCGGTAATGGCCATCAAAAGAAAATCTTTTAATTCATTTTGCTTAACGGTAGATGCTTCTGAGTAACCGAATATTTTCAGAAGTTCGGTCAAGTCATCGTTATTCCATGAGCCATCCAGCTCATCAACTGTTTTTACAGAGTTTATTTTCAGCGAGTATTTCATACGATTTCCTATACTTGTTAATTTATATTTCCTTGCACTTTCTTCGGACGGAATTTGCAATAAAAGGAAGTTTTTCAGTTGGTTATTTGTTACCGGACGTAACTACAGAAAAAGCTGCCCTTCTGAGACAGCCCCTACTAAAGCCAGCGTTTTATTTTTACGAACCTTTTTTCATATTCCTTTCAGCCAACTGCGAAATGGATTTACCAAGCGCATCCATTTCCTTATTGAAACTTTGTTTAAACTTTTCCCAGTTTTCCTTACCGGCTGAACTATATGTTTTCATATTGTTACGGAGTCTTGAATTTTGCTGTTCCAATGAATCAAGGCTTTTTGTGTACCTGGCACGTGTTTCCTCGCGTTCTGTTTTCATCTTATCTTTCATGTCGGCAATTAGCAGGTCGTTCGACCTGAGCTTTATTTCCGTCTCAACTTTATAATTTGCGTATTCAGCCGAATCCAGCCGGGCCTGATCCAGATCAGCGCTGGCCTCTTCCATGTTTGTTTTTGCCTCTTCCAGCGTTTCAGCTTTTTGTTCGGTTGTGAAATTGCAGCCTGTCAGCCCTGCAGTAGCAAGGATGG
>JBBSDC010000068.1:0-20091 GCA_038249705.1 Bacteroidales bacterium | reverse complement strand
GATGCAGGTGAATGGGAAAATAGTGCTGATGGAGGGCGTATTTGCCGTTTGACATTACAATGCAGCGGGGCACAAGGCTTGGGAATAAATTTCGAAAAAGTGCAATTGCCGGCAGGCTCCGATATCTTTGTTTACACACTTGATCATCAGAGTGTAATTGGCGCTTATACTTCTGTGGAAATTCCGGGAAACCAGAAGTTTACAACCCGTCCTGTTCATAGCGATAAAATTGTAATTGAGTATTATGAGCCTTTCAATACGTTTGAAAAAGCAGATATAAAGTTATTCGGCCTTACTTATATGTATCGTGGATTCGATAAAATAATAACAACCGGACTAAAATCCACTTCTTCTGGCAGTTGCGAAGTAAATATAAACTGTAATGAAGGTCAGAACTGGCAGAACCAGAAACAAGGTATTGTTAAAATTCTCACTAAAGTCGGAACAAAATTTTTCTATTGCTCTGGTGTTATGATGAATAATACTTCTCAGGATTTTACTGGTTTAATGCTTACGGCATCGCACTGCAGCGACGATTTTTCTGGTGGGAGTACAACCATTGATGATTTAGGCAGGTGGTTGTTTTATTTCAATTACGAATCGCCGGGCTGTGTTTCGTCCGCTGCTCAGGAGCATACAATCCTCGGAGCTGAAATGCTTGCTACTTCCGATACTCCTTCCAATATTGGCTCCGATTTCCTTTTACTAAAATTTCTTGAAAATATTCCGCCCAAATATAATCCGTATTATTGTGGTTGGGATGCCGGCAGCGGAAATTCATCCTCAGGAGCAAGCATTCATCATCCCGATGGCGATATTAAAAAAATCTCAACTTACATAGTGCCTTTAGGGTCTGACACATGGGGATCAACTCCTAATACACACTGGGTTGTACGTTGGGCAGCAACCGAAAACGGACACGGAGTAACTGAAGGTGGTTCTTCAGGCTCACCGCTTTTTGACGATGAAGGATTGGTGATTGGCACGCTTACAGGTGGCGAAAGTTCGTGCCAAAATCCGACAGGAACTGATATGTACGGAAAAGTTTCCTTTTCATGGACTTCGAACGGTCCATCAGCCGCTCAGCAATTGAAACCATGGTTCGATCCTGGCAATACCGGTGTTAGTAAGCTAGGCGGATCGTTTAATGATAAACTGGCAGTTGCTGACTTTTCGGCTAGCGCTCAAATAATTCCGGTTGGTGGTACGATAAATTTCCAGGATCTTTCGTCAGGGAAACCCAATGCATGGCACTGGTATTTCCAGGGTGGAAATCCTTCAGAATCAAAGGAGCAAAATCCTGCAGGAATTCGTTTTGAGCGTTTTGGCGCTATGAATGTGAAACTTACCGTAAGTAATGAATTTAACGCGGATTCGATTGTAAAAGAAGGGTATATTGATGTGAGAGCTGTTGTATCGCCAAATCCAGGTAAGGGTGTAGTTAATATTCTTACAGATATTAATAACTCCAGTGATATTAATATTGAAGTGTATGATGCAAGTGGAATACTTTCACAAAAATTTACGTATTCCGGATCTCAATCCTCAAACTATTCCATAAACCTTCCACAAAGTGGAAATGTTTTTCTGATAAGGATTATACACGGAGACCAGTTGCAAACACATAAAGTGATTGTAATACGTTAACGTGAATTTAGGCTTTGGTCGGATTGTTTGTTCAAATTAAAATAAATCAAATGATTTCAGAAATAGTAAAGTCATCGGCAATTAACAGCCATATTAAGGATATAGCATTAAAAGTACTTGATGCAACCCGCATAACGCCCGAAGAAGGCATTCTGCTCTATACTGAAGCCGATACTTCTTTATTAGCTCTGCTGGCTGACCAGGTAAGGAAACGAGTTGTTGGCGAATATGTGTATTATAACCGCAATGTACACATCGAGCCTACCAATATTTGCGTTTACGATTGTAAATTTTGTTCGTATTCGCATCACCAAAGTAAGGAATCGTGGGAACTTTCGGTTGACGAAATGGTTAATACCGTCGTTAATCTGGGTAGCGATATTACCGAAGTTCATATAGTAGGGGCAGTTCATCCTGGTCGTGATATTTATTATTATGCTGATTTGGTTCGACGTGTGCATGAAGCCAGGCCCGAAGTTCACATCAAGGCTTATACTGCCATCGAAATTGAATATATGGCACAACGCTCGGGTTTGAGTTTTAAGGAAGGCTTGCAGTTGCTTAAGGATGCAGGGCTTAATTCGCTTCCGGGTGGTGGTGCCGAAATTTTCGACGATGGAATAAGGGAGCAGATTTGTGGCAAAAAATCCTCTACCGAAGCCTGGATCGAAATACACGAAACTGCACATAAACTTGGAATACCAACTAACGCCACCATTCTGTACGGTCATATCGAAAATTTCGGGCACCGCATCCATCACATGGAACTTTTACGTCAGTTGCAGGATCGTACCGGAGGTTTCAATGCCTATATTCCGTTGAAATTCAAGAATAAGAATAACGAAATGTCGTACATCGAAGAAGTATCATTGATCGAAGATCTTCGGAATTATGCGGTATCACGGATTTATCTGGATAATATTGCACATCTGAAAGCTTACTGGCCTATGATAGGCAAAGAGATGGCAGCTTTATCTCTTGCTTTTGGTGTTGATGATCTGGATGGCACTATAAATGACTCTACAAAAATATATTCACTTGCAGGCGCCGGCGAAAACCCTTCGCTGAGCAGTGATGAAATCAGAGAATTGATACTAAAAGCCGGACGTATTCCAGCTGAAAGAGATTCGGTGTATAATATTATTAAAAAAGGGTAATCTGATTTTTCAGGCATACATTTTCCAATCAGGCTTGCAGGGAAACATTATTCTCTAAACTTTTGTTTGTAAAATTCCTGCATCTTACTGTAAATCATTTTATAGCAACTTGATTTGGTTTTTAACCCCAGATTATTTTTTATCATCTCTATAGTATCCACTAAAAGAGGGGTATTTTTTTTTAAAAAAAGTTACCATTATATGCATGTTAACAACATTAAGAAAAACCTGGATTGTAGAAACTTTTTTGTACTATATTTGTTCAAATAAAATGTTTAACCAAAAACTAAAAATTATGAAACTTAAAGTTTTACTATTTGCAACTTTGTTTGCGTTCGGATTTCTGTCAGTTAATGCTCAAACTTCCACTTTCAATAAGGGAGATAAAGTGGTCAACCTATGTGTTGGTTTTGGAAGTGGATATTATGGCGGTGGAGGATATTCTTCTGTAATGCCTGCTGTTTCCGGTTCGTTGGACATTGGAATTCTTGATGATATTTTGGAAAAAGGATCAATCGGAGTAGGAGGGATTATTGGTTATTCCAGTGCCAGTTATGATTACGTAGGGTATGGATGGAAATATACTCATCTCGTAATTGCAGCTCGTGGCACATTTCATTACCCATTGGTTGATAAACTTGATACTTATGCTGGATTAGCATTGGGTTATAATGCAGTTTCTGCAAAAGAAACCGGCAATTGGCCAGGTTCAACAGAATACTCAGCTAAAGGAAGCAGCCCTTATTTTGCTGGTTTCATAGGTGCCAGATACTATTTTAGTGATAGTTTTGCCGGAGTTGTCGAACTAGGTAGTGGAATTGCTTATTTTAATGTTGGAGTAGCTTTAAAGTTCTAGTTCCAATTTCGCTTCAAAAAAAAAGGCCTGATATTCAGGCCTTTTTTTTATTCCGTTTTTGCTTCATCTATCTTTATTCCATATCTTTCATCCCCTTGCTGCCGCAAATTTATAACCCGAGCCATTGAAGAATTGTTTTGTAATGCTGGTTAGGATTGCAAATCCTCGCCAGTGCGAGAATGTAGTTCAACCGGCACTATTCGCTGGGTGCTGCGCATCAGTCATATTCTTATTTATTATGCACCGCTTTTCATATGGGGCCACAATATTCAAAAAGTAAAATTTTCTTTTCAACAAATTCATTCTTTTTTTTTGCGATAAATTGCAAAACAGAAATTTCATTTCTCTCGACCATTAAGTTCTCTATATTGTTAGCCATTTCTTTCTTTAATTCTTCCAAATTATTTCTGTCTGTCCAGCTTATCAGATAAAAAGTACAATTTATAGCGTATTGCTCATTGTTGAAACTTTCAAAACTAACAAATTTTTGATCTACAATTGTGAACTCTTTTCGACTTACTTCTCTTAATCTTGAGCCAACCTCCGTTTCTATTTCGCTTATTAAATTTATACTTACAATTTCATTTTTATTAACAGATTCTGAGCTTCCTTCTAAAGTAAAATCAACGGTCAATTTGTCAACGTTAATTGTTTTAATAGTTTTATAGAGTTGGATAGGAAAAGGATAATTTGAAAAAATATAATGCTGGAAATCTTCTTTCTCCTTGTCAAATCCCTTTTCATAAGTAGCAAAATAGAAATATCCGGTAATCTCCCTATTGTAAGTAAGTTTAAATGTCGCTTTATACCTATATGCATTTCCAACGTCAGCAAATAGTCTAAAACTTGTCGTAGCAAGTATGAATAGGAGTATAATCTTTTTCATTTGTAGGTGTTGGTTTGCCTTTTAAAGTGGTGCATAACGGTTTGCGGCTAAAAGAAGTTGGCGATTTCAAAGCATTAAACTGTCTGCCTCCACTGAACTTGATACAAAGCACAAAATTTCATTTAAGCACTGAACCTGCATTTTTGCCAATGCCTTTGATATGCCGTTTCTCTTGTCATTTTGTTACCGCTGGTAGCAAATAGTTCTGCATTATCTTGTCAACCTGCGAGTGTGCATATGGTGTGTTGTAAGCTGTCGAAGTAATTACTATTACAATGGGCTGGTCTTCGAAAATAAAAATCTTATTACCACCATTACCGCTCGAATAGTAAACTTCATAGTCTACACCATCAACTTTGTAGGTTTTATTCCAAAATAGATAACCGTAATATTCTCCCTCTGATATTGTTATTTGGTGAGATAAACTTTTTGCTATCCATTCCTGCGACAGAATTTGTTTGCCGTTCCACGCACCTTGGTTTTTGTACAACTGCCCAAACTTTGCATAATCTATTGAACGCAACTGTAGGCTACCAGCAGTATTAGCTACTTTTTGTGGTGTGAACTGCCATTTGTATTTTGTAATACCGAGAGGCTGAAACAGGTTTTTGTCGGCATATTTCTGTAAACCATTTGGAACAGACTTGTGAATAATGTCGCCCAGCACTACAACGCCAGCTGTTAAGTAATCCCACCGCTTGTTTGCTGCTTTTGTTTCGTCAATTGGAAGATTTAGTGTAAAAACAACCCAATTATTTGCAGGATACATATTTTCTTCGTTTCCGGGCGATTCCAGGTTTCTGTCGGAACCGTCAAAAGGCGAACTCATGGTAAGCAAACTGTGTAAAGTAATACTATCTTTTGCTGCGGAATAGTTTTGAAAGCTTTTGAGGTTGTAAAATTCTTTTAAGGTCTGCGTTTCGCTTTTTATGTAACCATCTTTTATTGCAATACCTAAGAGAGTGGATGCAAATGATTTTCCAACTGACCGTGTGTCGTGAAGTGTATTTCTGGTAGCTCCGTTAAAATACTCTTCAATCAAGAGTTTGCCGTCTTTTATCACTACCACACTTGTTATATCCTTATATGTTTGCGTTGCGATTTTTCGGTTAAGTTCCTCAATTATAGCGGCATCAAATTTTTCTGTTGAAATCTGCCAGTCTTTAAGCGGTCTAATGGTTTGAACTTTTACAAGCTTTTCATTGATTTTAATTTCCGGAACAATGATTTTTATTTGACCTTCGGCAATACAATTACCAGCCAACACTTCGGGGAGGCTTATGTAAGGTCTGATTTCAATTTTTAAAAGATGCTCTCCACTTGTAAATGCATCCTGTCCGCCACTCATTAAAAATCTATTCCACAAAAATCTGCCCCAGGAATCTTCATTTGATGAACTTAGTAACGGAACCCTAAAAACTGTCCTCTGATTTTTACTTACAGGGCTTCCGGCACCAGCATTCAGATTCTCCACATAAATTTTTTTGTCATCAACAATGAATGTGAATTGATAATTTCCGTTTTCAGTAAGTTCCGCAGCGGTTAATTGAGGCGAAAGCATATGGAGGTAATTTATCAATGAGTTACCCAGAAAAACTCTGATGTTTAAATCTGTTTTCTCTTTGAGTTCAAATGCGGTCAGGAATTCAGCTTCTTTGAAGTTCTCAATAGGAATGGTTTGCCCCATAAAAGCAATTTTGCCAATGTTTGCTGTGTGAATAGGATAGGTAATACTATCACTTTTTACAAAATCAAGCGTCTGACTCCACAGGTTAATTGTTGTAAGTATAATTGCGGATATTATGGCGATCTGTCT
Organism: Bacteroidales bacterium; assembly: GCA_038249705.1. Classification (GTDB taxonomy): domain Bacteria; phylum Bacteroidota; class Bacteroidia; order Bacteroidales; family UBA4417; genus UBA4417. The sequence continues at coordinate 13,729 of JBBSDC010000068.1, read as the reverse complement.
TATCATATTTCTGTTGCTTTACTGGTGCACTATCATTTTTTAAAATGGCATATATCGGTTGATGTGTTGAGCATGCATATGGAATTTCTGACTGAGCCACTCACAAAATCCCCGAAAGCCTTCAAGGGGCAAAAGTCTCCCTTCATGCAACTCCTGGTATAAATTCTGCGTCTGTTTGGGGTATTTGTCTAAGTCCATTTATTCCCCGAAATTATCAAAAACTTATAGTAAGTGCATACTCCGGCAGATGTTTTACATAGAGCCAGTCGAAATGAATTTTAACCGGTAATATGGGCTGGGTGTTTCACCCCCGCTCATATTCCTACTTATTGATATGATGCTTTTTATTTGAATTAATTCCCTCTATAAGTTGAATATCCGAAAGGCGAAAGTGTTATTGGCACGTGATAATGGTTGTTGTCTTTCAATTCAAAAACCACTTCGATGAACGGGTAAAAACTCTCCTGCCCCAATCCCTTAAAGTAGGGTTCGGTGTAGTAAGTAAGTTTATAGATTCCCTGGTGGTTCAAGCCGTTTTCTTCTTTCAGAAAATTCTTGATTCTTCCGTTTTCATCGGTAAATTTTTCGTCAATAATCGCCCAATTCCCGCTTTTGTCTTGCTTGGAAAGGCTGATTTTTACGTTTGGGGCGGGTTTGCCCTGCGTAATGTCCAAAATATGACTCGACAACTGATACTTTGCTTCTTGTGCAAAGCCGAAACTCGTAAATACGAGCATCAACAATGATAACAGAAATGATTTTTTCATAAGGGCTACTTTTAAAATTTAGTTTGATAAAATTAGATTATTGTTTAATAACTTTTAATCCCGCATCCATTTATTCCCTGAACTCATCAAAAACTAATAAAAAGTACAAATCCTGTCGGATGTGATACAATTAGCCTGTCGAAATGTTGATCAACCGATACTATTCGCTGCGCATTTCATGCTGTTCATATTCCTATTTATTATCTGCTGACGTTTATTCTTTTGGTAATTCTTTTAAAATTTGCACTAAAGTATCTCCTTGGAAGAAGTAAAGATTGCCAGAAAATATTTTGTTTTTTTCGTTCAAAGGTTTATTTATCAATTCATTCTCAAAATACATGGAATATTTATAACAGCGTTTTTCATTGTAATAATAATTGTCCATAGCAAATAATACATTAGAGAAAGTTTGTTTTAATGTTTCGTCCAAATTGCCAAATCCGTTCATTACTAAAAAAAGATCGTATCCATTTCTCAAGGCATAATCTTCATAAACTGAAATTGGCTTGCATAAGTCAGAAGAGCATCCATTTGAAAATATATATACAATTGATTTAGAGTGATTTCTTAACTCTTCTCTAAGTTGTTGCCCATTTATTTTATAGATGAACTCTTTGTGGAGATCTTGAAAGTTTTCAATTTCTATAATTTTCTTTTTTTGAGAGTCACTCAATTTTTCATAATCATTCGTCCAACCCTGAACTATACATGATGAAGTAAGCCCAATTAATGAAAACAATATTAATATTTTCTTCATTATGTCATTTTTATCTTATTCCCAAATAGTCTACGGCTCTTACACTTGCCGATAAGGGTTTGGTGCATGCGCTCTGCAAACTGTTGTACTTCAAAATTACACATTTCGCTCAATATTTCTCTTATCACAGAGAAAAATTTTGTAAAAAAAAGACCTGAATTTCAGGCCTTTTCTTTATTCCGTTTCTTCTTCATCTATCTTCATTACATACCTGTCCCATTTTTCGATAACGGCTTGCATATCAGCAGGCAACTCGGTTTCGAAATACATTTTACGGCCATCAGCCGGATGTGCAAAACCAAGCGATTGGGCATGAAGCGCCTGGCGCGGACAAAGCTCAAAACAGTTCATGATAAACTGTTTGTATTTTGTAAACGTGGTGCCTTTCAATACCTGGTCGCCGCCATACCGCGAATCGTTAAACAGCGTATGGCCAATATGTTGCATGTGAGCGCGTATTTGGTGGGTGCGGCCAGTTTCGAGTGTACACTCAACCAACGTTATATAATGGAACCGGCGTACAACCCGATAATGTGTAATAGCTTCTTTTCCATGGTTCCCTTCAGGAAACACATCCATAATCAGCCTGTCGCGGAGGCAACGCCCAATATGTCCTTCAATGGTTCCTTCTTCCTCTTTTACATCGCCCCACACCAAAGCAAGGTATTTGCGGTCAACTTTATGCTCGAAAAATCCACGGGCAAGTTTGCTTTGCGCGAGTTCATTTTTTGCCACCAGTATCAATCCCGATGTATCTTTATCAATCCGATGAACTAAATATGGGCCTGTTTCGCTTACAATGCCCTGTTGCTGGAATTTGTATGCAAGTGCGTTAACAAGTGTTCCTGTGTAATTTCCATGTGCCGGATGCACTACCATTCCAGCTGCTTTGTTAATTACCAGCACATCATCATCTTCATAAACGATTTCGAGCGGGATATTTTCGGGCAGAATTTCCGTTTCCCTTGGCGGGTAAGCTAAAACAATCGAAATAATATCCAATGGCTTAACACGATAATTAGGTTTCACCGGTTTGTCGTTAACCAGGATATTGTTGGCATGTGCTGCATTTTGTATTTTATTCCGCGAAGCATTCTGTATGCGCCCCATCAAAAACTTGTCAATACGAAGCATGGCCTGTCCTTTATCCACTTCGAACCTGAAATGTTCGTAAAGGTCATTTTCTTCAGCTAAAGCGGAGTTATCTTCTAATTCTTCTACTTCTTCATTCATATTTTTCTGATTCGGGCGTTGTAAAAAGTGTATTTTTAAGCCAATCATAACAAACTGGCAGTTACAACTCTGCCATACTTATTTTTCTTAAAAAGCAATTTTATTTGGAGTCAATCCTTATGCTTATTGCTTGTAGTATAACTGAATTATCTTATTATCAGTTTCCCGCTGGCTTTGCGTCCACTGTCCGTATCGGTAAGGATTACAAGATAAAAACCAGGCGCAAGCGAATTTACATCAACCGGATTCGAGAACGAACGGTTTAAAACCAGACAACCGCTTGCTGAAATAATATTGATATTCAGATTTTCTTCGGCAATGTTTTTCCATAATTCGGGTAAGCGGATTAGCAGATTGCCATCAGTAACCGGGTTAGGATGAAAAGCAAGTTGCTGTATTTCAGAAGGTTTTTCTATATTCAAAGGATTTTGAAAACCAACAATTGGTCTCATCATAGCGGAACCATAATTTAAAGGATCACTCGATTCCCACATTCCACTTACATTATAGAATCGTTTTGAGTAACTATCCTTATACCGGTCGAAGCCTATATTCAGGTTGTTATTCGACGATTGTGTCCATCCTATATAAAATATGAGACCGGGAAACGATACCGCATTAACTATCACCGGTTCTTCAAACCAATAAGTTGCAAATTCGTTAATACTTGTAGGATATAAAAGCGTAACGCCATTAATTGCATCCACTATCTGGCCGGGAACGCCAAACTGATCCTTCCAAACATTAAGGTCGATAATTTCCTGGTTGGTACCGCCTGTAACCGGGTTTAAAAATATTTGAAATCCCCGGAGGGTATCTGCTTCGTTGAGTTTAAACTGCACAGCATAGGATCCACCTGCTCCGTTAATCCCCACACCCGCTTCGGAGGTACCGTTATCGTAAGCATAATAATTACTGAACAGCTGATCGTATTGAATGGAGTCGTTTGAACGGAATATTGGATTTGGGTCAGGTGTTAATGTATGAATGATATGAAACACTACTTTCTGATCGGTTGATGGTGGGAAAAAGGATACTACCGGCGGATGAGCAAAAGCCGGATAAGTGGTATAGCCGGTTGTTGCATAGGGTGTGAGGGTTTGGCTGCCACCATCGTATTCTTTGAAAGGAGCTTCTGAATTTTTGCGCATGTCATATTTGTACACAACACTACGGTTTTCGTTGCTGAGATTGGAAATTGCAATATCAATATTTTCTTTCATTTCATTTACGAAATTCTTGCTGTATTGCTTGAAAGGCATTGACTCATAATTTTTCAGCATCGAAGGCGCCTGATCGCCGAACGCAACGTCTTTCATTGAAGTATCGTTCATACTCCGCCCATTACTTAACCATACAACGTCAATATTCCAGTGGCTTCCGTTATTCCGCCAGTCGGGTTGCGAATTTCCTTTAAGGGTTGCAATATTGCGAAATCTGAACTGAAAACCGTTTTTATAATACCTTGCACTGTCAATAATGGAGGTTATGGGAATAATCACCTGTCTGAAATATTTGTTATCAGGCATGGCAAATGAATCTGCTGAAATCCCTCCGGTGGTTATCCACCTTTCGTTCCAGCGTTTCTCATAAGTAGTATCGCCGGCTGTTGCAATAGTATCATAATCTCCCGGCGAATGAAATTCAAGTATAAGTGATGCTTTTTTTGATGGCGGGCTGATGGTTCGTCCCTGAGGCTGATAATAGAAACTAAGAAAAATAGAATCGGAACGGTTGATAGCACGTTTTGAAGGAGAAAGAATGGAGTCGAGCCTGATTGGGAGTGATGTAAGGTAGTCAGCATCAAACTGATTCTGACCGGCATTGGGGTATAAAGATCCTGTTTCGTCGAGTGCATCCAATGTGGCCACGCCTACACTGGGAGGTTTTTTTGCATAATCAGTATTAACAAAAGTAAAGTTATCGGCCCAGCGCAATGGGGAAGGATAAACCGAAATTACAGAAAAATCATCGTAAAAAGGCAACGATAGCACACTTGCTGATTTGAGTACATGCTTATTTTCGATCTTATACCGGTTTGAAACAGTTGGATTAAAAGCAGGCATAGTGAGTATTTCCTGCGCTGTGGCTGAAATACCTGCAAGGGTCAATACTACTATGGCAAAAATGTTTTTTATCATTCAATCAATACTTTAAGGTCATTTTATATCGGGCTGAAGGGTATCTATTACCATTTTGCTTATGTACTCTTCGAAATTTAAATCAGTTCCCGATTTATAAGTTAATGAAAAACTTGTTCCTGCATCCACCCGCTTGCCATATACGTAAACCGGCATTTGTTCGTAAACCTGTGCATTTGTGCTGTCGCTGTCACCGGAATAGGATTCGGAGCCCACAACAAAACCGAGCCGCGATAATTCACCAAATGCTGATTCGCGTGTTTTTCCGATAAGGAATGGAATAGCTGCCTGGTTTCCACCCGAACCTGAGCCAATAACCAGATCAACTATTGATCCTTTACGGATTTGAGTTCCGGGTGTTACAACTCTTCCGTTGACAGTAACTTTTAAAACGGCATTTTCAGCAATATCAGGAACAATGCGAATGCCGCCAAGTTTAAGTCCGTATGTTTGCAGCAATGCTTTAGCCCGTCGGAGCGAAAGATCAATAAGTGCCGGCATACTCACTTGTTCAGGCATATACGATACCAGCGAAAGGTAAATAGCTCTGCCGGGTTTTACTTTGGTTTCGGGTAAAGGGTCTTGCGAAATAACGCTTCCAGGTTTACTGGTGTAATCATAAATGGAGTCAACTACAATCAATGCAAAGTCTTTACTCGATTCGAGGCTGCTAACCTGATCCATCTGTAAGCCCACATAATTTGGCGTAAGTGCTACCTGATTGTGCCGTGTGTACATTTTAAGCAACGTAAACGTTATCCATAAAATCGCTACGAAGAGCAAAATTGAGTATGCCAGATGTTTTACAAACCGCCGGGTAGTAATGAATTGAATAAAGTTCATAAGCTTGTATGTACCCTGAATGATTGCTGGTTAACCTCTTGCATATATAAACTGCAAGATTGGGATATTATTGTTTCTTTTTTGCAAAGATATAAATTTCCGCGGCAGCAGTGAGATATATCAATTAGCTAAATCTAAGGATACAATGAATTAATCATTGTAAGAATGAAAAACATGTGCTTGCGAAATTAAGATTTGAATTCTGTTATCCGAAAAATCAAGAGAACTAATCACCTCCTTACACGATTAGAACTGATGTATGAGTTATCTCATTATTGATATAATTTTAAAGAGAAACATTTTGTGCGATTAGCTAACTTTGCACTTTATAAATCGATCAAATTTCGAAATATGCGTAAAATAAGAGTTGTATTGTTCATGGGCGGCGATTCCGGCGAATACGAAGTTTCTATTGCAAGTGCTTCACAGGTAAAAAATAACCTGGATACTGAAAAATTCGAAGTTTACCCTGTGCTGATAAGGAATGGGAAATGGACATATACCGCATCAAACGGCGATGTAATACCTTTCGACAGGAATAACCATTGCCTGGAAATTGAAAATAAAACCATAACGTTCGATTGCGCATTTATTGCTATTCATGGTACACCTGGCGAAGATGGCAAGCTTCAGGGATATCTCGATATGGCAGGTATTCCTTATACTACCTGCGATGTAACAACTTCGGCTCTAACTTTTAACAAATATTTTAGTAATGATCTGGCTCTGCAATATGGTGTAAAAGTAGCACGTACCATACTTTTAAGGAGAGGAGATACCTGGGATACCGGGCAAATGGTGAAAGAAGTCGGGTTGCCATGTTTTGTAAAACCCAATAAAGCGGGTTCGAGTGTTGGCGTTACAAAGGTTTATGATATGGCCGGTATTCCGGAAGCAATTAATAAGGCGTTTGCCGAAGATGATGAAGTGCTTGTTCAACAATTTATTAAAGGCAGGGAAATGGCCTGTGGCGTATTTTCCCTGAATGGCAAAGTTCAGGTATTACCTGTTACAGAAATTGTTTCGGAGAATGATTTCTTCGATTACGAAGCTAAATATACTGTAGGACTTGCTGACGAAATTACTCCGGCACCAATCAGTGGAAAACAATCTGATGAATGCAAAAAGCTTACTGATTATTTGTACCGGAAATTTAACTGCAAAGGGGTTGTACGATTCGATTATTTCCTTGTTAAAGATACATGGTGGTTCCTCGAAGTGAATACAGTTCCGGGTTTTTCGGCCGAAAGTATTATTCCAAAACAAGTGAAAGCTGCCGGTTATGATTTGAAAGATTTTTTTGGTTTCCTTGTCGAAGAAGCTTTGAAAAATAAATAGAGACTAAATCCCAGATTTCAGAAAATCAAAAAGTTTGCTTACGGCTCTCGCCCTGTGGCTGATTTTGTTTTTCTCCGAAAGCGGCATTTCGGCAAAGGTCAGTTGGTATCCATCGGGCACAAAAACCGGGTCGTAGCCAAAACCTTTTATCCCTTTTCTTGTGTGGATAATTTCTCCATTCACGATACCTTCAAAATAATTTACTGAGCCAGCAAGATGCAACGCTATTACAGTCCGGAAGCGCGCTTTGCGGTTTGATACGCCTTCGAGTTCGGAAAGAACTTTATCAATATTTGCTTCAAAATCGTGCCCGGTAGTAGCATACCTGGCCGAAAATACTCCCGGACGGCCATCAAGTGATTCAATCTCAAGACCTGTATCGTCGGCAAAGCAATTAAATCCATATTTAGTATAAACATGTTCAGCTTTCAGCAGAGCATTGCCTTCGAGGGTAGTGGCAGTTTCAGCAATTTCTTCGTTACAGCCAATATCTTCGAGGCTACGGATGATGAAATCAGAACCTGCGATGGATTGGATTTCAGTGAGTTTGTGTTTATTGTTTGTAGCAAAAATCAGTTCTTTCATATCAGTTTATTCATTGTGATAAGGTTCATTTTTCAGGATTGTCATGGCCCGGTAAATCTGTTCGGCAAATATCAACCTGATCATCTGGTGAGTAAATGTCATCCTCGAAAGCGAAACTGTAAGGTCAGCCTTAAGTTTAATGCTTTCAGCAACTCCAAAAGCACCGCCGATAACGAAACATAATTCACGTGTGCCTGCATTCATGGTTTTCTGTAAAAATCCGGCAAATTCAACCGAACTGAATTCCTTACCATGTTCATCCAGCAGAACCACAAAATTGGCCATCGCAGTTTTTTCAAGGATAATACCAGCTTCTTTTTCTTTAATTTGCTCAGCATTAAGATGTTTGCGGTCTTTTAAATCAGGAATAACTATTTCTTTTACTCTTATATAATGCTTTAATCGTTTTAAAAACATATCGTAGCCGTTTTGCACGAAAGCTTCCGATGTATGACCAATCATAACAATTGTAATGTTCATATTATTAGGTTGTTACGGTTCGAAAAGTGGATGATGGCTACAGGTTTACGTTTGTCAAAGATACATACACTCTTTTTAAATCGAGTGAAGAAAAACCATTTGAGATTTTTTTTGGAGTGATTTTTGTATCTTTACAAAGTTGTTAAAAGCATAAAATGAAAAAAGCGATTAAAAATATAATTTTCAGTTTGGCGATAGTGCTTATGGTTCAAAGTCCTTTTAAGGCATTTGCATCTCAGGGACTGGTCGAAAATATTGCTGCTGCAATAAAAGCAGGAAACTCTAAAGAACTTGCAAAATATTTCGGGCCAACGGTTGAAATCATTATTCCGGGCATCGACGGAGCATTCAGTAAAGCACAGGCAGAAGTTATTATAAAAGACTTTTTTGCCCGGTCGGCTCCGGTATCTTTTGCTATCAACAAAAAAGGTAATTCGGCAGGAGGATCGCAGTATATGATCGGTTCCTATAAAAGTAAAACCGAAGATCTGAATGTTTACATCTTGCTAAAACCTGTGTCAAACATATTAATGATTCAGCAAATTCATTTCGAGACCGATTGATAAATCTAAAATTTTCCTTTACGTGAATATTGATGAAATAATTACAAAAGCTCTTCGCGAGGATATTGCCGAAGGCGACCACACCTCCTTATCAACTATTCCTGCAAATGCCTACGGTAAAGCCAGGCTTCTTATAAAAGAGGATGGCGTACTTGCAGGAGTGGACATAGCCCGAAAAGTATTTTTCCATATCGATGACCGGATTTTAATGAATCAATTTATTGAGGATGGCTCGCGGGTAAAAAAAGGTGATGTTGCATTTGAAGTGAGTGGCAACTCTATTTCCTTGCTTACTGCCGAGCGCACTGCACTTAATTTTATGCAGCGGATGAGCGGTATTGCAACCCAAACCCGCATGATGGTGGATGCCATCGAGGGACTTCCTGCACGGATACTCGATACCCGCAAAACAACTCCGTTGCTTCGTAATATTGAGAAATCCGCTGTTAGGCTGGGAGGTGGATTTAATCATAGGTTCGGCCTTTTTGATATGATCCTTATCAAGGATAACCATGTTGATTTTGCAGGTGGAATAGCTCAGGCGATTACCGCCTGCCACGAATACCTTCAACGTAAAGGATTGAAACTTACTATTGAAATTGAGACCAGAAACCTTGATGAAGTTAAACAGGTGCTTGCCCATGGTGGTGTTCAGCGTATAATGCTCGATAATTTTTCGTTCGATATGTTGCGGGAGGCAGTTCAACTCATTGATAAAAAATATGAAACCGAAGCTTCCGGCGGTATTAACTTGCGAACGATCAGGCAATACGCTGAATGTGGTGTTGATTTTATTTCGGTAGGATCGCTTACTCATCATATCAATAGTCTGGATATGAGCTTAAAAGCAGTTAAATAGAGTCATTTAATGATCGGCTACCGGAAATATAGTTTTCTTCGATTATGAAAATGATTCGCCGAATTCAGGCCTCTGTTAAAACATAAGGCCATAGACGTTTAAAATCGATACATTTCTTCATAATTATCTCTTTTCGTGTGTTTTATCGACTATTCATACACAGTCGGAAACACTGAACATTCACTCATTAATAAATATATGCAACGGATGAAGAAAAACCAGGGTCGTGTATCAGATTTTTATCAGCTCAGGCTTAATGAGCTTTTAAAGAGTAAATTGGTGGCATCGGCTGAGCGTTTTTCTCGTAGATTGGTGATACCTGGTTTCGACGGAATGCCGGTTTATGATGTGGCTGCTTTTTTTATAAGAGGCTTGCAAAGGGGTGCAATATCCATGCGAGCAGCAGCATTTTCGTATAATTTTTTCCTTGCACTTTTTCCTGCTATCATTTTCTTCTTTACTATTATACCTTACATCCCTATTGCAGGATTTCAGGATCAGTTGTTGGAATTAATGCGAAATTTCATTCCGGGTAAAGTATATGGAGCAGTGGAAGGAACACTTTTTGATATCGTAAAAAGACCTCGTGGCGGGCTGCTTTCAATCGGTTTTTTAATGGCCATGTATTTCTCAACCAATGGAATTCATAGCCTTATAGAAGCGTTTAACAAAACACGTCATACAATCGAAACCCGATCGTGGCTCAAACAAAGATTAATTTCGATTGCTCTTGTTTTTATTCTATCGTTGTTAGTAATCATTGCAATTTCGCTTATTACCCTGGGACCAATAGTACTTAAGTTTTTGGTAAAACATAATATGCTTCAGGATAGTTTTAGCTATTACCTCATCCTAACGGGTAAATGGATCATTTCGACTGCCGTGTTGTTTTTCGCTTTCTCATTTCTATATTACCTGGCACCTGCAGCTCAATCACGCTTCCGTTTTATTTCAGCGGGAAGTACACTTTCGACACTACTTACGATTTTGGCATCGGTTGGTTTCAATTATTATGTTAACAGTATTTCGCGTTACAACACGCTTTATGGCTCAATAGGAACACTTATTATTTTAATGCTATGGATATTTTTTAATGCAATGATAGTATTGATAGGTTTTGAGCTGAATGTGAGTATTAGGAATGCGAAGAGGAAATATCGCGGAACACCTCCTGTTATGCGCAATAAAGTTTCAGCAACCCAGCCGACGTAGCTTCCCAGTTGTATTTAGTCATTACTGATTTATGGCCGTTTTCACCAAGGCGTTTTCTTAAATCACTATCACTATAAAGTTTGAGCACCTGTTCAGCCAGGTGATGGCTGTCGCGGTCGCGGAATATCAACCCGCAATCTTCCTTAAGGATCAGTTTTTCCAACGATTTGCAATTGGATGAAATAATAGGTTTTCCAAAATACATATATTGAAAGAGTTTGTTGGGACTCGAATTATCAGTTTGTTCCGATCGAACATGCGGGATCACACAAATATCAGATATTTCAATATACGCCTGCATATTTGAGGAAGGTTTAAACCCTTCAAATACAACTTTCTCAATAAGATTAAGTTGACTGGCTTTTTCCCTGAGCAAATCAAGAGTGTTGCCTTCGCCAACCAGCAAAACTACTAATTCGGGTAACTTAGTGCCGATCACAGAAGCCGCTTCGAGCAGGTATTCAATTCCTCTAACAGCATCAATGCCACCAATAAATGATACTAAAAACCTATCTTTAAAACGATCTTTTAACTCTGGAACAGGTTTTTGTGAAGCAACAAATGTTCTGAAATTCAGTGTATTGGGTACAATTGTAATGTTTTCTGATTTATTCAGAACCAATGCCAGGCGCGATTTCATTTCTTCAGCCACGCAAATAATATTGTCAGCTTTCGGAAGCCATACTTTTTCTTTTTTAAACCAAACTGATTTGCTTAAAAAAGTCCTGCCGAACAATGCATTCATATAAGGTTGTTCAGCAACCAGATATGGATAATTTTCATGCATATCAGCAGTAATTATAATTTTATGATTTTGTTTTATTGATTTAATGAGGCAGCATAGCGGCAGGTCATGAATATGAATAGCATTAAAAACGTTGGAATTCAAAACTTTAGTTACTTCCCGCATCCATATCCACCGATACAACGGAAACTGGTTAAGCAGACCAAGCATTTTTTTAGCCAGTTGTTTAGCGATCGCGAAGCGATGAATATGGATTCCTTTAAAAACTTCGTATTTTTGTTTCGAACCAAAATTATAGCTCAGAATATGTACCTCATGGCCTGCATCGATAAGGCTTTGGGCTTCATTTTCCACACGTATATCGGGTGGAAATTCGGTATCGAGGAGCATGAGGATGCGCATGGGGGAGGAGGTTAAGTCAAGAAATTTCTAATATGAAGATGATCTGAATTTTGTCTGGACTTCACGTCCTGTATTTGATTCACTTTGTATTTATGCTTATTATACAAGTGAATAATTCTAAATTGTAAGGTTTGAATCTTGTATTCCAAAACAAAGATGTTTTTTAGATGATTGATATTATCATTTATTATTTCTTAAATCGACAGAAGGCTCATGTTAACAAGTTGTAGAATTTAAATGCAATATTACTAATAAGAATTTTTGTTTTTCGAAATATACTGTTTTATTTCAATAAATTCGCAGACATTAATTTTAATCTCCCAAAAGATGATATTAAATTCAATTCAAAGGATTTGGCAAAGAATCACTCCTGCCTATATAGTGTTTTTCGTTAGATTTTTAATGCAACCCAAAAGTTATAAATTGCGCCGGAAAGCTACTCTTGAATATTATAATGGCCAAAAGAGAAGCAACCTGGCACCTGAAGTACTTGAGGGATTAAATTTTCTAAAATGCCATAAATACTCGGCATTCCCTTATAAATGGACATTGAAATATGATAATTTGAAGCCCGAAGTTTTTTTTGATGAAGAAAGTAAATCTTTTTACAATTTGTTTGAAGGTAAAAAAATGTATTTCCCTAAACAATTCTCCCGGTCACAAGTAATCTGGGCAGTTAGGAGTATCCTAAAAGAACAAGACAATAAATCTCCACACCGATATTTGACCAATGATTTTCAAATCGAGCCCGACAGTATTATTGTAGATGCAGGAGTTGCTGAAGGTAATTTTGCTCTAACCGTTGTTGAGAATGCTAAAAGATTATTCTTAATTGAGTGTGATCAAAATTGGATGAATGCTCTTAAACTCACATTCGCACCATGGAAAGATAAAGTAGTATTTATTGAAAAATATTTATCTGACAAGTTTGGTGAGACGACTACGTCAATCGATACTATTGTCATTCCTGAAAAAGGCGAAAAGTATTTTATTAAAATGGATATCGAAGGTTACGAAAAACAGGCTCTTTTGGGTATGAAAAGTTTGGTTGAATCAGGAAATCATTTGAAATTGGATGTATGTACATACCATCACCCTAATGATCAGGTCGAAATTGCTGAAATCGTAAAGTCTTATGGTTTTAAATGGCATGTTTCCAAAGGTTTCGTGCTCTATTCCCAACCTGACGAAGTTCCAACTTTTCGAAAAGTGTTAATTCGTGCTGAAAAAGAATAAATTTATAGAAATGTCATTTCTATAAAATAAGCTATTCGATTTTGGGTATTTTTAACCTCCTTTAAAAGGATTACAACTTCCGACTTAAGATAGAACACTTAAGCCTGTAATAAACATCAATCATTGCGTCCTTACTTATTCTGATAAAAACGGGCAATGTTAGAGTCATTGAAATTAAATAGGAATGGGAGCCTAAATAAATATACGAAACTGAATCAGCAAAAAGATTTATCTTTCGTAAAATCAGGAACAGGTATGGATTTAATCCACTATTGTAAGGGTTAAGAGAATAAGATGCTTCTTTACTTTTTTTAAAAAAAAGTGGTTTGTTGCCTACAAGTCTATACTGGCCAGAAGCTAAAAGATAAAAAACAACAGGGTAATTGCTATTTGCAGGAGTTATTGAGTTTTTCCCCCACCAGGTAGGGACTTTTGTTCCAGCTATAATTTCTCTTCGATGGATACCATAAAAGCAGGCATCGTTAAAGTTTAAACAAAAGGAGAGAACTCTCCAGAAAACTGATTTACCTTCATAATTTAGGTTGTAGGTGCTGATGATATCTTTTGG
>JBBSDC010000067.1:0-20360 GCA_038249705.1 Bacteroidales bacterium | reverse complement strand
TGTTAGCACAAAAGGTTCCAGTTGCAAGTGTCCGGAGATTGAATTAAAATACATGAAATATAATTCAGTACTTATTCCTGATCATACCATCCGAAAATAATGCCTCTTCTCGAACTGTTCGAAGAAGACGATGATATACAGGCTGTATACCACAACCTCGAAATGACGGATGAACTGATGGATTCATTGTAAATCAAAAATCAGTTTCGGGCTTACCGGAAGACGACCTTTTGAAAACTCACCTTATGCCAGCCTCTTGTCAGTGGCTGGCATTTTTACTTTCCTCTGTTTTATACATTTCGATAAGACTTATTTGTTCCATTGCCTGAAGGATAGGCTGCCACTCTTTGCCCCGGAATATTAATTTGAACCATTTCTTATTTCTGTTTTCGTATTTAATACTGATAAAGAGCCAAATAGCTGCGAACGTAAATGCAAGTGTAACAATTCCCTGAATTATTAATAAGGCCATATTGCCATTCACAAATATACTTCCAGAAAGATAAAAAGTTGTCCATACAGGAAGCTGTAAGAAAAGCACACGGGTAACTGCCAATGTTGACATTTTGAGCTTCGATAAATTCTCTTGTATTTTTAGTACAGGCTCGCTGAAGTCAATTTTATAAATCAGTTTCAGTTGATATATATAAACGGCAATTGCAATCACGGTAAGCAATTCCTGAATAGTGGCTGAATACAGGAAAAACAAACTCACCTTATCATAGGCATGAATAAATAAGTTTACGATTACGGAGCCAAGTATTATAGTCCAAAGAATTCCTGCTATCAGCGTAAATATTTTGACAGGCTTCATCGAAGAAAGCATATTTTTTGCTTTCATTCTTGTGATTTCCTCCGTTTTTTTGTTGCTGATAAAATGGCTTCTCTCTGTTTTTTCATTAGATATCTGCCAAAGATTTTTTATTTCGTTCTCGTTCATCTGATTATGAATTTAGTTGTGTAAACCGGATTTTAAGTTTTTCCTTGATGCGTCCTACTTTCGTGGAGATATTGCTTATCGAAATACCCAGAATGTCCGAAATTTCAGCATGGCTCTTTTCTTCCAGATAGAGTATTATCAAGGCTTTATCAAGGCTGTTCAGTTCGCTGATGAACTGCTCCAGTAGTTGTAATTGCTGCTCTTTCTCTGCATTGTCAACTTCCTGAAAAGCCAGGGTTTGCTCGTCGAAAAAAATTTCTCTTCCCTGACTGGCCACATTTTTCCGATAAAAAGATATAGCCACATTAAGTGAAATGCGATACATCCAGGTTGTTATTGCAAATTGGCTGTTATATTTTGGCAACGATTTCCAAATTTGCACCAGCATTTCCTGGATAAGGTCCTGCCTGTCCTCCTCGTTCTTACAATAGGTTCGGGCAACTTTATATAATATGCCTTTATGCATTTCAACAACCTCCTGAAATAGTGGGCTTAGCTCTTTTAAATTTGTCATAATTCCTCAAACCATTTTTTAATGATCACATACGACTCCGGATTATTTCTTATTCCATTGTGTGTTGCTCCATCAATTATATGAATTGCTCCATTGCTGTTCTCTGTTACAGCCTTTTTCATTGCTTCTGCATTAAAAGCCTCATCTTTATTGCCTATTAAAACCAGCATTGGCTTCTTTATGGCCTTTAAACCCTCTGAATAATTTTCAGGTGCCATACTCATATTTGCTCTATAGGTGTATTTCGCGGAAGGCATATTTTCTGGCAAATTAAAGAATAAAACCGGTAAGCTATCGTAAGTATGATTACCAATTTCATTAAACATTTTCAGACCAATAATACGGGCAAAGTGGATTTTCATAAATGGTTCAATACTATCATTAGTGTTAACGGATGCAGGTTGTTGAAAAGCCGGTGAATCATGTCCGATAAGTGGCGCAAAAAGTATATAGCCATCTGATGTCTCTTTGTTTTTGAGCATTGCCTGCAATATAGCTACACCTCCACCCATTGAGTGTCCTGCAATTATAATTTTGCCTTTTGGCTTTTCTTTACGGATTGCCGCGATTATGTCATCCAAATCAACAGCGTATTGGTTTAAATAATCAACATCACCATCCTTACCATCCGATTTTCCATGTCCCCGTAAGTCAATTGTAAATACTTCGGATTGCGTTGACTCCCTTATAAGCCCTGCCATTTTATTATATTGCTTCGCTGTGCTTTTAACTCCATGTAAAAGAATAATGGTATTTAGCGATTTCATTGGAAAATTATACGCAAATATTTTCTTGTTGTCCCGGGTAGTGAAATAATGGTCTTGTGTTTCATAAACCTGCTCATTACCCATATCAACCATGTTGGCAGCGTCCGCGTTTGAGAGTATATTACACGGCTTAAATGTCGGCTCGGGTAAATTTATCAGTTTGTACGCTTCCGTCACCATACTATCTTTATTGCCATTGAAGTAATCATGCAGGATGCTTTGTGCGGAAGCATTCACAAAGCCAAAGATTATCAGAACTGTTATCAGGGTTTTTATCATTTTGCTGAAGTTTAAGAATGAAATTTGATTTTCCTGATTATTCGCAGACATTTTCAAAATATCACAGTTTAGTTAATTTTTTTTAACCTGGTTGTATGTGGGTCTCGTTCTGTGCCCGACAATCCTTATTAAATTCAGAACTCCTAACTTCTCGCAAAGTGAAAACGCATTTTTTATAAGTCATTCTTATGTGGCAATCCATATTTCGGTGCGCTGCACCTATTCGAAAATCCTGTATTACTCTGCTATAAATATTCCGGTGCGCTGCACCTGGTTTTCACAATGACTTTTTTTGAAAAGCCGCGGAGCGGCGAAATATTTATAGTTTTGAATATCTAATGAATACAAAGGTGCAGCGCACTGAAATATTTTCCGATTCTCTCCTTCAAATTAATTCCACGGTATCATTTAAAATTATTTATCTGTAAATCATTATTTTTCAGATAGATAAAAATTTATTGTCATCTAAATTAATCTTTTAGTTGCATAACTATGTTTTTAGTTGTATATTTGTGTCATAATTTCAGAATCATGAAAAAACTAACCCATGCCGAGGAACAGATCATGCAGGTTCTGTGGGAACTGGAGAAAGGATTTGTAAACGATATTGTAAGTCAGTTACCCGATCCAAAACCTGCCTACAATACAGTATCGACCATTGTGCGCATACTCGAACAAAAAGGATTTATCGCTCACAAAGCATACGGCCGCACCCACGAGTATTTTCCATTGGTTCAAAAAGAGGATTACTCACGCGAATACCTGAATAATTTCACGCAAAATTATTTCAGTAATTCCTACAAAGCGCTGGCATCGTTTTTTACCCAGAGTGAAAACCTGAGTATCAAAGAGCTGGAAGAAATAAAATTGCTGGTTGAAGAACAGATCAGGAACCATAAAAAATCGTAGCCATGAATACGTTCATAACATATATTATAGCTACGGTTGTATCGCTGGGTATATTTTACGGCACATACATTTTGTTACTTCGCAAGGAAGCTTTGTTCAGGTTCAACCGTGTTTATCTGCTCTCGGGTTTGCTACTCTCCTACCTGATTCCATTAATCACACTGCTACCCGAATCATTTTTCAGGTCGTTTCTGAAATCAGATAATGGCGGGATATTTAGAACAATTACGCTTGCGCCGGTCGAAATAAGTGCAACAGCCGTTAATGATCCCTCCATTGTGAGCTTCGCGGTTTATGCTTATGCAGCAGGCGTTGTATTTTTCGCGTTGCGATTGATCGCCAGAGGTTTTAGCATTTACCAGTTGCATAAAAAGTGCGAAAAAACACTTGAAAATAATTCCAGTATCCTGTGGATAAATAAGGATATTCCTCCATTTTCATTTTTCGGTTTCATGTATTTGCCTGTAACACTAAAAGATACGCAGCATGTTAACGAAATCATCAGCCACGAACAAATACATATAAACTCGTTACACAGTTTCGATATTTTGATCACACAGCTTATGCAAATCCTTTTCTGGTTTAACCCGTTTATCCCACTAATTGAAAACATGTTGCGCGAAAACCATGAATTTGAAGCCGACAAAGCAGTAATACATGCAGGAACCGATCCGGTTGCTTATACCAGAATTTTATTCGGACAAGATAAAGCTGCCCAGGCTATAATACTGGGAAATAATTTCAATTACTCACTCATAAAAAGGAGGTTAACCATGTTTTACAAACAATCCACACGATTTGCCAGAATTAAATCTTTTCTAGTATTACCAATGGCTGTGAGCATAGTAATGATATATGCCATCAGCTGCAAGCAAGTAAATGATCCTGTTGCACCACCTCCACCACCACCGCCACCGCCACCGCCAACTGAATTACCAGTTACAGCAGATGAGGTGTTCACCGTGGTTGAAAATATGCCTCAATACACAGGTGGAGATGAAGCGCGGATGAAGTTTTTGATGGCTAACATTAAGTATCCGGAAAGTGCCAAGCAAGAAGGACTTCAAGGAACAGTATATGTATCCTTTGTGGTTGAACAGGACGGACAAATTGCTAATGTGAAAATTCTCAAGGGCATTGGGAAAGCCTGCGATGATGAAGCATTCAGAGTTGTAAGCGCGATGCCTAAGTGGATACCTGGCAAGCAAAAAGGACAAGCAGTGAGGGTACAATTTAATATGCCAATCAAATTTACTCTTGCCGATTAACAGCCGTGTTAAACAATGAAAACAAGAAAAGGCAGCCAATAGGGCTGCCTTTTCTTGTTTTCAAACAAATTGGTATTAAGCCATTACAATTTCAAAAGTATCATTTGCAATAACAAGTTCTTCGTTGGTCGGAACTACCATAACAGTAACTTTTGAATCCGGTTTGCTTATAACAGCTTCTTTGCCGCGGAGTTTGGTGTTTTTCTGGATATCAAAATCAATACCCATAAATTCGAGTCCTTCACAAACTTCCTGGCGGGTTTCCCAGCCGTTTTCGCCAACGCCACCGGTAAATATTATAACATCCACGCCACCCATTGCAGCAGCATACGAACCAAGGTATTTTTTAATCCGGTAATGATAAATATCGAGCGAAACCTGAGCCCTGTGATTTCCTTCGGCGGCGGCGGTTTCAATATCGCGCATATCGCTTGATACACCTGATAAGCCAAGCATACCGCTGTGTTTATTCAACAAAGTACTTGTATATTGAATGCTGGTTTCTTCTTTATCAGCAATATAAAGGAGTGCGCCTGCATCAATATCGCCGCAGCGGGTTCCCATAACCAATCCTTCTATCGGTGTCATACCCATGGAAGTATCAACTGATTTACCATTTTGTATGGCACACATTGATGCGCCATTACCCAGGTGACAACTGATAATTTTAAGGTCTTCAATTTTTTTACCAAGTATATCGGCGGCACGCTGCGAAACAAATCTATGACTCGATCCGTGGAACCCATAGCGGCGCACTTTATACTTTTCGTACAACGAATAAGGAATTCCGTATAGGTAAGCCTTCTCTGTCATTGTTTGGTGATAGGCCGTATCGAAAACCCCAACCTGAGGAACATCAGGCAGCAGCTTGGTGATGGCATAAATACCTTCGAGGTTCGGTGGATTGTGCAGAGGAGCCAGATCAATACATTCTTCGAGAGCTTCAATTACTTCTTTGGTAATGGCAACACTTCCGTTGTATTTTTCACCGGCATGAACAACCCTATGGCCTACAGCACCAATTTCATTCATATCGCTTACACAGCCGTATTCCTTGTGGGTAATAACACCAAGCACAAATTCAATACCTGCCTGGTGATCAAGAATTTCGCCTTCGAGTTTCAACACATCGCCATTAGCCATATAATGTTTAACTGATGCGCCTTTAAGACCGATTTTATCAACAAGGCCTTTTGCAACTACTTCGGCAGATGGCATTTCGAAGAGCTGATATTTAATTGATGAACTTCCGCAGTTCAGGACTATAATCTTCATTTGATCTATTTTTTTTACAGAATTGAATAACTACTTGTACTCAGGACAAGTGATAGTACTACCAATGATTTTGCCGTTGGCGTCGTATTTATAGAAACCTTGTCCGAAGGCTTTACCTAAATAATTAGCACGAACCAGACGTTTCAACACGGGTGAAGTTTTGTATCCGTGTTCTCCAAATTCGTTGTACAGGTTATCCATCCATTTCTGCAATTTATCAAGCCCTATACGGTCAGCAAGTTCGAAAGGACCATATTGATTGCCCATACTTGTTTTCATCAGTTCGTCAATATCCTGGGCCGAAGCAATACCTTCCATCAGCATTTCGCAGGCCTGGTTTATTACAACACAAATCATACGGGTAGTAACATTACCCGGCGATTCCATAAGTGTGATAGGCTTTTTTTCGAGCATCCTGACGAAACGGCCTACAAGTTCGAAAGATTCGTCCGAAGTGTGGGCACTGCGAACAACCTCAAGAACCTTCACTTTGTCGGATGGTGACATGAAATGTATGCCAACGGCACGGTCGGGAAATTTTAATCCCGAAGCCAGATCCGAGATCATAAGTGTTGCCGTGTTCGAAGCCAGGATAGCATCGCGACGAACATATTTCTCCGCATTTTGAAGTATCTCTTTGCGAATATCCAGACTTGTGCCAGGTTTACGCGAATTTATAACTTCTAAAACTATATCGCAGTCAGCCAGTTGGGTGTAATCAACAGCTCCTTTGATCCGCGACATAATTAAGCGTTTCTCACTGTTAGTCATACCCCAGCGGCGGATTTCGTGATCGAGCATGCCCGCAATTCCATCGAGTGCATTTTGTACCCGTTCTTCGTTTACATCAAGGCAAATTACTTCAAAGCCATTCTGGCCGATTGTTTTTGCGATTTCCTGTCCCATTGACCCACATCCGATGATGCCAATCTGGTGAATGGATCCATGCTGTTTAGGGCTTTTAGTGAGACTGAAATCTTGCAGTTTTCCGATTATTTCTGACATTTCTGTAAATATATTTGTATATTAATTGTATCCAGAAAGCGCTTACTACGCTATGAATCAACACATTGAACTGAATCATGCTGAAATCATGTGCAAAGGTAGAATTTATTTGGCGGTTAAAGAATGAATACTGTACTATTTTCACAATGAATATGCTTTTTATACCTTTTATAAATAATGATATATCTGCATCCGGAATAAAGTTATTGCCACACCAATTTTCTTAATTTTGCAGTTATAAAATATGGACACTACAAGTATCAGATACAAGGTTAATCCAGTGCTAACCGATACCGTTGGCTTTTACGATTATTGTATCCCTTTAACAAACGAAAGCATTCCTCCGGTTGCTGATTCGCTTCAGAAATATTACGATTATAGTGTTTACAATTTCGTTACACCTCCTCCTGCTCCCAAAGAGTTTGCTGAAACCACCTCAGTTTTCGGAAAACATCAGCTTTTGCCGGTTCATGCAGGTCCGTTGGCAATAAACAGGCAATCAACTGACTGGATTACAATGCTTTTGCTGGTTTGCCTTTTACTTTTTGCATGGATACAGACCGCCTCTCAAAAAAGGTTCGCCCAGATATTCAAGGCAGTAATACAGCCGCATTCGGTAAACCAACTCGAACGCGAAGGAAACCTTTTCAGGGAAAGAATTACACTTGGACTAGGAGCAATTTATTATATAATTGGTGCTGTTTTTATTTTCCAGCTGTTCAGCGCTTTTTATACTATACCGAGCCAATTCAATAATCTGAGTTTCACCGCAATTGTTTTTGCAGTCCTGTTTATCTATCACCAGGTTAAAACACTTCTTATATACACTTCCGGTATAATTTTCAAAACGGGGGAATCGTCCAGATCATACCAACTCAATACATTGATATTCAATCAAATAATAGGGGTAACATTATTCCCGTTTACCATTATGGCATTCTACTGGGAAAACACTATATTTCTTTTAATCGGTGTAGTAATTGCCTCATTATTATTTTGTTATCGTCTTTTCAGGCATGTATTAACAGGCCTGGCCAATAAGAATTACAATTTGCTGTATTTATTTTTGTACCTTTGCACCCTCGAAATTTTACCCCTGTTAGTCTTTTTAAAGGTAATAAGTAAAATGTAGAAATATCCTTATCATTTTTTTAAACTGTTAAAAAAACAATTAGGTAACGTGTCTAAAATCAAGAACATACTAGTTTCACAGCCTGTTCCGGTCGATTTGGAAAAATCGCCATATGGTGACATTATCAGGAAACATGGTGTACACATTGAGTTCACAAAATTCTTTAAAATTGAAGGTGTCACCGTTCGTGAGTTTCGCGACGAGAAAGTATACATAAACGAATATACTGCAATCATATTCAACAGCAAACATGCTGTTGATCATTTCTTTAGTATCGCCAAAGATGTAAGAGTGGAGATTCCTGAAACCATGAAATATTTCTGCATGTCGGAATCGGTAGCTTTTTATTTGCAAAAATATGTGCAGTTTCGTAAGCGTAAAATTTTCTTTTCGGAGAATGATGCTTCTCAGTTAATTGACCTTATAAAGAAACACAAGACTGAAAAATTTTTACTGCCTTGTTCCGAAAATCATAGTAAAGAACTCCCTGATTTACTGGAAGCTGCAAAAATCAGCTATAACGAAGCCATTTTATACCGCACTGTTCCTGCCGAAATGAAAGATGTGGTTGATATCAGTGCTTTCGATATGCTTGTGTTCTTCAGTCCGCAAGGCATACGTTCACTCTTTCACAACTGGCCCAATTTTAAACAAGGCGAAATTATTGTCGGTACTTTTGGCACAACAACCACAAATGCCGCAACTGAAGCAGGAATAAAAGTAAATTTTTCGGCACCCAGCCCTGCAACGCCATCAATGACTACAGCAATTGATGCTTATTTGTTAAAGTGCAACAAGAAATGACAATTTGAATCGCATTTAAAAGCACAAAACCCTGTTAATATTCAATATCAACAGGGTTTTTTGTATCAATCAAATTAGAATAAGCTGCACTGTCAGCATCAATTGGAAATGAGTAATTTTGTATCCAAAGAAATTTATATGCCCGGTTCAGATAAAAGAAATACATTCAGGAAAGCGGAAAAACTTTGCAGCCAGAAAGAAATCGACCGGATTTTTGCAGAAGGGAAATCACTTTCTGTAAATCCGTTTCGCCTTCTGTACATTGAAAGTGAAGCCAATAATCTGCCTCCGGTTAGAGTATTAATTGCTGTTCCGAAAAAAAAAACTGAAACTTGCTGTAAGCCGCAACCGTATGAAACGCCTTATACGTGAAGCATATAGAATGAATAAGCACAGATTACTTGAAGTAGTTGCCCACTCAGGCAAACGTTGCGATATTGCGTTTATTTTTAACGGCAATAAGTGCATTACACTGGAAGAAACCCATACTGCAATAAATGGTTTATTGGATCGTTTAATACGTATACATGAAAAAAATCCTGAGTAAAATAATGATTGGTGGCATACGGTTTTACCAATATGCAATTTCGCCATATCTGCCTGCTTCATGCAGGTATTCACCTTCATGTTCAGCTTATGGTATCGAAGCTCTGAAAAAACACGGCCCGTTCAAAGGCGGCTGGCTTACCATTAAACGCATTGCCTCATGCAATCCATGGGGTGGAAGCGGGTACGATCCTGTTCCATAGTTAAAAGTCGTTAAAGGTGTATTCAGGTCACATAGTATTGCAACAAAGCGTAATTATGATTGTTTTTAACTATTAGAAACCATCAGAAAGCAACAAATTAAATCTCAACTTTAAAAGAAACAAATCATGGAACATATAGGCAACCGCACTTTTCGGGGAATGGTAATGTTATCGGTAATTCTGATGCTTACTTATGCTTCGCCACTTAAAGCACAAACATCGTCGGATTTTGAAATTTCGAAAAACCTCGAAATCCTTACATCTCTTTACAAAGAATTGAATACCAATTATGTGGATGGTGCAAATCCATCAGAACTTATGAAAACAGGCATTGATGCCATGCTGGATAAGTTAGATCCGTACACTGTATTCATTCCTGAATCAGAAATTGAAGATTATCGTTTCATGACTACAGGTGAGTATGGTGGAATTGGTTCATTAATTCATAAACAAGGAGAATATATTGTTATTTCGGAACCTTACGAAAACTCACCGGCTCAAAAATCGGGTCTTAAAGCCGGAGATAAGATAGTAAAAATCAATGACAAAGATGCGGCAGGTAAATCAGTTGAAGATGTAAGCACAGTTTTGAAAGGACAGCCTGGTACAAGTTTTAAGCTTTCTATTGTTCGTGAGGGCGAACCAAATATTCTACCGTTTGAAATTGTACGCGAAAAGATCAGTATTGAGCCGGTTTCCTATTACGGAATGCTTGATTCGGGAATCGGCTATATCAGATTAAATAGTTTTACTCAAACTGCTTCTGCTGAAGTAAAAAAAGCACTTCTCGATCTGAAAGCAAAAAATCAGGTTACAGGTTTAGTACTCGATTTGAGGGATAACGGTGGTGGACTGCTTACCGAAGCTGTTAATATTGTAAATCTTTTTGTAAAGAAAAATGAACTGGTAGTTTCGACGAAAGGGAAACAGAAGGATAAAAACCGCAGTTATCAAACGATGATGGAGCCGGTGGATGCAGATATATCCCTTGTGATACTGGTAAATGGAAACAGTGCCTCTGCATCCGAAATTGTTGCCGGAGCGCTGCAGGATCTTGACCGGGCAGTTGTTGTCGGTAGCCGCACTTATGGTAAAGGACTCGTTCAGAATGTTTTTCCGTTGAGTTACAATACACAGGTTAAAATAACTGTTGCCAAATATTATATCCCAAGTGGGAGATGCATTCAGGAAATTGATTACGAACATAAAAATGCTTCAGGTAGTGCAAGTCAAATTCCTGATTCGCTTATTACAGCCTATAAAACAAAGCACGGTCGTACAGTTTACGATGGCAAAGGCATTGCTCCCGATATTGCTACTGATACTTCAAAACTGAGCACTGTTTTGTATAACCTGATCACGAAATACATTATTTTCGATTATGCAACCAAATATGCAGCATCACACCCTTTACTTTATCCTGCTGAAAGTTTCCGGTTGAGCGATGTTGATTACACTGATTTTATCGCTTTCACCGAAAAGAAAGGATTTGAATATATTACCGTTGCAGAAAAAGAACTGGAAACAATGAAAAAAGCAGCTATTTACGAAAACAGCTGGAATGATATCGAATCCCTATACAACTCAATGCTGGAAGCCATCGGAAAACATAAAACAAAGGAACTGATCGAATACAAAGAGAATATTTCCTCCATATTGCAACAAGAAATAGTTAGCAGGTATTACTATCAAAAAGGAAGAATTATATCCTCGATGAGTGATGATAAGGAGCTGAAAAGTGCTACCGATGTTCTGAAAAATCCGGTTTCTTATACTTCTATCCTCGATGGAACTTTTATAAAAGCTGCTAACCAGGCTAAATCCCTGAAATCGAATAATTAACATCAAATAGTTAATGCAACTACACGCAGGGGAACGAACCCCGCTTTACATCTCACTGTACTATGTATCGCTGGCATTGCTTGTTGTATCATTGCCCCTGTCGAAATTCACCATGAGCATTTTCCAGTTCAGTACGCTGTTCTTTTGGTTATGGCATGGTGTTGATACTGGATTTACTCATAAATATTCCACCCGAAGCTTACTCAATCCGGTTCACTTTTCCCGTTTTGTATCACTGGCAATTAAAGGAGTATTCATAGCCCTTTTTCATAAGTTTATTGCCTTTTTCAGGAATAAACCGGCAATGGTGATAGCATCGCTTTTGTTGCTGCATGTAATTGGTCTGGTTTATACTACTGATTTTAACTATGCGGTTAAGGATCTCAGGACGAAACTCCCGATTTTCATACTCCCTTTGTTTATTGCTACAGGACCCCGTATAAGTACACGGGTTTTTTACTGGATAATGGGAGCTTTTATAGCAGCCGTTGTAGGTGGAAGCATATACAGGCTTATACTTTTTATGAATCTTCCTGTTGCCGACAGCAGGGCGCTGGCAGCGCATACCTCCCACATTCGATATAGCCTTAATGCTGTATTCGCAGTGTTTGTCACCTTATATTTTGTTTATACAAAAGGAATCCTGAATTTACGAGTTCGGATCCTTTTGCTTTTTGTCGCCTTATGGCTGATCGGATTTATTGTATTTATGAATTATTCGACAGGCATGGCACTTTTTGCATTTATCAGCGTATTAACGGGTGCGTATTTCACTTTTAAAATCCGGAATCTTTACGTTCGGGCAGCTACCATAATCGCAATAACTGCGCTTATCATTATACCTGTATCGTACACATTGTCCGTTGGTTATACATATTTAAACACACCTTCGGTCGAATTATCACAACTTGACAAATACACTCCACGCGGAAATTCATATTATCATGATACCGTAAATTTTAAGCGAAAAGAAGGTAAATGGACCGGATTATATATTTGTGATAAAGAATTACGGCAATCGTGGGCCGAACGTAGCAACCTTTCGCTCGACAGCCTCGACCCGAAGATGCAATTGCACCGTTACACACTTATAAGTTATCTGGCGTCAAAAGATTTAAGAAAAGATGCTGATGGAATAAGCCAGCTTTCCGAAGCGGATATCCTTCATATCGAAAACGGGATTAACAGGTACGATTTTGCGAAAATGCCTGGATTCAGATCACAGATTGAAGATTTTATTGCTGGTTATCAACGTTATATTGAAGAAAAAGATCCGAACTCCGGTTCAATGGTACAGCGTTTCGAGTACTGGCGAACTTCGGTGCTGCTCATAAAGCAAAATCCGATTATTGGTGTGGGCACCGGCGACCTTCCGCAAGCATTTGAAGATCAATATAAAAGCATGAATTCAAACCTTTCGAGCCAGTACAGGCTTCGATCGCATAACCAATACCTTTCCATTACAGTAGCTTTCGGGCTTGTCGGTTTCACATGGTTTCTATTCGTGATGTTTTATCCCGGTATCAAAACCAGGAACTTTAACAATTATTTTTATGTCATTTTCTGGATCATTTTCATGATTTCAATACTAACTGAGGATACGATTGAGAGCCAGGAAGGTGTCACCTTTTATGTTCTTTTTACAGCCCTGATGCTTCTGGGAAGAGAAAACAAGGAAGAACAGGAAACCATTTTCAATTGATATTAAAACAAGTTAGTTTGTTTTGAAAAGATAATCTCTTACGCGATTAGTGTTCAAATTCAAAATCATGCTAATTTTATTATAACATCAACTGGAAACCAATAATTTTCAAGTACATTTATGCCATATTTTTAAGCACTATGGTTACACACACATTATCAATAGCATATACTGAAATTACAGGGACATCAAACCTGGCACACGATGACAAATCCCTTTTGGATGAAGCCTGGGAAGCCTGTAAATCTGCCTATGCACCATACTCAAACTTTCATGTCGGAGCAGCACTGCGCCTTGCCAACGGACTGATAATCAAAGGCAACAACCAGGAAAACTCAGCATATCCATCCGGATTATGTGCCGAAAGGGTTGCAATATTTGCAGCATCAGCGCTTCATCCCGGAGTAGCAATTCAGTCGATTGCTGTTGTTGCTCAAACCGAAATTTTCAATATTTCGAGCCCTGTAACGCCTTGCGGATCATGCCGGCAGGTAATGGCTGAATACGAAATGCTTTCAGGTGTTCCGGTCAGGATCATATTACAAGGAAATTCCGAAAAGGTATGGATACTGGAAGGCATTAAAAATCTATTGCCTTTGATGTTCCACGGGGAAGAATTAAAGAAGTAGGACTCCTGCAGGAATTAATGATCCACATTCAGTCAAAAGAATCATTGTAAATTTCATTGAAACACCGGTCAGAAAGCACAGTTGACTTCTGAATCAGTATAAAAAGTTCTGAAATCCAACACCATTGCATTCATCAAATATCTCATCCTTATGAAAAAAATCCTGCTGTTAAGTATAGCTTTTACCATTCTACTTTCGATGAAAAGCGACAAATTTGCCTACAAAATCTTCACGGAAAAAGGGAAAAGCACTTCCTATAAAAGCCTTATTAAAGATGCATCGGAAGCTGATATCGTATTTTTTGGAGAGTTGCATGATAATCCAATCTGCCATTGGCTCGAATACGAAATTACTGCTGATTTGTATGCCGCCAAAGGCAAGGATCTTATTCTGGGTGCCGAAATGTTTGAATCGGACAACCAACTTATTGTAAACGAATACCTTGCCGGGCTGGTAAAAGAGAAAAATTTTGAAGGCGAAGCAAGACTCTGGCCTAATTATAAAACCGATTACAAACGCTTACTGAATTTTGCGCGCGACAGCAGTCTTGCTTTTATTGCTACTAATATTCCGCGCCGGTATGCGGCCATGGTAAATAAAAGTGGTTTCGAAATACTGAATACGCTGGATAAAAATGCTTTGGAGTTTATCGCCCCATTACCGGTTACCTATGATGCTGAGCTTGCCTGCTATAAAGATATGGTCAAAATGATGGGTGATGCCCCCGCACATGTTACCATGAATATTGCAAAAGCTCAGGCTATGAAAGATGCTACTATGGCACATTTTATTTATAAAAATTTCGCAAAGGGCAAAATATTCCTTCATTTTAACGGAACTTATCACAGCGACAGGTTTCAAAGTATTATATGGTATCTGCAGAAGATGGATCCATCGCTCAAAATAGTTACTATTTCGTCCATTGAACAGGATGATATTGACGAACTGAAAAAAGAATCGGAAGGTTTGGCAAATTACATTGTTGTGATACCAGCATCGATGTCGAAAACACAATAAATCTATCTTTCGGATAGCTCAAAAACTAAAAAGGAGTTCCGGTTTTGGAACTCCTTTTTCATATAATTCTTTTCTCATTACCA
Organism: Bacteroidales bacterium; assembly: GCA_038249705.1. Lineage (GTDB taxonomy): Bacteria > Bacteroidota > Bacteroidia > Bacteroidales > UBA4417 > UBA4417. The sequence continues at coordinate 5,445 of JBBSDC010000067.1, read as the reverse complement.
GCACCAATTGTATTTTAAAAGTGAGCTAACCGTGATCGGGACATCTAATAACAGATTTATCATCGCCAGTTTTTGTGCTGATTTGAAAATCAAACGAATAAAACTCTACTGAGTAACTAACAGCGCTACTTTGGTGAATTTGCCTTCGGTGATTGATATTTTAGCCTCATTGAGGTTATATGCTTCAAATTGAAAAGTGCCTGACACAGTTTTATTTGTTTGATCATATTCAGTTATAACTATCTGTCCGGAAGGAACATCAGCGCTGAGAGTGGAATAAAAACCTACAGCTGTCGCATTCAGAACATATCCACCTATAGCACTTGTTTGAGAATCGGTAATAGTATAAGTACCGGTAGTTTTTCCAAACAGGTTTAATTGAATTGACTCTGCCATCAGACCTTTCATGCCTGTTATCTGTGTGACGTTCATCGTTTGTGAATAAGCACAAGTAGCAACATCAGCTTTCCATGCGCTTCAGGCAACTTTGGCAGTCATGCCGGTTGAAGTTTCAGGTTCGTCTTTTTTACATCCGAATGTAAATAATAAAGTTACAACCAAGAGGCTGACAAGAATTGATTTTTTCATAGTAGTTTGATTTTTGAATTAGTAATTAAGTATTAATTGAGTTTAAAATTTGGCAGTTTTAGAAGTATGAGTTTTCGCTTACAATTCGTGAAGACTATGAAACAATAAATCCCTGATCACACTGTACAATTTCTTTTTTGTGTTATGGAAATAAAATGGGAAGGACATTGTCATTAAATAAACAATAAAAAGGTGAACCATTATCTGATCATAGGTAATTCATACTATATTGTAATTTTGATGTCCGCAAATCTACACTATTTTCTTTCAAAATTGAATAGGAACGAAATTTTGTTCACTCGTAATTTTACTTGCGATCGCTAAATTTTATTGTTTAAAACACGAAAGCTTACATTCAAAACGAGAAACAGTTATTGAGTCACATAATAGAATAATGCTTAAATATTTTATATCCCAACTATATACTGATGTGATTTAAACAAAAGTGAACAATAGGTTTACGAAGAAATTCCAAATGGTAACGATACCGATTGCAAATAGTTTTGACAAATAAAAATTGTGATTTCGTTTGCTAACTAAAAACCAGATTACCAACGTATTCATTCCCAAACCGATAGCGGAGAAAAAAAGAAAACGGGAATATTCAACAGCTAATTCAGGATTATTGCTTTGGAAGGTCCACCAGCGGTTTAAAAAATAATTGCTACTGGCCGCAATAGTAAAGCCAATAGCATTGGCCACATATTTCTGGATTTTTGCTTTTTCCTTACTTAACCAGGTAAAGCTAAAATCGACAACTACTCCGGTAGCACCTACGGCTCCGAACTTCATGAACTTAATAAGAATATCCTGTGTAAAATACTGCAACATAGCTTGCAAAGATATGTAAAAACCTTTTCCTGAAAAAATGTGCTAAAAACCAATAGTAACAGAAATAACTCCAGCTTAGAACTGAACAATCATAATCTGTTTTTTCCCATCTCTTATAATTTCGACCGTTGCAACTTGTCCGGCTTTTAGTTTTCCAAGCCTGGCCATGTAATCGTAAATATTGGTAACAGGCTGTCCTTCCATTGTAACTATGCGATCGCCTTTAACAATTCCGGCAACTTCGGCGGGTCCGCCTTTGCGCACACCATCCACCCTAAGTCCGTTGTTATCGTTCGAAACCATATCAGGAACTATTCCCAGCGTTACTTTCATATTCCGTCCGTAACGGGTAGCCTGTTTGGCTCCAGCTTCGCGGAAAGCAAGCCTTTCACCCGATGAAACTAAACCTGAAAGATCATAAACCATATCCAGAACGGCAACTTCGCCAGCGTAATCCAGTTTATCCGAATCATCTGCCGGAGTATGGTATTCGTCGTGTGCTCCGGTCGAAAAATAGAAAACAGGAATATTTGAACTGTAAAAAGAGGCATGATCCGATGGGCCGTATCCATCCGTTGAATAAGCAACTTTAAACGGTCGTCCAACCTCAAGTTTCCTCAAAATTGAATCGGATTGTACCGAAGTACCAGTTCCTCCAATGCTGATAGTCTTTGTTTCGGGGTTCAGGCGTCCGATCATATCCATATTAATCATGGCATTAACCATTTTCAAATCAACCGGAGGTTTGTTTACAAATTCTTTAGATCCTAAAAGCCCCATTTCCTCGCCGGTAAAGGCAACGAAAATAAAACTGCGCTTCAACATTTTACGGTTAGCAGAGAGTTTTTGAGCAAGTTCAATTACACCGGCTGTTCCTGAAGCATTGTCATCAGCACCGTTGTGAACAGCAATTTCGCCCACTGCACGTGATCCGCTTCCTTCGCCTCCCATCCCAAGATGATCGAAATGGCCGCCGATTACAACATATTCATTCTTTAAAACCGGATCGGAACCTTCGAGCATTCCAACCACATTATGAGCAATTACCCTGGTTTTAACCAAATCGGAGGTTGCAGTAACTTCAGGATCAAGATACAAGGAAACTGGTTTATGGTTTTCCTTCATCTCCGACTCCAGGGCTGCAATGGTATAATTCATCGAAGCCAGCAGTTTGTCGGCAAGAGTCCGTGTGATACTAAAAACCGGAATTCCAGCATCGGAGGGCGATTTATCGTACTGCATATGCATGATCACATCCGATTTTTCGAGGTCGGAAGGTGAAACCAGCAACACCCCTGCGGCGCCTTTGTCCTTAGCAGTAAGTACCTTGCTTCTTTCCTGCCCGTATGCCAGAAACGCGCTGTTAGGTTTATCCGGTTCAGGATCACCCCGGAGAATAATCGCCCATTTGCCCTTGACATCAATGTTTTTGAAATCATTCCATTTGAGCGAATCAATATCCAGGTCAAAACCGTAACCGGCAAATACAACCGCAGCCTTTATGGTAGCTGATGACGAAAATGAAAGTGGTGTAAAATCTTTACCCTGCTGTGCCGTGTAGCCATCAAAAACTATTGAATTATTGGCACCGGCCTGCACATCAGCTACAATTTCGAATTTCTGAAATCCGTTATCATATAGCAATTTCAAACCAGCCTTGCTAAAGCAATCACGGATATAAGTTGCTGCAACCACTTCGCCGGGAGTGCCTGGTTTACGACCTTTCAAGGAATCGGAAGCCAGAAAACCAATTTGCTTTTGAAGATCGGAAACAGAAATTTCAGTACTATATTGAGCCTGTACTGCGTTTGATGCTAATGCAAATCCTATAAGAAGTAAAAAAAAATTAATCCGTTTCATTTTTGTTTTTCTATTTTGATGGCAAACTTATTAAAATCCTGGTTTGGTTTAGTTTACCTGTAAATTATTAGCTGAATGATTTCACTGCTACAACTTCTGGTATTCAAAAGAAGGATAGCCTTTTTCGAGCCTGTTGGTATTAAATTTATAAAACCCGATAAACCGCAATTTGTATAAAAACCCTTTGGTATCGCGGATTATGTATATTTTATCAGAATCAACAGTGTATGTGCCTGCATCAAAATCATAGATTTTCCAGTCGTAACCTATACGGTCAGCCTGCTTCGTGAAAGTCATCGCCACGGCTTTTTCAAAATCGACATCAGCAAAAAGCGTAATTGAATCGACAGCAACTTCCACAATTAAAGGATTTAACACAACTCCTGTAACAAGGTATGGATAAGGGTCCCCGACATCAGTATACAGAAGTGTTGTGTATTGTGTGAATTGTAAATCCCAGGAAGTATTCGCCGGTTCCTGAATTTTGGCAATTGGATTGAAAATAGAGAAAAGTACATGATTAACACCACCTTGTTTGTCTACAGCAAATGACTCTATATTTGATCCGTTATAGTCGGCTAAGCGGAAATAATAGGTACCATTTATCAAACTATCAATCACCAGTTGGTTGAAACCGCGCGAGTTCCCGAGTACATCCATCCCGCGGTCGAGAATTACTAACCGGCCATTTCCCAGAGTATCATCACCGCTAAGTGTAAACCACTGCCCGATTGCCACGGAATCGGCACTACCGTTAGAAGGATTATATAACCATGTTGCACCAATGGTATCAACAGGGAAACCGAAAACCTGGCCAGAAATGAATGTGGATTTCATGAAACAACTGCTATTGAGTATAACCCGCCAACCTTTGGGAGAGCTTTCGAAACCCAGATCCCACGAATCCTTATGATTAGTTATAACCGCAGTACTGTCGAAAAGACTGTAATAAACCTGATTTTTATAATTATCGGTGAGGGCTATTGTATCGGTTACATAATTGCCAGGCACATGTGGCGTTACCCGTTCATCATCTTTAAAACAGGATGTGAACAGGAAAACCAAAACGGCCGGAATTAGTATATGGAGTAGTCGGCGCATCAGAATTTCTTAAAATTATAGGTTAGTTTAACGAAAGCAGTCCGTCCCCATGCAACGCGCGAAGAGCCATCGCCACCACCGGAATGCGCTCCACTGTTTACAATTGCAGTTTCGACATCTTTTACATCGAGTAAATTTTTACCCCCGATTGAAACAGAAAGAGTGTTTTGCAAAAAACTTTTCATTAGGCTGATATCCAGACTCGAATAACCCTGAATATATTCGTCCTCGAAATTCCCATCAGGCGTTAACAGCGGGAAACGACCGGTATATTTATAATTGGCTGTTACAGAAGCATTGATTTTAACAAAGTTGTACGTTGCCATAGCATTGAAATCGGTGCTATAATGGAAACTCTGATCATCGCCTTCGGAAGCATTATCGGGGAATTTACGGCCTACATGTGAGAATCCTCCTTTTAGGGTAAGCTTAGGATAAAAACTCACTGTACCGCTTGCCTGAACGCCTTTGGAAATAAAAGTAGAAACATTTCCATACGTGTATGTTGTTATATCGTCGCCTACCTGAAACAGCCAGATTGTATTGTCAACATAGTTATAAAAAACGCCGGCTTCGCAATTGATATAAGCATTTGACGTTTCCCTGTTGTAGCTGAAATTGAAATTCACATTATGCGAATATTCAGCTTGCAGGTCAGGATTTCCATGCAGATTGTGGTTGATATCAACGAAATCGAGATATAATTCTTTTATGGAAGGTGCCCGGAATCCGCGTGCATAAGTTGCCCGGAGAGAAGTATTGATAGTTGGGCTGTATTTGACATTAAATGAATAAACTACCGGAGCGTCGTATTTGGTATTGTATATAAACCGCGCTCCAGGCTGTAACGACAGTTGCCTGAATGGATTGTACTTCATACTTATAAAACCGGCATAATCGCCAATTTGCTGTGTTCCGCCTTCTATTCGTTCTCCTTCATTAATTTCGAGGTTACCATCGAACCCTACCTGATAATTAAGTTTCTGATTGGAGTAATTTCTATTGTACCAGGCTCTTAGCAAATAACTCCCAACATTGGTGGTATCACCTCCGGCTAGCTGTTTC